>NZ_JAOZYC010000136.1:0-297874 GCF_035798155.1 Streptomyces endophyticus | reverse complement strand
GTGTGTGCGCCCAGGGTGCGGATCTGTTCGATGAGGCTGGTGGGGATGTTGGAGGCGCCGGTTCCCGCCATGCGCAGCGTCGACAGGTCGTGGGCGGGCCGCTGGGGGTGGTTGAGCAGCGAGAGGAACACCGTCGGTGCGCCGGTGAGCACCGAGACCCGGTCGCGCTCGATCCGCTGCAGGATCCGGGCGGCGTCGAACACCGGCTCCGGCAGCACCGTGGCGCCGGTCAAGAGGCAGGCCACGAAGCCGGCTTTGTAGCCGAAGGTGTGGAAGAACGGGTTGACGAGCAGGTAGCGGTCGCCGGACTGGAGGGTCACCGTGCGGGCCCAGTCGCGGGAGGCCCGTACGACCTGTCCGTGTTGGCCGATGACGCCCTTGGGGCGGCCCGTGGTGCCGGAGGTGAACAGCAGGTCGCTGGGTGCGTCGGGGGTGACGGCCGCGGCTCGTTGGTGGCGTTGGTGGGTGGTGATGGCGTCGCCGGAGGCGAGGAAGGTGGTCCATTCGGCGTCGTCGTGCAGGGCCACTATCCGTTGAAGGGCGGGGGGTTGGTGGCCGTGGGTGAGTTCGGTGCGGTAGTCGCGGCCGAGGAAGTCGTGTTCGGTGAGCAGGATGCGGGCGCGTGCCCGGTGCAGGATGTCGGCGGCTTCCGTGGCGCGGTAGCGGGTGTTGACGGGGACGAGGACGCCGCCGGCGGTGAGCGTGCCGAGTGCGGCGATGGCCCATCGGTCGCTGTTGGAGGCCCAGATGCCGACGGACTCACCCGGGCGCAGGCCCTGTGCCATCAGGGCTCGCGCGGCCTGGTCCACCTGGTCGCGCAGGGTGCGGAACGTCCAGGTGGTGTCGCGGAATGTGAGGGCCTCCGCGTCGCCGTGGGCGTCGGCTGCCCAGTCGGCGAGGTGGGCCAAGGTGTGCGGGCCGCCCATGTGTTGTCGTCCTCCCGGTCGCCGTCGCAGTGCAGAGCATCAGAGGGTCGGAGCGTGGCACGGGAGAGGGGGCAGGCGTAGGGACCGTTCCCGGTGGGTGGGAACGGGTCGGGTCGCGTCGACGTCGAGTTAACTGGAGAAGGTATCTCCGGTTTGGTGCTACGGTGGGTTCAGTAAACGGAGATGGCATCTCCACTTGAGCTTTCGTGGTCGGAGAAGTCAGCAACCCGTAGGGGCCCGTAGGGGAGAGGGAAGCCAGCCATGAAAGAGCCAGCCATGAAGAAGCCGGCCAGGAACACCACCGCACCGCGCGCGCTGATCGTCGGCATGGGCATCGGCGGTCTCGCCGCCGCGATGCGCCTGCACGAGATCGGCTGGGAACCCGTCATCGCCGAACGCGCCCCCGGCCGCCGCGCCGCCGGATACTTCGTCGGCCTCTTCGAGACCGGCCGCGCCACCGCGCTGCGCATGGGCGTCCTGGACGCCATCGGCAACCGCGCTGCCCAGGACGGCATCACCTACGACGTCGAGCGCAACGGCCGCCGCCGTCCCGGCATGGGCTACGGCGACCTGCCCGGCGGCCCCCGCCTCGTCCTCCGCGGCGACATCGAGGCCGCCCTGTACGACACCGTCGTGCCGCGCACCGAGATCCGCTACGGCACCACGCCCACCGCCCTCGACGAACACCCCGACGGCGTCGATGTCACGCTCCGCGCCACCACCGGCGACGATGACGTCCCGGAGACCACCGAGCGCTTCGACCTCGTGGTCGGCGCCGACGGCCTGCGCTCCACGGTGCGCCGCCTGGCCTTCGGCCCGGACACCCGGTTCATGCGGCCGCTGCGTCACATCATCGCCGCCACCGTCATCAAGGAACCGGTGCCCGGCTACCGCCCCCAGGACGGCGTCGTCCTGGCCGAACCGGGGCGCTCGGTGTGGACGTTCCCGTTCGCGGACCACCAGCCCGGCCTGCTGTTCAACTACCGCACCGACGACGAGGACGCCCAGTTCCGCCGCCCGCCCATCGACTCCCTGCGCGCCGCCTTCGGCCCGGAGCCGACCGGACCCGTCCTGGAACACCTCCTCCAGCAGTTCGAGCAGGCCGACGACCACCTCTTCGACTCCGTCCACCAGGTCGAGATGGATACCTGGCACACCGACCGCGTCGTCCTCCTCGGCGATGCCGCCTGGTGTCTGACCCTCTACTCCGGCATGGGCGCCTCCACCGCGATGGCCGGCGCCGACCTCCTGGGCACTCTCCTCCAGCGCAATCCCGGCAACACCCCACGCGCGCTGCGCGAATGGGACCAGAAGCTGCGCCCCTTCATGGACATCCAGCAGAGGTCCGGCCGCACGATGGGTCTGACGATGTTCGTCCCGCAGACCCGCAAGGACAAGGCGATGCGCACCGCGATGCAGAAGGCGCTGACCAACCGCGTCGGGAAGAAGGCCATGTCGGCGCTGATGGCGAAGGCGTTCCGGGAGAAGTCGATCGACATAGCCGCCGTCTGACCACGGCGCCCCGCAGCCTCACACATCAACTCCCTTAATGCTTGGCCGAGTTGTGGACCTGACAGGAGTGGGTGTCTCCCGTACGCGGCGGGTCCGAAGCGCTCGACCTCGGCACGGAATGCCTCTTCGGCGGCCGAGCGCTTCCGCGCGGAGTTGCGCGCGACGGACTCACGCCCGCGACGGACTCACGCCGATGGGGCGGGGGCGCAGGCCTGGCTGAGGGTCAGTCCCTTGGTCTCGGGGGCGAGGCGGTGCGAGACGATGCCGCCGATGAGGCTGATGGCGGCCGCCAGGAGCATCGTCACCGAGGTGCCGAGGCTGTCGACGGAGAGCGGCAGGAGGAAGGTACCGGCCGCGGCGCCGACGCGGGAGACGGCGGTGGCGAAGCCCACACCCGCGCCGCGGATCTCGGTGGGGAACACCTCACCCGGATACACCCCGGCCAGTGCCGTGGAAGCGGCGTTGACCAGGGAGAAGACGAGGAAGCAGACCAGGACCAGGGCGGCGGAGGTGTGCGAGAAGAAGGCGACGACGACCAGGGCGACGGTGGAGATCCAGAACGGCGGGATGCCCAGCTTGCGCCGTCCCACGCGTTCGACGAGCAGCACGGAGACCATCGACCCGACGACCACGAGCCCGTTGATCGCCAGCGCGCCGGACAGTCCGTCCTTGATGCCGAGGTGCTCCAGGACGGTCGGGGCGAAGGCGCCGATGGCGAAGTACGGGGTGACGTTGCAGACCCAGAAGACGCTGACGAAGATCGTGGCCTTGCGGTACTCGGGGGAGAACAGCCGGCCGAAGCCGCCCGCGGTGCGGGTTGTCGAGGCAAGGAGGTCGCGCTGGTCCTCCTCCTCCAGGTACTCCTCGGCCAGCGCCGTGGCCTCCTCGGTCCTGCCCTTGCTCATCAGCCAGCGCGGTGACTCGGGGGTGCCGAGGCGGAGCAGCAGGACGATGACGGTCGGGACGGTGCTGAGCCCGAGGATGACGGTCCAGCTGACGGACGTCGACGCGATCAGGGCGTAGCCGGCCGCGTAGGAGATGAGGTAGCCGACGTACCAGGCGACTTCTTGTACGGCGAGCAGCCGGCCGCGCAGGCGGGCGGGTGCGAACTCGGCGAGCAGCGGCCAGCCGATCGAGTAGTCGGCGCCGATCGCCAGTCCCATGACGAGGCGGACCACGACGAGCTGCCACGCCTCCGTCACGAAGAACTGGGCCACGGAGCAGACCAGGAACAGCGCGAGGTCGATGGTGAACATCGATTTGCGGCCGAACCGGTCGGCCAGATATCCGCCGATCGGGCCGCCGAGGAAGATGCCGAGCAGCGCGGCCGCGGCGATCAGGCCCTCGCCGACGGACGACAGGCCCAGGTCCTTCGATATCGCCGGCATCACGACGCCCGTGCTGCCGAGGATGAACCCGTCGATGAACATGCCGCCCGCGATGACCACGCTCAGCTTGGTCAGGAAGCGGCGCTTCTTCGTCGACAGGGAGGGTGGCGGCAGATCGCCCGCGGGGACGGGTCGGGTACTGGTCTCGGTCACGGTGGTGCCTCGTTCCGGGATCGTCAGTGCGGCGCCGAGCAGCGCCGGCGCGTCTTTTGCAGAGTGATGGGGGGCGTGACAAAGGCCGCTGGCGCCCTGGAAATCGGGTGGGGCGGCAGCGGCCGCGGGGAGGAACCTTACGTCAGCCCGCTACCGGTTGTCGGGGCGGCCCCGCCGTGGGCTCCGCTCTGCACCTGTTGAGTCGGCCGGGTGTGCTGCTCGGTGTCCTGACATGCCCGGGTGGCCCGCGCCACGGCTCATCGCACGACTTCTTGCACGACTTCTCGCACGGCTTATTGCACGGTCACGAGCCGCAGCAGCCTCCGCCCGCGCCCTGCTCGGCCTCGGCGGGGGTGTCGTAGAGTCCCGCGCCGCCGCACACGCCGGTCTCGGGGAGGGTGAGTTCGACGCGGTCGGCGGAGTCGGTGTCACCGGCGAGCGCGGCGACGACCGAGCGGACCTGCTCGTAGCCGGTCATGGCGAGGAAGGTCGGCGCGCGGCCGTAGGACTTCATGCCGACGAGGTAGACGCCCTGTTCCGGGTGGGACAGCTCGCGGTGGCCGTGTGGGTACACCGTGCCGCAGGAGTGCTGGTTGGGGTCGATGAGCGGGGCCAGTGCGACCGGGGCCTCCAGGCGCTCGTCGAGGCCGAGGCGGATCTCGGAGAGGTGGGAGAGGCCGGGCCGGAAGCCGGTGAGCACGATCACCTCGTCGACCGGGTCGAGGCGGCGCCCGTCCTCGGCGACCAGGACCAGGCGCCCTTCGGCCGTCCGCTCCATGGCGGCCGTGCGGAAGCCGGTGGCCGCGTCCGCGTGCCCGGCGTCCACGGCCGCCTTCGCCGCGAGGCCGAGAGCCCCGCGCGCGGGGAGCTGGTCGGCCTCGCCGCCGCCGAAGGTGGAGCCGGAGATGCCGCGCCGCAGGACCCACACGCCCTTGGTGCCCGCGCCGTCGTCCGCCCCGGCGAGGTCGGCCAGCGTGGCGAGCGCGGTGAACGCCGACGCACCGGAGCCGATGACGGCGGTGCGCCGGCCCGCGTAACGGGCCCGTACGGCAGGGTCCTTGAGGTTGGGAACCCGGTAGGAGACATGGTCGGCCGCGGCGCGCTCGCCGAGGGCGGGCAGTCCGTCGGCGCCGGCGGGGGAGGGGGTGGTCCAGGTGCCGGAGGCGTCGATGACGGCGCGGGCGAAGAGCCGCTCCTCGCGGCCGTCGGCGTGCGCGACATGGATGACGAAGGGCTGGGCCCCGCGGTCGGCGTCGACGACGCGGTCGCGGCCGGAGCGGGAGACGCCGGTGACGGTGGCGCCGGTGCGGACCTTGTCGCCGAGGACGTCGGCGAGCGGCTGGAGGTAGTCGTCCGCCCAGTCACCGCCGGACGGGTACCCGCCGGCGTCCGGCTTCGCCCAGCCGGTCGGCGCGAGGAGCTTCTCGGCGGCCGGGTCGACGAGCTCGCCCCAGGTGGAGAAGAGGCGCACGTGCGACCACTCGCGCACGGCCGCCGCGGCCGTCGGCCCGGCTTCCAGGACGAGCGGCTCGATGCCCCGGTCGACGAGGTGGGCCGCGGCGGCGAGACCGATGGGCCCGGCTCCGATCACGACGACGGGCAGTTCGGCGGTGGCAGGCGTGTTCACGATCGACTCCCCGTTGATTCGACGTCTGTCGATGGCTTGGGCGGCCAGCATGGCACCTGTTTCGATGGCCGTCAACATAGACATTCGTCGAATTAGACCGACTGTCGCCGGGGGTGGGCGACGCTCTCCGCGCTCTCGCTCTCCCCGTGCTGCTTCGACGCATGTCAACATAGACGTATGTCGAACGCGAAGGTGTTGCCGCTGCTCGAGCCCGCCGACGAAGGTGCCGCGCCGTGCTGCCCGCCGCTGACCGAGCGGCCCTTCTCCCCGGAGGAGGCGGAGACCGCCGCCCGCATGTTCAAGGCGCTCGGCGATCCGGTGCGGCTGCGGCTCTTCTCGCTCGTCGCCTCGCACGAGGGCGGGGAGGCGTGCGTCTGCGACATCTCGGACGTCGGGGTGTCGCAGCCGACGGTCTCCCACCACCTGAAGAAGCTCAAGGAGGCCGGCCTGCTCGCCTCCGAGCGGCGCGGCACGTGGGTGTACTACCGGGTCGAGCCGTCGGTGCTGGCGGCCATGGGGCAGCTGCTGACGGTGCGTTCCGTGGCGTGACCGGCACGCCCTACAGCGTGGTCAGCGAGGTGGGGGCGTACTTCCTGCGCCGGGCCAGCGCCACGTAGACGAGTCCGATCAGTACCGGGACCTCGATGAGCGGGCCGACGACCCCGGCCAGCGCCTGCCCGGAGGTGACGCCGAAGGTGGCGATGCAGACGGCGATGGCCAGTTCGAAGTTGTTGCCGGCCGCCGTGAACGCGAGGGTCACCGTGCGGTCGTAGGTCATGCCGAGCGCCTTGCCCAGCGCGAAGGTTCCGAAGAACATGATCGCGAAGTAGGCCAGCAGCGGGACCGCGATGCGCACGACGTCCAGCGGCTGCGAGGTGATCGCGTCACCTTGCAGTGCGAAGAGGATGACGATCGTGAAGAGCAGGCCGTACAGCGCCCAAGGTCCGATCCGCGGAAGGAAGTTGGACTCGTACGTCTCGCGGCCCAGCTTCTTCTCGCCGACGCGGCGGGTGAGGAAGCCGGCGAGCAGCGGGATGCCGAGGAAGACGATGACGTTCAGGGCGACGTGCCAGACGGGGACGTCCAGGCCCTGGCCGTCGCCGAGGCCCAGCCACTGCGGCAGCAGGTCGAGGTAGAACCAGCCGAGCAGGCTGAACGCGATGACCTGGAAGACCGAGTTGAGGGCGACGAGGACGGCGGCGGCCTCGCGGTCGCCGCAGGCCAGGTCGTTCCAGATGATGACCATGGCGATGCAGCGGGCCAGGCCGACGATGATGAGCCCCGTGCGGTACTCGGGCAGGTCGGGAAGGAAGGTCCACGCCAGGGCGAACATCACGGCGGGGCCGACGATCCAGTTGATGACCAGCGACGACACCATCAGCTTCTTGTCGCCGGTGACCGTGTCCAGCCTGTCGTAGCGGACCTTGGCGAGCACCGGGTACATCATCACGAGCAGGCCGATCGCGATGGGCAGTGAGATGCCGCCGATCTCGACCTTCGACAGCGCGTCCCCCAGGCCGGGGATCAGCCGGCCGAGGCCGAGCCCGACGCCCATGGCGAGCAGGATCCACACGGCGAGGTAGCGGTCGAGGGTCGACAGCTTCGCGACGACCGAGGCCTCCTCGGTCGTCGCGGTGGTGGCGGGTGTGTCGGTGCGGGTCACGGGCAGGCCCTCTTGTTGTCGGCGGCGGCGCGGGCGGTCTCGGCCAGGTCGGCGAACTGGCCGGCCAGCCTGGCGATGACGTCCGGGCGCAGCTTGTAGTACGTGAAGCGGCCGCACGGCTCGGTGTCCACGACCCCCGCCTCGCGCAGCACCTTCAGGTGGTTGGAGAGGTTGGTCTGGCGTGCGCCGGTCTCCTCCACGAGGTGTGTGGTGCACAGGGTCTCGTGGGCGAGCAGGTTCACGATCTTGAGCCTGAGCGGGTCGGCCAGTACCCGGATCAGGTCAGTGTCGACTGACGTCATCATGGACTGATACTTTCACATCATTCTGGACTGACACCAGTTCACGCTGATTCCAGCTAAGGAAGACCTCATGCCCACGTCCCCGTCCGCGCCGCGCGCCTCCGTGCTCTTCGTCTGCGTCCACAACGCGGGCCGCTCCCAGATGGCCGCCGGATTCCTCGACCACCTCGCGGGCGACCGCGTCGAGGTCCGTTCCGCCGGCTCGGTCCCCGGTGACCGGGTCAACCCGGCGGCGGTCGAGGCGATGAAGGAGGCGGGCGTCGACATCTCCGCCGCCACCCCCAAGGTCCTGACCACCGAGGCCGTGCAGGCGTCCGACTACGTCATCACCATGGGCTGCGGCGACGCCTGCCCGGTCTTCCCCGGCAAGAAGTACCTCGACTGGTCCCTGGAGGACCCGGCCGGCCAGGGCGTCGTGGCCGTCCGCCCGATCCGCGACGAGATCAGGACCCGCGTCGAGTCCCTGATCGCCGAGATCGACGCGGGGCGGGAGACGTGAGCGCGGACGGCCGCGACTCCCGCGTAACCTCCTCCTGTGTCAGCCTCCCGCCCCCACCGCGTCGCCGTCCTCGTACTGGAGGGCGCGAAGCCGCTCGACGTCGGGATTCCCGCGCAGGTGTTCACGACCCGCGCGAGCATGCCGTACGAGGTGCGGGTGTGCGGGGCGGCGTCCGGGCTCGTGACCGGCGGCGACGGTCTCGCGTACGCGGTGTCCCACGGCCTCGAAGCGCTCGCGTGGGCCGACATCGTCTTCGTGCCCGGCTACCGGTTCCCGGACCGTGAGGACCCGCCGCGGGCCGTCGTCGACGCGCTGCTCGCCGCGCACGAGCGGGGCGCGCGGCTCGCCGCCATCTCGACCGGCGCCTTCGCGCTCGCCGCCACGGGACTGCTCGACGGCAGGCGCGCCACGACGCACTGGCACTACACGCGCGCCCTCGCGGCCAGGTACCCGGACGTCCAGGTCGACGAGAACGTGCTGTTCGTCGACGAGGGCAGCGTGCTCACCTCCGCCGGCGCCGCCTCCGGCATCGACCTGTGCCTGCACATCCTGCGCGGCGACCTCGGCGTGGCCGCGTCCAACCACGCCGCCCGCCGCCTGGTCGCCGCCCCCTACCGCAGCGGAGGGCAGGCCCAGTACGTGCCGCGCAGCGTCCCCGAACCGCTCGGTGAACGGTTCGCCGCCACCCGTGAATGGGCGCTGCACCGGCTCGACGAACCCCTCACCCTCGACACCCTGGCGCGACAGGCCGGGGTGTCACCGCGCACCTTCTCGCGACGCTTCGTCGACGAGACCGGATACACGCCCATGCAGTGGGTGATGCGCGCCCGCATCGACCTGGCCCGCGAACTGCTGGAGCGCTCGCAGCGCAGCGTCGAACAGATCGCCGCCGACGTCGGGCTCGGCAGCGGCGCGAACCTGCGCCTGCACTTCCAGCGCATCCTCGGCACCACACCGAGCGAGTACCGGCGCACCTTCACGCCGGGCGAGTGACACCCCGAGCAACCGTTGGCGGCATCCTTGCGAACCCTGGCGATCCCGCCACTGTCGGCGCCGCGAGCCGCGCGCGAGCCTGGTGGGGAACGGAAGGGACACCATTCATGACTCGCATCGCCATCAACGGATTCGGCCGCATCGGACGCAATGTGCTGCGCGCCCTGCTGGAGCGCGACAGTGACCTAGAGGTCGTCGCCGTCAACGACCTCACCGAGCCCGCCACGCTCGCCCGGCTGCTCGCCTACGACAGCACCGCGGGACGCCTCGGGCGCCCGGTGACCGCGGACGGGGACACCCTCGTCGTCGACGGCCGACGGATCAAGGTGCTGGCCGAGCGCGAGCCGGGGCAGCTGCCGTGGGCCGAACTCGGCGTGGACATCGTCCTGGAGGCCACCGGCCGCTTCACCTCGGCCAAGGCCGCCCGTGCCCACCTGGACGCGGGCGCGAAGAAGGTGCTCGTCAGCGCCCCCTCGGACGGCGCCGACGTCACGCTCGCGTACGGCGTCAACACCGACGCGTACGACCCGGCCGTGCACACGATCGTCTCGAACGCCTCCTGCACCACCAACGCGCTCGCCCCGCTGGCCTCGGTCCTCGACGAACTCGCCGGTATCGAGCACGGGTTCATGACGACGGTGCACGCCTACACGCAGGAGCAGAACCTGCAGGACGGCCCGCACCGCGACGCCCGCCGCGCCCGCGCCGCCGGGATCAACATCGTGCCGACCACGACCGGCGCCGCCAAGGCGATCGGCCTGGTCCTCCCGAACCTCGACGGCAGGCTGTCGGGCGACTCGATCCGCGTCCCCGTACCGGTGGGCTCGATCGTCGAACTCAACACGACCGTCGCCCGCGACGTCACGCGCGACGAGGTGCTGGCCGCCTACCGCACCGCGGCCGACGGCCCGCTCGCCGGCGTCCTCGAGTACTCCGAGGACCCGCTGGTGTCCTCCGACATCGTGGGCAACCCCGCCTCGTCGATCTTCGACTCGGCCCTCACCCGCGTCGACGGCCGCCACATCAAGGTGGTCGCCTGGTACGACAACGAGTGGGGCTTCTCGAACCGAGTGATCGACACGCTCGGACTTCTCGCCGCCCGCTGATCCTCTACGCGGGCCGGGGCCCGGCCGCGCGACGCAGCCGGTTGGCGATCGCGAGGCCGAGCCCCTCCTGCGCAGGCAGCGACGCGAGGATCAGGTCGCAGCCCTTCTCGTCGAGTTCGCGCAGGTAGCCGTAGAGGCCGCGCGCGTAGGCGTCCAGCGAGACGGGGACGGAGACCACGGCGTGCGCCCGCACCGTCCCCGGAGCGTCGGCGAGCGAGGACGGCAGGAACACGCCCACCCGGTGGCCGAGTTCGTGCGCGCGCCGCGTCTCGGCGACGAGCTCGTCCGGGTCGACGAGGACGACGCGCGCGTTCGGCGCGTAGTGCGAGGGATGCTGGCCGGGTACCCGCACCTCGCTGGTGGAGGGCACGTCGAGGGGGCGCCCCAGCGCCTGTTCGAGGTCCTCGCGCGTCACCCCGCCCGGCCGCAGAATGCTCAACGACTCGCTCGTGGCATCGACGATGGTCGACTCGACGCCGACCTCGCAGGGGCCGCCGTCGAGGACGAAGTCGACGCCGTCACCGAGCTCGGCGCGGACGTGGTCGGCGGTCGTCGGGCTGACCGAACCGAACCGGTTGGCGGACGGGGCCGCGATGCCGCCGCCGAAGGCGTTGAGCAGCTCCAGTGCGACGGGGTGGTCGGGCACGCGCAGCGCCACCGTCTCCAGGCCGCCGGTGGTGTCGAGGGGCACCCGGCCGCCGCGCCGCAGGACCAGCGTGAGCGGTCCCGGCCAGAAGCGCTCCGCGAGCAGGCGCGCCGCCTCGGGCACGTCCTCGGCCCAGTCGGCCAGGTGCTCGGCGCCGCCGATGTGGACGATCAGCGGATGGTTGGGCGGGCGGCCCTTGGTCTGGAAGATGCGTGCGACGGCGGCGGGGTCCTCGGCGTCGGCGCCCAGGCCGTAGACGGTCTCCGTCGGGAGGGCCACCAGACCGCCGGCGCGCAGCACGCCGACCGCCTTGTCGATGTCGATGTCGCCGATGGGCGCGGAGCCGGTGTCACGGGCGGGTGCCGTCACCCTCGCGTTGTCCTTCACTGTGGTGCGCTTCTTTCGATGGGGCGGGTTCAGCGTGCGGAGGTGGCGGTCGCGCTCAGGCCGTGGGAGGCGACCAACTGCGCGGTGCCGTCGGCCAGTCGGTAGGACAGGCCCACCACGGCGAGGCGCCCGGCGGCCACCTGCTCGGACAGCACACGGGAACGGTCGAGCAGCAGGTCGACGGTGTGCCGTATGTGCTCGTGGAGGATCTCCTCGTCCCGACCGCGGCCCGCGGCGCGGGCCGCGAGCACGCTCGGCGTCACCCGCTCGACGACATCGCGCACGAAGCCGGCCGGCGCCCTGCCGCCGTCGGCGGCGTCCTTGGCGGCGGCGATCGCCCCGCACGAGTCATGGCCGAGGACCACGACCAGCGGGCAGCCCAGCACGCTCACCCCGTACTCGATGCTGCCCAGCACCTCCGAACCGACCACGTGCCCGGCCGTGCGGACCACGAACATGTCGCCGAGCCCCTGGTCGAAGATGATCTCGGCGGCCAGCCGGGAGTCGGAGCACCCGAACAGCACCGCGAAGGGGTTCTGTCCGGGCGCGGTCTCGGTGCGGCGCGCGGCGTCCTGATTGGGGTGTCCCGGTGTCCCGGTGACGAACCGCTGGTTGCCGTCCAGCAGCGTCGCGAAGGCTTCGTCGGGAGTCGGGTTCAGCATCTCGGTCACGACGGCAGGCTACGACCCGACTCCCGGAACCGTGCAGGCAGGTCCCGCCTCAGGCTTTGTCCTGCATGCTGCTGCGCGCCGGATTGGCCTGCTCCCCGGCCTTGGGGTCCTTCTCGCCGGCCTTGGCCCGCACCCCCTGTTCGATGCGCTTGCCGATCGACGGGTCGATGTTGGACCAGTACTCGAAGGCCCGCACGAGCACCGGCTCGCTCACGTCGTTGAGCAGGTGGCCGACGACGTTGTCCACGAGGCGGTCGCGCGCGGCGTCGTCGAGGACCTCGCGCACCATGGTGCCCGCCTGGCCCCAGTCGTCGTCCTCGGCGTGGTCGACGTACGCGGCGCGGGTGATGTCGCCGTCCGCGTACCAGCTGGGCGGTGTGCCGTAGCGGTCCGTGTCGGCCGCCGGGCCGCCCTTGGAGTTCGGCGCGTACACCGGGTCCTCGGCCTTCCGGTAGGCCATGGCCCCGTCCTTGGAGTACGTGTGCAGGGGCGCGACCGGCGCGTTGACGGGCAGCTGCTGGTAGTTGCCGCCGATGCGGTGGCGGTGCGCGTCGGCGTAGGAGAAGAGCCGCGCGAGGAGCATCCGGTCGGGGCTGGGGCCGATCCCCGGGACCAGGTTGTTGGGCTGGAACGCGGCCTGTTCGATCTCCGCGTGGTTGTCCGTCGGATTGCGGTCCAGCGTCATCTTGCCGACCTCGACCAGCGGGTAGTCGGCGTGCGGCCACACCTTGGTCAGGTCGAACGGGTTGAAGCGGTAGTCGGCCGCTTCGTCGTACGGCATGACCTGCACGTACAGGGTCCAGCTGGGGTACTCCCCGTCGCGGATGTGCTCGAAGAGATCCCTGGTGTGGTAGTCCGTGTCGGCCGCACACATCTGGTCGCCCTCGTGCTGGGTGAAGTACTCGACGCCCTGGTCGGTCTTGAAGTGGTACTTCACCCAGAACCGCTCGCCCTGCGCGTTGATCCACATGTACGTGTGCGAGGTGTAGCCGTTCATGTGGCGCCAGGAACGCGGGATGCCCCGGTCGCCCATCAGCCAGGTGACCTGGTGCGCGGACTCGGGCGAGAGCGTCCAGAAGTCCCACTGCATGTCGTGGTCGCGGAGGTTGTTGTCCGCGCGGCGCTTCTGGGACCGGATGAAGTGCTGGAACTTCATCGGGTCCTTCACGAAGAAGACCGGGGTGTTGTTCCCGACCATGTCGTAGTTGCCCTCGGAGGTGTAGAACTTCACCGCGAAGCCGCGGGGGTCGCGCCAGGTGTCCGGGCTCCCGCGCTCGCCGGCGACCGTGGAGAACCGGGTCACCAGCTCGGTCCGCGTCCCGGGCTGGAACACCGCGGCTTTCGTGTAGGGACTGACGTCCGCGGTGACCTGGAAGTGGCCGAAGGCGCCGCTGCCCTTGGCGTGCGGCTGCCGCTCCGGGATCCGCTCCCGGTTGAACTGCGCCATCTGCTCGATCAGATAGGAGTCCTGCAAGAGGATCGGGCCACCGGCGCCGACCGTGAGCGAGTGCTCGTCGCTTTCGACCGGAACGCCGGCGTCCGTGGTGGTCGCTTTGGCTGTGTCGTCACTCATGGGCTACGCGTGCCTTTCGACGGGTTCGCTAAACGCCGTGGGGCCCTGCGGGTGTGGCCTGAAGGGGAGGAGTCGGGCGGAGCCGCCTCCGGAATGGCACACCTGGCACACCGACGACATCACCCACCATGCTGCGGCCTCTCGGCGGACACGGCCATTCGGAGCCCGACGTCGACAAGCGAAGGGCCCCGCCTGTGGGACGTCAGCGCGCCGCCCCGACCTCGACCCCGGTGCGTGGTTCGGAGACCCGGGCTCCCGGGACGGCCGCCAGCAGCTCCCGTGTGTACGCGTGCCGCGGCGAGCGGAACACCTCCTCGACCGGGCCGGTCTCGACCACGAGTCCTGCCTTCATCACCGTGACGTCGTGCGCGATCAGACGTACGACGCCGAGGTCGTGGGTCACGAACACATAGCTGAGCCCGAACTCGGCCTGCAGATCGACCAGCAGTTGCAGGATCTGCGCCTGCACCGACACGTCGAGCGCGCTCACCGCCTCGTCGAGCACGAGGATCTCGGGGTTCACCGCGAGCGCCCGCGCGATCGCGACCCGCTGCCGCTGACCGCCGGAGAGCTCGCCGGGCAGCCGGTGCAGATGGCTCTCGTCCAGCGCCACCGCCGTCAGCAGCTCGACCACCCGGGCCGTCCGCTCCCGCTTGCTCGTCGCGAGGCCGAAGGCGCGCAGCGGCTCGGCGATGAGCTTGCCGACGGTGAGCCGCGGGTCGAGCGAGGTGAACGGGTTCTGGAACACGAACTGCAGATCCCGGCGGACCTCCCGCAACCGCCTGCGATCCAGGCCGGTCAGCTCCCGGTCGCCGATGTGCACCGTGCCGCTGTCGGCCGAGGTGAACCGGACCAGGACACTCGCCAGCGTCGACTTGCCCGCCCCGGACTCGCCGACGATCGCGTGGGTGGTGCCCTTGCGTACGACGAGGTCGGCCCCGCCCAGCGCCCGCAGCTGCCGACTCCCGCCCCGGCCGCCGTGCAACCGGTACGCCTTGGTGAGCGCGCTCGCCCGCAGGACCGGCGGCGCGGCGGCCGGCACCGATCGCGCGCCCGACGTCGGCTCGAGTCGCTCCGCGTGCCGCGCGGGAGCCGCGTCGAGCAGCCGCCGGGTGTAGGCGTGGGTGGTGTGGTCCAGGACCTGGCGCACCGGGCCCTCCTCCACGATCCGGCCGTCCTGCATGACCAGGATCCGGTCCGAGCGGTCCAGCGCGACTCCGAGGTCGTGGGTGACCAGAAGAATGCCGATGCCCAGTTCCTCGCGCAGCCGTACCAGGTGGTCGAGGATCGTCTTCTGGACGGTCACGTCGAGCGCGCTGGTGGGCTCGTCGGCCACGATGATCTCCGGCTTGCCCGCCAACGCGATCGCGATGAGCACACGCTGCTTCATGCCACCGCTGAGCTCGTGCGGGTACTGATGGAAGACCTGCTCGACGTCCTTGAGGCCCGCGGTGCGCAGGCTGTCCAGCGCGGCCTCCCGGTACTGGGCCGCGCTCTGTGCCGTGGGCGCGTTGAACCGGACCGCCTCGATCACCTGGCGGCCGATCCGCTTGACCGGGTTGAGCGAGGTGTTGGGGTCCTGGGGGATGAAGCCCACGTAGTTGCCCCGCACCCGCGCCATGCGCTGGTCGCTCCAGCCGGTGACGTCGACGCCGGAGTAGCGGATCGAGCCGGACCGGATCCGCGCGGAGGCGGGAAGCAGCCCGAGCGCGCCCTGGACCAGGGTCGTCTTGCCGGATCCCGACTCTCCGACGAGCGAGACGAACTCGCCCGGATCCACCCGCAGTTGGGCCCCCCGGACGGCCGGTGTCCACAGGCGGCGCCCGGTGCGGTAGTCGATCGCGAGGTCGGTGATCCGCAGCAGCGGATCCTGCTCCTCACCGGGCGGGGCGGGCGCGTCGGTCATCGGTGGTGCTCCTTCCGGTACGAGGTACTGATGCGGTGGGTCGCGATGACGACCAGCGCGAGCGCGAGACCCGGCATGATCGAGGCCCAGGGGTGGACCGCCACGTAGTCGCGGCCCTCGGCCACCAGCAGGCCCCACTCCGGCTGCGGCGGCGGTGCGCCGTAGCCGAGGAAGCCGAGCGAGGCGACCGCGAGCACGGCCGTTCCCACTTCGAGCGCCGCCAGCGCGATCACCGAGTTCAGCGAGTTGGGGACGATGTGCCGGACCAGCACCCGCAGCCGGCCGCCCCCGAGGCCGTAGGCCGCCTTCACGTAGTCCTGGGTGACGACGGAGAGCACCTGGGCCCGCATCACCCGCGCGAACGACGCGATGGAGGAGATGCCGACGGCGAGGGCGATGTTCTGCGTGGAGTAGCCGAGGACGGAGACCACCACCATCGCCAGCAGCAGACTGGGGATCGCCAGGAACACGTCGACCACCCGCATGACGGCGGTGTCGACGAGGCCGCCGCCGAAGCCGGCGATCAGCCCGAGGACCGTGCCGATGCCGAAGGCCACGAGGACGGCCAGCAGGGTCGCGGTCAGGGTGGTGTGCGCGCCGTACACGGTGCGGGCGAACAGGTCCCGGCCCAGCCGGTCGGTGCCGAACCAGTGCTCCGCGCCAGGCGGTGCGAAACTCGCGGCGGTGTCACCGGAGTTGGGGCCGTAGGAGGTGAACAGGCCGGGGGCGACGGCCCAGCCGATCACGAGCAGCACGACGACCCACGAGAGGACGAGGAACGGCTGCTGCGCGAGCTCACCGAGGCGCCTGACGAGCGGGCCCGCCGGTCCCGGCCGGGCGGGGGCGGCGAGTTGGACGGTCATCACTTTCCTCCTCCGGCCGCCAGGGGCGGGCCGACGGCGAGCGAGGCCCGCAGTCGCGGATCCAGCAGCGGGTAGATCAGGTCGACGATCAGGTTGATCACCGCGAAGGTGGCCGCCACGACCACGACGATGCCCTGCACCAGCGGTACGTCCAGCGTGTTGATCGCGGCCTGCGTCATCCGGCCGATGCCCTCGCGGGCGAAGACGGTCTCGGTGATGACCGACCCGGCGATCAGGTTGCCGAACGTGATGCCGGCGATGGTGAGCGCCGGCAGGCTGGCGTTGCGGAAGACGTCGCGGACGACGATGCCGCTACGGGTGGCCCCCTTCGCCCAGCTCGTCGTCACGTACCCGGAGCGGAACTCGGTGGCGAAGCTGCGCACGAGGAGCTGGGCGATCGGCCCGAGCACCGGGATGGCCAGCGTGATCACCGGCAGGACCAGGCTCCTCGCCCCGCCCTCGCCGAAGGCCGGGAACCAGCCCAGCTGGAACGAGAAGATCTGCAGCATCAGGATGCCGGAGAGGAAGACCGGCACCGAGACCGCGCCCGACGGCAGCGCCTCGACGAGGTTGCGCACCCAGGCCCGGCGGGTCGAGGTCGCGACGAGCGCGATCACGAAGGCGACGAGCAGCGCCAGGGCGAGGGCGCCGGACGCGAGGACGAGGGTGCTCGGCAGCACGTCGGCGATCGTGGCGGTGACCCCGCGGCCCGACTGCACCGAGTTGCCGAAGTCACCGGTCAGCGCGTGCCCCAGGCGGGCGAGGTACTGCAGGAGCACCGGCTTGTTGAAGCCGTAGCTGTCCGCCACCTGCTCGCGGACCTTCGGGGTGATGGTGTTGAGTTCGGCGGGGTCGAAGAGCAGATCCACCGGGTTGGCCGGCAGGACGAACAGCAGGACGAAGGTGAGGGTGAAGGCGGCCCAGACGACGAACACGGCCCGTCCGACCTTCAGCGCGAGGTAGCGCAGCACGTCGCTCACTTCCCCTTGCTCTTCCAGGTGTTGACGAAGTGGTTGCGCGACTGCGCGTCGAAGATGATCCCGTGGACGTAGTCCGCCTGGGCGATCACCTGCGAGGGGTTGTAGACCGGGTTCACCAGCGCGTACTTGTCGAGCAGGAGGTCCTGCGCCGCCTTGGCGTACCGCTTGCGCTTGTCCGGGTCCAGGGTGAGTTCGAGTTTGCCCAGCGTCTTGGTGACCTCGTCGGCGTCCACTCCGGTCGAGTCCTTGCTGACGTAGGAGACGTTGCCGAGCTCCGGGTTGTACTGGAGGTTGAGGGCCGCCGGGTCGTTGCGCGAGCGGTTGCTCGCGGTGACGTTCCAGTCGTCCTTCGCCTTGGCGAGGTTGGCCGAGTAGTCCGGGATCGGGACGACGGTGAGCCGCAGGTCGATGCCCACCTTCTTGAGGTCCTGCTGGATCGCCTCGTAGGCCGGCTTGTTCACCACGAGGTTGTTGATGCCGAGCAGCTTGACCACGAGCTTCTTGCCGTCCTTGACGCGGATTCCGTCCCGGCCCACCTTCCAGCCGGCGTCGTCGAGGAGCTTCTTGGCCTTCTGAGGGGCGTACTTCAGGACCGAGCCGCTGTAGTCCTGGTATCCGTGGACCGACGGTTCGAGGATCGAGGTCGCCACCGAGTAGGAGTCGGTGAGCACCGTCTTCTTGAGCGCGTCCCGGTTCCAGCCGAGCTGGATCGCCTTGCGCACCGCCAGGTCATTGGTGGGGAACAGACCGGAGTTGAGGTTGAAGACGATGGGGGTGCCGGACACCGCCCTGTGGGTGATCCTGAATCCCTGCTCGGCCAGTGGCTTCTCGTCCGTGGTGCCCACGTCGAGCGTGGCGTCGAGCCTGCCGGACTCCAGCGAGCCGGTCCGGACGCTGGCCTCCGGGATCGTGTTGAACACCAGCTTGTTCAGATACGCCTCGCCGCGGTGCTTCAGAGCCGGCGGGGACCAGGCGTAGCCCTTGCGTCTGGTCAGGACGGTGCTCACCTGCGGCTTCCACGACCGGTACACGAACGGGCCGGTGCCGATCACCTTGGTCGCGTCCGTCCGCTGTTTCGCGCTGAGCTTCAGCGTCGAGGGCGACAGGAAGCCGGGCCCCGCGTTGGCCGTGAACGACGAGGCCTGGAGGAAGCTCGCGAGGGGCTTCTTGAAGCGGATGACGGCCGTGTGCTCGTCGGGAGTCCGCGTCTCGATGTAACCGGGCAGCAGGGGCGCGCCGTTGGGGAGGATCCCCAGCTTCCGGTCGCCGCGCACGTACTGGTCGAAGTTGGCCTTGACCGCCTCCGAGTCGAACGGGGTGCCGTCGCTGAACGTGACGTCGGAGCGCAGGTGGAAGGTGAACTCGGTCAGGTCCTTGTTGTACTCCCACGACTTCGCAAGCCACGGCGTGATCTTCCCGGTGTCCGGGTCCTGCCAGGTCAGCTTGTCGGTGATGTTGTCGCCGATGAGGGACTCGGCGTAGTTGGTGCCCCATTGCGGGTCCGGGCTGCGCTGGTAGTCGATCAGCGCGAACTGGAGGGTGCCGCCGCGGACGGGTGTGCCGTCACCGGCGGCCGGGCCACCGGAGTCGTCGCCGCGCGCGAGGGCGAGCCCGCTCGCGGCGACGAGGACGACGGCGACGGCGCCCGCGGCCCAGGGCCATTTCTTGCGCCGCGGAGCGGCACGCTCGATGGAAGTGCGAAGGTCGGACATGGCGTTACCTCGTGAGGGGTGGGCGGACGGTGGTGGCTTGCCGAGGTCGGGGGAGGCCGTATCGCTCGCGGAGCGTGGGGGCCGGGTAGTCCTTCTGGAACAGTCCGCGTTCCTGGAGGATCGGAACGACCAGCCTGGTGAAGTTCTCGAAGTCGACTGCGGTGTCGGCGGGCATGACGGTGAAGCCGTCGGCCGCTCCGGCGCGGAACCAGTCCTCCAGGTCGTCCGCGATCCGTGCGGGGGAGCCGACCAGGAGGCGGTGACCGGATCCACCGGCCGAGCGGTGGACCAACTCCCTTGGAGTCATGGGGCGTTCGGCGATCAGCGCACGCGTCGACTCGCTGAAGCCGACGGAGAACGCTGCCTGGGGTGGAGCGTCCGGCAGGTCGTCGACCGTGATGACGTCGTCGGGTCCGAACGCGTCCGCGGGCAGACCGAGGTCGGCGATGACGGCCGCGGCGAGTGTCTCCAACGGGAGGGTCCCGTGCAGTTCCCGCTCACGGCGCCGGGCCTCCTCCTCGGTCTCGGACACGAGGACGACCACGCCGAGCGAGATCTTGACGTCGTCCGGCCGACGTCCGGCAGCCGCGGCGCGCCGCCGGATGTCCTGGCGGAACGCGACCGCCTTCGGCCGGGTCTGGGCCACGGTGAAGACGACATCGGCGAACTCGCCCGCGAGTCCCAGGCCGCCCTCCGAGCCTCCGGCCTGGACGATCACGGGTCGGCCCTGCGGACCCGCGGGTACCGGCAGGGGGCCGCGTACGGAGAAGAACTCGCCGTGGTGGTCGATGGCATGGATCAGGTTCACGTCGGCGTATCTGCCGCTCGCCCTGTCGCCGACGACGGCACCCGGCTCCCACGCGTCCCACAGCCGTGTCACCACGTCGAGGAACTCGTGGGCCCGGCGGTAACGGGTCTCCTTGTCCAGATGCCTGTCCAGACCGAAGTTGGCCGCGGCGGCGGGAGTCGCGGTGGTCACGATGTTGACCGCGGCACGTCCCCTGCTCACATGGTCGAGCGCGTTGAACCGACGGGCCAGGTTGTAGGGCGAGTTGTACGTCGTCGAGCTGGTGATGACGAAGCCGAGACGGTCCGTGCTCCCGGACAGATGGGCCAGCAGGATCAGCGGGTCGAGCCCGGTGCCCGGCGCGTTCTCGATGCCCGGCCCCAGGGCGGGACCGTCGCCGAGGAAGACGGCGTCGATGCTCGCGTCCTCGGCGGCCCGCGCGAGTCGCTCGAAGTGGCCGATGTCCAGGTGGGCCCGGGGATCGACGTGGGGCAGCCGCCAGGCCTGCCGGAAGTGCCCGGGAGTCAGCAGCGAGAGGTTGAGGTGAAAGCCCGTCATGACGGGTCCGGGAGCGGGCGCCAGCCGAGCAGCGGCGCGACCTCCTGCGCGGTGGCGGCGAGCAACCGGAGATGCTCGTCGAACGCGGGCACACCAGGGACGAAGTTGACGAGCAGGTCGGTGACCCCCGCGAGGGACGGGTCGGCGGCCAGGGACTCGGCGAGCGCCTCGGCGGGCCCGAGCAGCGACCGGTCGCGCTCCAGGTACTCCTGAACGCCGAGCTCGGCGACATCACGGCGCTTCGAGGCCCATGACTGCCAGCGGTGCACACCAGGTGTGACGGCGTGGACCGCAGTGGCCCGGTCGGGGTGCGGATAGACCGCGCGGGAGATCTGGACGCGCGGCTCGTACCCCGCCCCGGCCGCGGCCTCGCGGTACGTGGCGACGATGTCGGCCTGCTGCCGCGTGTCCTGCCGGCCGGACCAGTCGCCGGCCCGGGAGAGCTGCAGCCCGTCACCGGCCCTGGCGGCGGCGACGGCCGAGTCGACGGCCCGCGTCGGCTCGCTCGTCGTCGCCTGCCACAGCCGCTGCCGCACGCCCGCACCCGGTGGATGAAGCGATTCACCAGCAGTGTTGACCGGGCGTCCTTCGAGGGTCCCGTGCAGTGCGGCCACGCTCTCGTCGAACAGCCGGTGCCTGTCGTCGAGGCTGCGGCCGAACGCCTCCCATGCGGTGGGGAACGGCCCTGACCCGACGCCGAGTTCGAGCCGTCCGCCACTGAGCTCGTCGAGCACGGCCGCGTCCTCGGCGACGGCCAGGGGGTCGGCGAGCGGCAGGATGAACACGCCGGTGCCGAGCCGGATCCGGCTGGTGTGCTCGGCGATCGCGGCCAGCAGGACGAGCGGGGCGGAGACATGCTCGTTCCCCTGGCGGAAGTGACGGTGAATCACCCAGCCCGAGTCGTAACCGAGTTGCTCGGCGGCCACGAACAGCTCGATGGCCTGGCGGTACGCCTCGGCGGGAGTGAGGTCGGAGTCGAGGTGCAGCAGAAAGGCGAGCCGGAAGGGTCGGCCGTCCGGCACTCCCGCTCCGATGGCGGGGGTCAGGGATGCCATGAATCGATGTCCGTTCGAGAGTTGAGGGGACAACGCGGGGATGTGGACGCGCCCGCGGCGCGGCGGATCACAACGACGGGATGCGGCACCGGGTCGTACGCGCCAGGCACTCAACTAGGCGGCGCGCAGCACCACTTCAGGGGCCGTCGGTGTATCCGTACAGAAAGGGCCCGGACGGCCGGAGGCCGCGGGCCGCGGCATGGATCATGCCGCGAGGTTCATCAACAACTCGCGCTGGAAACCCTCAGCAGGTCGACGCAGCGTTCGCTGGTCAGCAGGGGGTCCAGGAGGTTCATGGGCACAGAGTCTGTGGCGGACCGGCGAACCTTGTCAACCATGTCCCGGGCCACGAACTCCGAGCTCCGGCACGGGGATGCGGCCGCGGTGGACGGCTCGGCCGGTGCGTCTGTTGCGGGCTCATGGCAAGGGTGTGTCAGGCCTCTTGCGGCGGCGGGGCGGTGCCGAAATCGCCGTTGACAAGGTCGATGGAGGCACCACAGACTCTGGGCCCATGAGCCGGGACCCGCTTCTCACCAGTGAGCGATGTGTCGACCTGCTCAGGGTTTCCAGCGCGCAGTGTTGATCCGGCCTTCCGGGCCGGCGCCGCACCTGTCATCGGGTGTCCTCACCGTCGGCCCTGACGCGGTCGATCGATAACGCCTTTCCTGGCGCCTCCCGCCTTCCGCCTTCCGCCTTCCCTCTGCCGGGATGTGTGCTGCCCCGGTGCGGCCCGGTGCGGCCTGGTGCGGCCGGCAGACCCCAAGGAGCCCTGTGTGAACCGGCGCTCCGTGAAGGGACAACAGCAGTGACACGACAGCTGCATCTCAACGTCAACATCCTCAACGCCGGTGTGTTCGGCGGCTCGTGGCGGCTGCCGGGATCGGACCCGCTGGCCAGCTACGGCATCGAGCACTACACGTCGATCGCGCGGAGGGCCGAGGCCGCGAAGCTCGACGCCGTGTTCCTCGCCGACGGCCCCGTGGTCGAACCGCACCTGCGCCACCGTCCCGGCAACAACCTCGAACCGACGACCGTGCTCGCGCGGATCGCCGCCGTCACCGAGCGCGTCGGACTGATCGGCACGCTCTCCTCGACGTACAACGATCCGGTCGAACTCGCCCGCCGGGTAGGTGACTTGGACGTTCTGTCGGGCGGCCGGGTCGGGTGGAACGTCGTCACCACCGCAGGGGCCGCGGCGGCCCGCAACTTCGGCAGGGACGAGGAGCCCGAGCACGCCTGGCGCTACCGGCGGGCGGAGGCGTTCGTCCACGACGTCGTCGACCGGTGGTCGCGGCGCACCCGCCCGGTGTCCCCGCAGGGCAGTCCCGTACTCGTACAGGCCGGGGGATCGGGGGACGGGCGGCGGCTCGCCTCCGCGGTGGGCGAGGTCATCTTCTCCGCCGACCAGGACCTCGCGCACGCCCGCGCCTTCCGTGCCGAGATCAGAGCGGGAGCGGTGGCCGCCGGGCGCCGCGCGGAGGACGTCGTCGTCCTTCCGGGCCTTTCGACCGTGCTCGGATCCACGGAGCGGGAGGCCCGCGAACGGCGCGAGCTGCTGGACGAGTTGCTGCCCGAGGTGTACGCGCGGCGGCGCCTAGAGGGCCAGCTCGGCTTCTCCCTGGAAGGCCTCGCGGCCGACGAACCGCTCCCGCGTGAACGGCTGGTCGAACCCGGCCGGGCAGGCGGCTCGCAGACCTTCTACCGGATCGTGAAGTCCATCATCGACCAGGAGAACCCGACCCTCGGCCAGCTGCTGCGCAGGCTCGGCGGAGGTGGCGGCCACCGCATCGTGGTGGGCACCCCGGAGCAGGTCGCCGACGACATCGAGCGGTGGTTCCGTGAGGGCGCCGCCGACGGCTTCAACGTGATGCCCGACGTCCTGCCCTCCGGGTTCGACGACTTCGTGGAACAGCTGGTCCCCGAACTGCGCCGCAGGGGCCTGTTCCGGCACGACTACACGGAATCGACGCTGCGTGGCCACCTCGGCCTCCCGGCGCGCGGCCTGCCGCGAGCACCACTCGCGTCGGCCGAACGCATTCCCCAGCCCAGGAAGCAGAGGACCGCATGACCGGATCCGTCATTCTCGGCCTGACGCCGGAGATCTCCCCGTCCGACGCGACTCCGCTGGCGGGGACCATCGAGTTCGTGCGGGCGGCCCACGCGGCAGGAGCGACCGCCGTCCGGCTGACGGACGGCAGTCGCGACGGGGCGCTCGACCCGACGGCCGTCGCCGCCTATCTGGCGGGGCTCCTCCCGGAGTTCCGATGGATCGCCGAGGCACCCACGTCCCGCAACGCGCCCTACAACCTCGCTCGTCGACTGCTGTCGCTCGACCGGGCCACCGACGGCCGCTCCGGTCTCGTGCTGCGGGCGGGCGACGGGGACGAGGTGAGCGACGTGGCGGTGCTGGAGCGGGATCCGGAGCGGGTGCCGGTGCCAGTGCCAGTGCCGGTGCCGGTGCCGGAGTCGAACGCCTCCGGCCGGTCCGCGCGGTGGGCCGAGTACGCGCGGGTGCTGACCGGCCTGTGGGAGACCTTCCCCGCCTCGGCCCTCCTCGGCGACCAGGCCACCGGGGTCTTCGCGGAGGACTCGCTGATCTCCCCGCTCGGTCACGAAGGGCGCTTCTACCGGGTGGCGGGACCGCTCGACGGCCCGACCTCACCGCAGGGCAGGCCTGTCCTCGTCGCGGACACGCGGGACACCCTGGACTGGGCGGACATCGCGGCGTCGGCCGACGTGCTCGTCGTCACCGAGGACCAGGCGCCCGCGGCGGCGGCGCGTCTCGCCGAGGCGTGCGCACGCGCCGGGCGCCGCCGAGCGGACCTGGCACTGCTCGGCCGGACCTCGCTGCCGTACAGCGTCAGCTCACCCGAGGAGACGGCGGCGGCACTGGCCGGCTGGACCGCACGCCACGGCCTCGACGGCCTCGAACTCGCCGCGCCCCACGAGCCCGAACGGCTGCTCGCCACACTCCCCGCGCTCGTGGCACGGCTTGAGCCCGCACCCGGAGACACCCTGCGCGCCGCCCTCGGCCTGCCCGAACCGATCGGAGCCGCCGCATGACGGAGACCCTGGATGGCGCGTCACCCGCCACCGCACCGGACCACCCCGGTGCCGCGGCGGCACCCACCGTCGCCGGCATCCGCGCCGCGATCGCCCCCGTACTCGCCGAGCTCGCCGCGACCGCGCGGCAGCGCGAGGGAACCCGGGACCACCCGTTCCCGCACGTCCGGGCGCTGGCCGAGGCGCGACTGCTCCTCATCGGCATCGCTGAGGAGGACGGCGGCGCGGGCGGCACTCTCCGCGATGTCGCCGAGGCGGTGATCGAGGTGGCCCGGGCCGACTCCAATGTCGCCCAGGCCCTACGCGCCAGCTTTCTGACCGCCCATCAGGTGGCCACGCGCCACGACCTCGCGAACCGGGAACTGAACCTGGAACGGCTGTGGCGTGCGGAGCTGTTCGCCGGGACCAGCAACGAGCGGACCGGCGGTGCGAGCGGTTCGGTGTCCGCGACGGTACGCAGACAGGGCGCGCGCCACGTGGTCAATGGCGTCAAGTACTACAGCACGGGCGGCCTGTACGCCGACTGGTTCAGCGGCACCGCCGTGGACGAGGACGGTTCCGTGGTCAGGTTCACCGTCCGCACCGACGGCGAGGGCGTCGAACTGCTCGACGACTTCGACGCGGTGGGCCAGCGGCTCACGGCGAGCGGCAGCACGCGGCTGACCGACGCGCCGCTGGCCGAGGGAGGGCTCGTACGGTTCCGCGAACAGGAGCCTCCGCACCCGTGGCAGGGGTCGTTCGCCCAGCTCTATCT
Source organism: Streptomyces endophyticus (assembly GCF_035798155.1). Classification (NCBI taxonomy): domain Bacteria; kingdom Bacillati; phylum Actinomycetota; class Actinomycetes; order Kitasatosporales; family Streptomycetaceae; genus Streptomyces; species Streptomyces endophyticus. The sequence goes on along the minus strand of NZ_JAOZYC010000136.1, from coordinate 272,750 downwards.
GACGTGTGTCGAGGCGGGGATCGCCGCGTCGGCCCGCGATGACGCGGTGTGGTTCGGCCGGGAGAAGGCGCGCCCGATCAAGCACAGCACGGCCGACCGGAGCGTCGACGACCCGTATGTGCGGCACGCGGTGGGAAGGATCGCGGCCCGCGCGCACGCCGCCAGGTCCGCGGTGCTGCTCGCCGCCGAGGCGCTGGAGGCGGTCCGGCACGTGCCGCGGGTGGAGCTGCGTGCGGCAGGCGCCGCCGCTGCCGTCACGGTGGCCGAGGCGCAGTACGTAGCCGTCGAATCGGCCCTGGAAGCCGCGGAGTTGCTCTTCGACGTGGGGCAGGGATCGGCGACCAGCCGGGAGTACGCCCTGGACCGGCACTGGCGCAACGCGCGGACCGTGGCCAATCACAACCCACGGGACTGGAAGGCCGCCGTGGTCGGCGGCTACTACCTCGCGGCGGAGGAACCACCCACCAGCGGCCTGTTCTGAACGCGGCCCTATTACACGGCTGTCCCGAACTCCGGGTCGCTACAAGGTTGTTCGGCGCACCGCACATCACTACGAGCCGCACATCACTACGAGAGGACACCATGGCACTGGACGAGACACGGCGGCTCGGCCGCACCGGGGTCATCACGAGCCCGCTGACCCTGGGCGCGATGAACCTCGGCCGGTGGACCGACGAGGCGCGGAGCCTGGAGATCGTCGCGGCCGCCCTGGACGCGGGCGTCACCGCGATCGACACGGCCGACGTGTACGGGCAGGGCGCGTCCGAGGAAATCGTCGGCAAGGCCCTCAAGGGCCGCCGGGACTCGGTGTTCCTGGCCACCAAGTTCCACGGGCAGATCGGCGACGACCGCCGCCGGGCCGGCGGCAGCCGCCACTGGATCACGCGGGCGGTGGAGGACAGCCTGCGCCGGCTCGGCACGGACCACATCGACCTGTACCAGGCGCACCGGCCCGACCCGCACACCGATCTGCTGGAGACGCTCCAGACACTCGACGGCCTGGTGCGGCAGGGCAAGATCCGCTACTACGGCACCTCCGTGTTCCCCGCGAGCCGGCTCGTCGAGGCCCAGTGGCTCGCGCGGGAGCACCGGCTGATCGCCCCGCACACCGAGCAGGTGCCGTACTCCCTGCTGGTGCGCACCGTGGAGCGGGACACCCTGCCGGTCGCCGAGGAGTACGGCCTGGGCGTCCTCAGCTACGGGCCGCTCGCGGCGGGCTGGCTGTCGGGCGCCTACCGGACGGGCGGCGAGCAGCCGGCGTCGGCCCGCGCGGACCTCATCCCGGGGCGCTTCGACATCTCCCAGCCCCACAACCAGCGCAAGCTCCGTGCGGCGGACGCCCTGGCGGCCCTCGCGGAGGAGGCCGGTCTCGGCCTCGTCGACCTCGCGCTGGCCTTCGCGCTGAACCATCCGGCGGTGAGCAGCGTCATCATCGGGCCGCGCACACATGAACACCTCGACGCCTATCTGAAGGCCGCGAACACCGTGCTCGACGACGCGGTGCTCGACCGGATCGACGAGATCGTCGCACCGGGCACCCACTTCATCGAGCGGGACACCGGGCGCGACCTGCCAGCCCTGGATCCCGCCGCCCGGCGCCGCGTCCGCCATTGACCACCTGAAGCACCCTTCACCACCTGAACCACCCCCACCACCCTCCGCTGGAAAGGCGACACATTCATGGCCGTCCCCGAGTCCTACGGCACCACGTACCAGGCAGCCGAGGACCGCTACGAGAACCTGGAGTACCGGCGCACCGGGAACTCCGGTCTCGACCTGCCCGCGTTCTCCCTCGGGCTGTGGCAGAAGTTCGGCACCGACTACCCCGCCGACGTCCAGCGCGACATCGTGCTGCACGCCTTCGACCTGGGAATCACCCACTTCGACAACGCCAACCGCTACGGCCCCCCGCACCGCGCCGCGGAGAAGTTCTTCGGCACGGTGCTCCGCAAGGACCTCGCGCACCACCGCGACGAGCTGATCCTGTCCACCAAGGCGGGCAACCCGCTCGGCCCGAGCCCGTACCTCAAGGGCGGCTCGCGCAAGTCGCTGCTCTCCTCCCTCGACCACAGTCTGCGCGACCTCGGCACCGACTACGTCGACATCTTCTACAGCCACCGGCCGGACCCCTCGACGCCGCTGGAGGAGACCGTCGGCGCGCTGGTGAGCGCGGTCCAGTCCGGCAAGGCCCTGTACGTGGGTGTCTCCAACTACCCCGCGGAGACGGCACACCAGGCGGCGGAGCTGCTCCGCGCCGCCGGGGTGCCGCTCCTGGTCCACCAGCCGCGGTACTCGATCTTCGACCGCAGGCCGGAGACCGGCGGGCTGATCAAGCTCGCCGCCGAGGACGGCTTCGGCCTCGTCGTGTACAGCCCGCTCGCCCAGGGACTGCTGACGAACAAGTACCTCGACGGGACCATCCCGGCCGGCGCCCGCGCGCTCAACAGCACCTTCCTGTCCGCGGACGACATCGACGACACCTACCGGGAGCGGGCCGGCGCGCTCGACGAGATCGCCCGGGAGCGCGGCCAGTCCCTCGCGCAGCTCGCCCTGCAGTGGGTGCTGCGCCAGCCGCAGGTGACGAGTGCGCTCATCGGGGCCAGTTCGACCTGGCAGCTCGATCACAACGTGCGGGCCCTGGAGTTCCCTCCGCTGACCGATGAGGAACTGGCCCTCATCGACCGGCACGGCATCCATGGGACCGGGGTCCGCGTCTGAGTCGATCCCGGCCGGGAAAGCGGGTCCTGGCGGTGGACGATCAGGCCCGCCGCTCGTGGGGGATCCGCTCCCCGGCCTCGATCGCCACCGGGAGCCGGTTCTCGGCCGGCGGCAGCGGGCAGGTGGCGAAGTCGGTGTAGGCGCAGGGCAGGTTGGTGGCGCGGTTGAAGTCGAGCACCACGGTGCCGTCGGGTCCCGGGGCGTCGACCCGCAGCGCGCGATTGGCCGCGTACGTGGTCACGCCGGAGGTCGCGTCGGTGAACAGCACCAGAAGGCCGCCCGGGGTACTCCCGTTGAAGGCGGTCAGCTCCAGTGCCCTGCCGTCGATCCGGAAGCGGATGCTGCCGGGTGCGTCGTAGACGTGCTGCAGCCCTTCGACCGCGGCGCCCACGGTGGTCGGTCGCGGCTCGGTGAAGGGGGCGTACGTGCCGGTGACCACCCAGCGCCGGTCGGGCGCGTACGCGGGTGTCCCGGTGAACGCGGTGCGCAGTGGATGCCGCGGGTGTCGCGGGCGGATCACGTGGTGGCCGCCGCGCTTGGCGATCTCGATCACCGCGTCTCCCCAGCCGGCATTGACGCCGCCGCGTTCGGGGATGTCGGTGAACGTGTGCCGCCCGCGCACCGGGGCGCCGTCGACGACGAGTTCCTCCCCGTCGTCGAGCACGACGGTGACGCCGTCGTCGCCCGTCGACCAGGTGCCGGGCGTATCGGGGAAGCGCTGAGGGACGGTGGTCGGCCAGTGCAGGCCGGTGACGGCGAGAAATCCGTGCTCATGGGCGAGCGCGGTGTCCTTCTGCTGGTGCCACGCCTCCCACTCCGTGGCGAAGGTGTCGTTGCCGGTGGGGGAATCCTGGACGGTCATGTGTGCTCCTAGAAGTCGAAGGGAAGCGGGGTGCCCCAGCCGTCCGCGAGGCGACATGCGTGCTGCCTTTCGGGGAGGGGTGGGAACCTGTCACGGCCCGTGGAGGAGTTCCCTGACGAGTGCGGCGACCTGTTCCGCCTCGATGAGGAAGCCGTCGTGGCCGTAGGGGGACTCGATGACCCGCGGGGCGTCCGCCGTGCCGATGCCCGCCGCCAACTCCGCCTGCTGGGACGGCGGGTAGAGACGGTCGGAGTCGACGCCGGCCACGAGGGTCCTGGCCGTCACCCGGCTCAGCGCGGCGGCCGTGCCGCCACGCCCGCGGCCGATGTCGTGGCTGTTCATGGCCTCGGACAGCACGACGTAGCTGCCCGCGTCGAAGCGGCGCACCAGCTTGGCCGCGTGATGGTCGAGGTAGGACTCGACCTGGTACCGGCCGCCGCTCCAGGGATCCTCCGCGCCCTGGGACGAGCGGCCGAAGCGGACCTGGAGCTCCGGCTCGCTGCGGTAGGTGACATGGGCGAGCCGCCGGGCCAGGCCGAGCCCGTCGTGCGGAGCCCTGCCCGTGTGGTGGTAGTGGCCGCCGAGCCAGTGCGGATCGGAGCGGATCGCGTGCAGCTGGATGTTCGCCCAGGCGATCTGCTCGGCACTCGCCGCGGCCGACGTGGCGAGCAGCAGGAGCGCGTCCGTGCGTTCGGGGTGTGACACCGCCCATTCCAGCGCCCGCATCCCGCCCATCGAACCGCCGACCACCAGGGCCCAGCGGTCGATGCCCAACGCGTCGGCCAAGTCGGCCTCGGCTGCTACCTGGTCACGTTGCGTCAGATACGGAAAGCCGCCGCCCCAGTGCCGACCGGAGGGGCCCGGCGAGGCGGGTCCGGTGCTGCCCTGGCAGCCACCGAGCACGTTCGGTGCCACGACGAACCAGCGGTCCGTGTCGAGCGCCCGCCCCGGCCCGATGAGCTCGTCCCACCAGCCCGGGGTGGGGTGACCCGGCTCGGCGGGTCCCGCCACATGGCTGTCGCCGGTGAGGGCGTGCAGCACCAGCACCGCGTTGGACCGGTCCGGCGCGAGCCGCCCCCAGGTCTCGAACGCGAGGCGCGGCCGGGGCAGTTCGCCCCCGGCCTCCAGCGGGAGCGGCCGCTCCCGCTCGTACCACTGGCGGCGCCCGGGCGGGTCCCCCTCCCGCCAGGCCCCGGAGGCCGGCGGGAGGGGGACCTGGGACGGTGTCAGCACGGAGTTCAGGACGCGCCCTTGGCCGCGCGGAACCCGGCCTCCAGGTCCGCCTTGAGGTCGGCGAGGTTCTCGATGCCGACCGAGAGGCGCACCAGACCGGGGGAGGCGCCGGTGGCCGCCAGCTGGTCCTCGTCGAGCTGGCTGTGGGTGGTGGAGGCGGGGTGGATGATGAGGCTGCGTACGTCGCCGATGTTCGCGAGTTGGCTGAACAGCTCGACGGCGTCCACGAATCGCTTGCCGGCCTCGATGCCGTCCCGCAGCTCGAAGGAGACGATGGCGCCCGCGCCGTTCGGGAGGTACCTCTGCCCGGCCTCGTACCAGCGGCTGGAGCGGAGTCCCGGGTAGTGGACGGCGGCCACCTCGTCGCGCTGCTCCAGCCATACGGCGAGCGCCAGCGCGTTCGCGGAGTGCCGCTCGATGCGCAGGCTCAGCGTCTCCACGCCCTGGAGGAGCAGGAAGGCGGAGTGCGGGGAGAGAGCGGGGCCGAGGTCGCGCAGCAGTTGCACCCGCAGCTTGACGGCGAAGGCGCCGGGGCCGAGCGCGGGCCAGTACTGGAGGCCGTGGTAGCTCGGGTCGGGCTCGGTGAAGTCGGGGAACCGGTCGGTGTGTGCCCCGAAGTCGAAGGTGCCGCCGTCGACGACGACGCCCGCGATGGTCGTGCCGTGCCCGCCCAGGAACTTGGTCGCCGAGTGCACGACGATGTCCGCTCCGTGCTCAAGTGGGCGCAGCAGATAGGGAGTCGGGACGGTGTTGTCCACGATCAGCGGCAGGCCCGCCTCGTGGGCGAGGTCCGCGACCGCCCGGATGTCGAGGACGTCACCGCGCGGATTGCCCAGGGTCTCCGCGAACAGCGCCTTGGTGTTGGGCCGGATCGCGGCCCGCCAGGACTCGGCGTCGTCCGGGTCGTCCACGAAGGACACCTCGATGCCCAGCTTCCGCAGCGTGTGCCGGAACAGGTTGTAGGTGCCGCCGTACAGCGAGGTGCTGGATACGATGTGGTCGCCCGCGCTCGCCAGCGTGAGGATCGCCAGGGTCTCCGAGGCCTGCCCGGAGGCCAGCGCCACGGCGGCGACACCGCCCTCCAGCGCGGCGACGCGCTGCTCGAAGACGTCCTGGGTGGGGTTGTGGATGCGGGTGTAGATGTTGCCGGGCTCGGCCAGCGAGAACAGGTCGGCGGCGTGCTGGGTGTCGCGGAACACGAACGACGTCGTCTGGTAGATCGGCGTCGCCCGCGCCCCGGTCGTGGGGTCGGGCGCGGCACCGGCATGGATCTGCTTGGTCTCGAACGACCAGGCCGAGGTGTCGGGCCCGGCGGGCGCGTCGTCGGGGGTGTGTCCTGCGGTCACGGAGTCGATGGGCTGGCTCATGGTGGTGCTCCCTTGTGCGGAGACGGCAAACGCGAAGGGACCGCGGAACCGCGAGCCGCGCCCCGCGAAGGGGGCGACGGGCAGCGCGATGCGGTGGGAAGAAAGCGAGAAAGAGAAAGACGGGCTGCTCAGCAGCCGGAGCGCGGCGTCAGCTCGCGGCGCAACAACCCGTGGTGGTGACACGCACGTAGTCGACGTGGCGGCGGGTCACGAGCACGGTCATGCAGCCAGGTAACCACACACGGGCCCCGGCGCACCAGATCACCCGGCGACAGGTGAACCGGATGATCGGAATCGCGGAGGCCCGGCACAACCGCCCACGCCTCCGCACGTGTTGCCGCGATGCCGCGTTGCCGCGGAGTCGTGGGACGCCGTGCGTTCCTATCCGCGTGCCGCTTCCTGCCGACGGGACCGCACGCGCACGCGCCGTGCGGCGACGCAGAGCAGGGCGACCGCGGCGACGGCCAGCAGGACGTGGCCGACGAGGTTGACCGTGCCCGCCGAGCCCTGGTCCGGGTCCTGGCCGAAGCCGACCCAGACGTAGGTCAACGTGGCACCGGCGGCCAGGGCGAAGGTGTGGGGAGGCGCCCAGTCACGCGCGCGTGCCCAGTAGTGGAGAAGTCCCCCGGCCGCGACGGCGATCGCGAGCGCGGCGGCCACACCCGGCCAACTCGGCTGAAGCACCAGCCAGAACGCGCTGGTGGCCGCGCACGAGGCGACGCCGACGAACAGCGGCCGGGGCGCTCCCCGGGAGTCGAGCCCGGCGTGCGGGCGGGGGATCAGGAACGCGGTGGCCACGAGCACGGCCACCACCACGGCCGTGCCGGCCAGCAGCGGCCACGGGGCCATGTAACCGCTGTCGTCGTAGCTGCCCCAGCCGACGACCACGGCTCCCAGCACCAGCAGCCCGGCCGTGACGGTGAGACCGGTCCGTCCGAGCCACGGACGCGCCGCGCGCTGCGGGACGAGGGCGTCCATGAGCGCGATCGGCACGGTGATGCTCCACAGCGCGTGCACGGCCAGGACGGAGATGAGTCCGTAGGCGCCGGTGCCGAGCAGCGGGATGTGCGTCACGTTGACCATGTCGTAGTTGCCGGAGTAGTCGGCGTTGAACAGCATCTGGTCCAGCAGACCCTCTTCGAGCAGGGCGTACGCGGCGCCCAGCAGCAGGATGGAGCCCCAGCCGCGGCCGGTCCTGAAGACGAGCTCGCGGATGAGCAGGGCGCCGCTGCCGTAGAGGAGGGCGAGGACCGGCAGCAGGGCCAGGGCGTCGAGGGAGGTGGCGCCGAGGAGCATCTCGCCGACCAGCGGCGCGAGGAAGAACAGTCCCACCGCCGGCATGCTGTTTCTCATGCCGTCGACGCTACGGACACCGGGGGTGCCCACGCGTCGGCCGAGCGGCTGACCTGGCCGGTCGAGTGGCTACGGGCCTTCGGCCACAAATAGCCGAACGTATACCGCGGAGCGACTTTCGGCGGATGCGGTGGGCGGCTCCTCGTCATCTCTGGCTGATCGCTCGATGCCGCATGAAGGGTCAAGTGCCGTGTGGTGCACCAGGGTTGACGGTGAAAATGGCACCTGGTTTCGTTCTCAGGGCGCGGCGCCGTCCGTCCACGTTCTGACAACGATGTCAGACGCTCGACGGGAGCGGTGACCGTGCCACGCCGGTCAGTTCCGCTGCTCCGAAGGGACCGCACGATGCGCACCCGTACAAGAAGGCTCTCCCTCCTCCTGACCGCCACCACCCTCGGCCTGAGCCTGCTGGCCGCGGGCCCCGCCACCGCCGCCCCGCGCGCCGACCGGCACCAGGACGCGGTGGACGCCGTGGACGGCCTGATGACCTGGTGGAACGCGGACACCGGCGCCTTCGAGAGCACCGGCTGGTGGAACAACGCCAACGACCTGCAAGCGCTCCTCGACTTCTGGCAGGCCCCCGGCGACACGGGCGGCCATGACATCAAGAAGATCGCCGACCGGATCTACGAGAAGAACGTCGACGCCAAGGACGGCCAGTTCCGCAACGAGTACCTCGACGACACCGGCTGGTGGGGCCTGGCCTGGCTGAGGGCGTACGACCTCACCGGCGAGAAGCGCTATCTGGACACCGCGATCGCCGACGCCGACCACATGTGGAAGCACCACGACAACACCTGCGGCGGCGGGGTGTGGTGGAACTACGAGCACAAATACAAGAACAGCATCACCAACGAACTGTTCATCACGCTCTCGGCGGGCATCCACAACCGCCTCGACCGCGACTCGACGTACCTGGGCCGGGCGCAGAACGTCTGGAGCTGGTTCCAGTCGAAGAAGCTGATCAACAAGGACAACCTCATCAACGACGGCCTCAACGACGCGTGCGTCAACACGGGCGAGTCGACCACGTGGACGTACAACCAGGGCGTCATCCTCGGCGGCCTCGTCGAGCTGCACAAGGCCACCGGCTCCAACGCCGTCCTCACCAAGGGCCGCAAGATCGCGGACGCGGTCGCCGCCTCACCGCTGCTCGCGCCCGGCGGGATCCTCTCCGAGCCCAACGACGACGACACGGACGGCGGCGCCGACGGCCCGTCGTTCAAGGGGGCGTACATGCGCGGCCTCGGCGCGCTGAACCGCACCCTGCCCGACCACCCGTACTCCGGCTTCATCGACCGTCAGGCCGACGCCCTCAACACCCTTGACCGCAGCGGCAATTACTACGGCTTCCACTGGAACGGCCCCTTCGACAAGGCCGACGCGGCCCGCCAGCACAGCGCGCTCGACGCGCTGACGGCCGCCACCTACTGACCGGATCCTCCCGTCGGGTGCGCACGCCGTGGGTGTCGCACCCGACCCTCGTCCGCCGCGTCCCCGCTCAGCCGATCGGCACCGGCAGCGGCGTCACCGCGTAGGCCAGCGTGATGGTGTCACCGGCCGACGGGTCGGACAGCTCCACCCGCCAGGCCTCGCCGAACTGGTCCACGCCCTCGGCCATCGGAATCGTGCCGGAGATCAGCACCGTGCCGGGGAGCAGCTCGCCGCGCTCGCGCAGCACGTCGGCCCAGTAGGAGGGCGTGAGCAGCTCCGCGAGCGTGCCGTCCTGGATCAGGGACTCCTCGCCGTTCACCGTGACCCAGGCGCGCAGCGTCAGGTCGTCCAGGCGGCCCTCCACGTCTGAAAGGCGCCAGGCGCGGCGGGCCAGCACGTCCGGGCTCGCGTTCTTGCTCCAGGCCACGCCGTGCACCTCGAGCTCGCGGTCCGTGTGGTCGCACGCGGCCGTGAGCAGCAGCTCGCCGTCCTGTGCCACGATCAGCGCCCACTCCGCCTCGCCCGAGGTCCGCCCGTGCTGCACCGCGACCCGCTCGGTCTGCTGCGCGAGGTAGGGGGAGATCGGGTACAGCGCCGGGGTCGTGGTCGGCGCGGGCACGCCGAGTTCGGCGAGCTCGGCGACGTGCGCGGCGACGTCGTCCTGGCTGCGCCCGGCGTAACCGGCATTGAGGACCTGGGCGACCTGCACGTCGCGGGTGGAGCCGTCGGGGAGTTCAAAGGTGAGCAGCGTCATGGAAATCTCCGGGGGTGAGCAGGTAGGAGGGTTGCGAAGCGGTTAACTTCCCGTTCAGGGCTTGCGCATACGACCTGTATACAAGAAGTATGCCGGAAGGTCGATGTCTCCCCGAACGTCGATGTCGCACCCCGACCGCCGAAGTCCCCCGAACCGAGGACCGAAATGCTGCAAGACTCCCCAAGCGGCCCGGCCGCCGCACCGGTCGTCACCCCGAACCGCTCCGGTCTCGTCCGGGCCTTCTTCGCGAGCCTGACCGGCACCGCCCTGGAGTGGTACGACTTCGCGGTCTACTCCGCCGCGTCGGCCCTGGTCTTCGGTGACCTGTTCTTCCCCTCCGAGGACCCGCTGACCGGCACGCTGCTGGCCTTCTCCACGTACGCCGTCGGCTATGTCTCGCGCCCGCTCGGCGGCATCGTCTTCGGGCGGCTCGGCGATGTGATCGGCCGCAAGAAGGTGCTGATCACGACGCTCGTGCTGATCGGCGCGGCCACGTTCCTGATCGGCCTGCTGCCCACCCACAGCAGCATCGGCGTCGCCGCGCCCATCGCGCTCGTCGTGCTGCGGTTCGCGCAGGGCGTGGGCGTCGGCGGCGAGTGGGGCGGCGCCGTGCTGCTCTCCAGCGAGTTCGGCGACCCGAAGAAGCGCGGCTTCTTCGCCTCCGCCGCGCAGGTCGGACCGCCCGCGGGCAACCTCCTCGCCAACGGCGTCCTGGCGGCGCTCGGCGCCTTGCTCACCGAGGACCAGTTCCTCTCCTGGGGCTGGCGCGTCGCCTTCCTGGTCTCCGGCGTGCTGGTCGGATTCGGTCTGTGGATCCGCGCGAAGCTGGAGGAGACCCCGGTCTTCAAGGCGATGGAGGCCGAGCAGAGCCGCCCCGAGGCTCCGGTGCGCGAGGTGCTCACCCGCCAGCCCCGCGCGCTGCTCGCGGCGATCCTCTCCCGCGTCGCCCCGGACGTGCTGTACGCGCTGTTCACCGTGTTCGTGCTGACCTACGCCACCGACAAGCTGGGCATGTCGCGGGGGTCCGCGCTGGCCGCCGTACTGATCGGCTCCTCGCTTCAGATCGTCCTGATCCCGCTCGCGGGCGCCCTGTCCGACCGGATCAACCGCCGTCTGCTGTACGGCTGTTCGGCCGTCGCTGCCGGTGTGTGGCCGTTCGTCTTCTTCGGCATGGTCGACGGTGGCTCGTGGGGCCTGCTGGTCCTCGGTGTGATCGTCGCGCTGATCCTGCACTCGCTGATGTACGGACCGCAGGCCGCGTTCATCGCCGAGCAGTTCTCGCCGCGGCTGCGCTCCACGGGGTCCTCCCTCGCGTATACGCTGGCCGGTCTGATCGGTGGCGCGATCGCTCCGCTGCTGTTCACGGCGCTGCTCGGCTCGTTCGACAGCTGGGTTCCGCTCGCGATCTACGTCGCCGTCACCGCGGTCGTGACCATTACCGGGCTCCTGCTGGGTCGCGACGCGGAGGCGGCCACGGACGAGGACGCGGAGCTGGTCGCCCAGGCGAATGCCTGAACCGTCACACCAACCGCCTTACCAGGAGGGACACCTCATGCGCATCGCTCTGAGCCAGCTCACCACCGGGCCCGACCCGGCCAAGAACCTCGACCTCATCGAGGAGCAGGCGCGGCGCGCGGCCGACGCGGGCGCCCGCGTCGTCGTCCTGCCCGAGGCGGCGATGGCCTGCTTCGGCACACCCCTCGCCCCGCTCGCCGAGCCGCTCGAAGGACCGTGGGCCAACCGGCTGCGCGCCATCGCAGAGGCGGCGGACATCGTCGTCGTCGCGGGCATGTTCACCCCGGCCGACGACGGACGGGTGACCAACACCCTGCTCGCGACCGGGCCGGGCGTCGAGGCGACCTACGACAAGATCCACCTCTACGACGCCTTCGGTTTCGCGGAGTCCGACAGCGTCGCCCCCGGTACGCGGGTGGTCACCATCGACGTCGACGGCGTCCGCCTCGGCCTCGCCACCTGCTACGACGTCCGCTTCCCCGAACTCTTCCGGGCCCACGCCGACGCGGGCGCGGTCGCCACGCTGCTCCCCGCGTCCTGGGGCGCGGGCCCCGGCAAGCGCGAGCAGTGGGAACTCCTCGTACGGGCCCGGGCCCTGGACGCCACGGTCTGGGTCGCGGCCGTGGACCAGGCCGACCCGGCGGCGAGCGGCATCAGCGTCGCCGGCACGGCCCCGACGGGCATCGGTCACAGCATGCTGGTCGGCCCGGACGGCACGGTGCGCGACGCCCTCGGCGCGGAACCCGGCCTCCTCGTCGCGGAGTTGGACGTCGCCGAGGTCGACCGGGTGCGCGAGAAGACGTCCGTACTGGCCAACCGCAGGCTCGGGCGCGACGACTCGGTGATCACCTACCCGAAGTGAAACGGCCGGGGGGGGGGTAACCCGGGTCGGTGTCCAGGGATCCCTGGACACCGACCCGGGTTACCCCGCCAGCAGCACCTTCAGCGTCGACTCCAAGTGGCTGTCGATCGCCGCGCCCACCGCGTCGGCGTCACCCGCCACGAGCGCGTCCAGGATCACCTTGTGCTCGTCGATGACCGACTTCTGCCGGCCGCTCTGGTTGTACAGCGCCACGACGCCCGCGCGCACCTGGCGGCTGCGCAGCCCGTCGTAGTGGCGGTCCAGCAGGCCGTTGCCGACGGCCGAGACGATCGTCGCGTGGAAGCGGTGGTCGATGGCGATGAACTCCTTGGCGTCATCCGGCCCGCTCAACCCGCGCTGCCGGTCGAGGAGTTCGCCCAGTTCCTCCACCGGCACCCGGCCCGCCCTGATGACCTGCTCCGCCGCGTAGCGCTCCACCATGCCGCGCAGCTCCATCAGTTCGGTGATCTGCCGCCCGGTCAGCCGGGAGACGCGCGCGCCGCGCCGGGGCACCATCTCGACCAGGTCCTCGGCGGCGAGCAGCAGCAGGGCCTCGCGGATGGGGGTGCGGGAGACGCCGATACGGTCGGCGATCTCCTGCTCGGAGAGGAACTCGCCCTGCATCTCGGGGTCGGTGAGCACCGTCCCCTTGAGGTAGGCGTACGCCTTCTCTCGACCGGACGTCCCCATGTGCTCTCCCGTGGACCGTGGACCGTATGTTCGTGATGTTCGTGGATCTGGATCGCATACAACTTGTATACGGAAGTTACCACGGGGTGGAGAACAAGAGGCCGTGCCTACCGCGCCCGCTCCCAGCCCAACGCCGCCGACACCCGGTCCGCCGCACCGACGGTGATCCGGCCGGTCCGCTGGAGCCGATCGGCGAACCGGTCCGCGGGAGCGCCGACGTTCAGCGCGGCCACCACCCTGCCCCGGAAGTCGCGGATCGGGGCCGAGACACCCACCAGGTCGGACTCGAACTCCTCGCGCACCTCGGCGAATCCGCGCTGCCGGGCCTCCTGGATGCGCTGCCACAGCTCCTGGACGGAGTGCACGAGGGAGCCGTCGAAACCGTCGGACAGGTCGTCCATGCCCAGGCGCACATACAGTTCGTCGGGTGTCGCGTCGAGCAGCAGCACCCGCCCCGCCGAGGTGCGCGCCGCCGGAACACCCTTGCCCTCCCAGCCGTGTGCGCGGAAGTCGTGCGCGGAGACCGACAGGAGGGTCAGTACCTCGGCGTCCCTGAGGACACACAAGTGACACGTCTCCTCGATCTCGGCCGCGAGGCGGCGCATGACCGGGGACGCGACCCGGACAAGCCGGTTCTCGGCGGTGCGCGCCACCAGGGAGAGCAGCCGCCAGCCGAGCCGGTACTCCAGGGTGTCGGCGTCGCGCTCGACCACGCCTTCCTCGGCGAGCGCCTTGAGCGCCCGCGAGACCTGGCTCTTCTCACGGCCCGAGCGCGCGGCGAGCTCCACCACCCCGAGTCCCCGCCCGTGTTCGGCCTCGTGCAGGGCCAGTACGTCGAGCAGGCGCAGATCGCGGCTGAGGCCGTGGCGCCGGGCGCCCTCCGCGGAGGTGTCAGCCACGGCGGCCCCCGGACAGCTGTGCGCCGGTTGCTCGCAGCGCAACCGACATTGCGATCCACCAGGATTCATTGCCCCTGGTCAGGGCCCTGCCTACGGTGGTCCGCAGAACCCGCGCAGCGGCTCGCGGCCTCCGATTCACCAGCACGTTCCCACCTCTAGATCTCCGTGCCAATGTACGCGCGCACCGGGGTGCGGCACGTCCCAGGGAGCAACCCATGAAGATCACGGACATCACGCTCGACCATCTGCGGCTCGAACTCGACCCACCGTTCCACGCGGCCTGGGACCCGGTCCCGCGGCGGCACTTCGACGCGACCATCGTGCGGGTGCACACCGACGAGGGCGTCACCGGCATCGGCTCGGGCGACACCATGGACGGCTTCGACGCCTTCCGTCACCTCTTCATCGGCCAGGACCCGCTGCACATCACCCGGCACGTGAAGGCGATCGAGACGGCGAACTTCCACGGCGGCCACTACTGGCCGCTCGAAGCCGCCCTGTGGGACATCGTCGGCAAGGTGCACGGACGGCCCGTGTCCGAGCTGTTCGGCAACGCCACGAAGCGCCTGCCCGCCTACGCCTCCTGCGGTGAGCTGAAGTCTCCGGAGGAGCGCGTGGCCACCGCCCTGAAGGTGCGGGAGGCCGGCTTCGGGGCGATGAAGATACGGATCGACCGCGACCGGGTGAGCGAAGGGATCGCGGCCGTACGCGCGGTGCGCGAGGAGCTCGGTGAGGACTTCGACATCATGGTCGACCTCAACCAGTCCTGGCGGATGGCCGGTGACACCACCGACGCGACCGACCTCGCCCGCACCCGCAAGACCCTCGCGCGCCTCGCCGAGCTGGACGTGTTCTGGGTCGAGGAGCCGCTGCCGTACGCGGATCTCGACGGTTTCAAGCGGCTGCGGGCGGAGAACCCCGGCGTGCGCATCGCGGCGGGGGAGATGCACCACTCGACCACCGAGCTGCTGCGCTACCTCGAAGAGGACGCGCTGGACGTCTACCAGATGGACGTCGTCCTGGCCGTCGGCATGCACCGTGCGCGCACCCTGGCCGAGGTGGCCCGGCTCAAGCACCGCCACTTCACCCCGCACAGCTGGACCAACGGCATCGGCGTCCTGGCGAACCTGCATGTCTCGGCGGGCGTCGGCGGCGGCCCGTACTTCGAGTTCCCCTTCGACCCGCCTGGCTGGACTCCCGAGCGGCGCGACTTCATGCTCGCCGAGCCGGTACGGGTGGACGCGGAGGGGTGTGTGCGGGTGCCCGACGCGCCCGGCCTCGGCGTCGAGCTGGACGAGGACGCGGTGGAGCGGTGGCGGGTCGGCTGAGCCCGGCCGGGCCGACGTCGTACGTCATGAGGTGTGCGGAATCGTGAGGCGGAACTGGGCGCCGCCGCCCGGCGCGGGTTCGGCGACGAGGTCGGCGTGGTGTGCGTGTGCGATCTGGCGGGCCATGGCGAGGCCGAGTCCTGACCCGGGCAGGGCGCGGGCGCTGCGGGCGCGGTAGAAGCGGTCGAAGACGTAGGGCAGGTCCTGTTCGGAGATGCCGGGGCCGTGGTCGCGGACGGTCAGCTCCAGTGCGGCCGGGGCGGAGGTGAGGGTGACCTCGACGGGGCGGCCCGGCGGGCTGAACTTGGCCGCGTTGTCCAGCAGACTCGACAGCAGCCGTGAGAGCCGGGCCGGCACACCTGCGACGGTGGCGGTGCGTGCCTCGGGCGCGATCGCGAGGGCGAGCGGGGTGGCCGGCCAGTGGCCGCGTGCCGTCTCGACGGTGTGCGTCACGATGTCCGCGAGCCGGACCTCCTCGATCAGCGGGTCCGGCTCCTCGTTGCGGGCCAGCTCGACCAGGTCGTTGACCAGGAGGGTGACCTCGCGCAGCTGACGGCTCAGCGCACCCGCCGCGCGCTCGCGCTGGGCGTCGCTGAGACGGGAACTCCTCGTGAGCAGCTCGGCGTTGGTGCGCAGCGCGGTCAGCGGCGTGCGCAGTTCGTGGGAGGCGTCGGCGACCAGGCGCCGCTGCGCGCCGATGGACTTCTCCAGTTCGTCGAGCATGGTGTTGAACGAGGCGGCGAGCCGGGTGATCTCGTCGTCCTGACCGGCGCGTTCCGGCGGCAGCTCGATGCGGTGCCGGGCGTCGCGCGTGGCGGCGATGCGTTCGGCGGTGGCGGTGAGCCGGGTGACGGGCGCCAGTCCCGTACGGGACACCCAGGCACCGAGGGCACCGGCCAGCAGCACACCGGCCACGCCCATGCCGCCGAGCAGCACCGCGGCCTGGCGCACACCCCGGTCCACGGTGTCGGCCCGGACCGCGACCTGGAGGGCGCGTCCCTCGGGCAGCGGTGTCGTGAGCATCCTGCCCCGGTGACCGGCCAGCGTCAGCTCGCTGTAGTACGGCCCACGGTCGCCGGATGCCACCTCGCGCGTGGAGTCGGTGACCGGCAGGAGGTACGGGTCGGCGGGATCGTCCGCCGGCCGTGCGGGGACCAGTTGCGCGCAGGCCGGGGCGGCGAGGTAGCGGCACTGCCCCTGCACCACACCGGACGGCTCGTGGCCGGACTGCTGGGTGGCCAGCCGCGCGGACTGCGTCAGGTGCAGGTCGAGCTGGTGCAGGAGTTGATGGCGGATCACCACGAAGCTGCCGGCGCACAGGCCGACGGCCACGGCGGCCACGGCCGCGGCGGCTGCGAGGGTCAGCCGGGTGCGCAGGGGGCGGCGGCGCATCCAGCGGGCATGTCTGCGCCCGCCCCTGGGCCGCGACGGGGACTGCGCTGGAGTGCTCGCGGCGTGAGTGCTCGCGGGTTGAGTGCTCACGCCAGGTCCAGCCGGTAACCGACGCCGTGCGCCGTGTGGACGAGGCGCGGTTCGCCGGCGGCCTCCAGTTTGCGGCGCAGATACCCGACGTAGACGGCGAGGGAGTTGGAGTCGGGGCCGAAGTCGCGGCCCCACACCCGCTCCATGATCGTCTCGCGGGGGAGCACCTGCCCCGGGTGGCGCAGCAGCAGCTCAAGGAGGGAGAACTCGGTGCGGCTGAACTCGATGACCCGTGTGCCGCGCCGCCCGCTCCTGCTGGCAGGGTCCACGATGAGGTCGGCGAACCCCAGTGTCGTCACCGACTCCTCGGGCGCGGCCGTGCGCCGCAGCAGCGCCCGGATCCGTGCCACCAGCTCGTCGAGCGCGAAGGGTTTGACCAGGTAGTCGTCGGCCCCCGCCTCCAGGCCGTCCACCCGCTCGCTCACCGAGCCCAGCGCCGTGAGCACCAGGACCGGCGTGCGATCCCCGAGCGCCCGCAGGCGACGGCAGACCGCGAGGCCGTCCATGCCCGGGAGCATGACGTCGAGCACCATGGCGTCGGGCTCCCAGGTGGCGAGCGCGGAAAGTGCCGCGAGGCCGTCCTCGGCCCCGCGCACCTCGTACCCCTCGACCGCGAGTCCGTCCTCGACGGCGTACCGCACCTCCGGCTCGTCATCCACCACCAGAACCTTCGGTGCGTTCGTGCACCCGTCGGCCGCGTTCATGGTCACAGCCTGCCAAAACCCGGTCTTAGAAAGTTCTTAGAGCGCGTCAGCAGTGTGTCGGCCATGAGGACACAGCGAACATCCCATGACCGGCTGTCGGTGGTGATCGGTGCGGGCGGCACGGGCGGACACATCTATCCGGGGCTCGCGCTGGCGGACGCGCTGCGGCGGGCCGTGCCCGATGCCGAGATCTCGTTCGTCGGCACCGAGCGCGGCCTGGAGACCCGGCTCATCCCGGAGGCCGGGTACCGCCTTCACACCGTCGACATGATTCCCTTCGATCCGTCGCTCGGTGCCCGGCGGTTCCTGCTGCCCGCCGCGCTCGTCAAGTCCGGCGCCCAGGCCAAGTCGGTCCTGCGGGCGCAACGGGCGCAGGTCGCGGTCGGCATGGGCGGCTACCCGAGCGCCCCGGTGATCGTCGGAGCGCGGATGGCCGGGCTGCCCAGCGTCATCCACGAGTCCAACGCGGTGCCCGGGCGCGCCAACCGCTTCGCCGCGCTGCTCACCGACCAGATCACGCTCGCCTTCGAGGAGAGCCGGGCGCATCTGTCCGGCAGTCGGCACGCCGACGTCGTGGGTATGCCGATCGCCTCGGAACTCGCCGCGCTGGACCGGCCCCGGCTGCAGGGCGACGCCCGGCGGGCCCTGGGAGTGCCCACCCACGGACGGCTCCTGCTGATCAACGGCGGCAGCCTCGGCGCCGCCCGGCTCACCGCGGCCGCCGCCGACCTCGCGAGGCGCTGGCGGGACCACGTCGGCGTCCACCTGCTGATCAAGACCGGCCCCGCCGCCCTGGACGAGGTCCGCCGGCGGCTCGCCGAGACCGGCGCGGACCGGGTGGCGACCGCCGTGCCCTACCTCGACCGCATGGACCTGGCGTACGCGGCCGCCGACCTGGCCGTCTGCCGCGCCGGGTCCGCGACCGTCGCCGAACTCGCGGCCACCCGCACCCCCGCCGTCCTGGTGCCCTACCCCTACGCGCCGGGCGACCACCAGACCCACAACGCGCGGGTCCTCACCGACGTCGGCGCGGGGCTCCTGCTGCCCGACGCCGAGACGGACGGCGAGCGCCTGGCCTCCCTCGTCGAGCCACTGCTGGCCGAACCGGCCCGGCTCGCGGCCATGTCGGCCGCCGCACACCCCGGCCGCCACGGCGAAGCGGCCGACCTGCTGGCCGCCCACGCCCTGCGGCTGGCCGGCCACCCCCTCAGCCACCCCGCCCTTCCCACACCCCACACGGAGATCGCCATATGACCACCCACGCCCACTCCGCCGCTGCCGCCGACTTCGACTGGACCGGCCGCACCGTCCTCGTCACCGGGGCCGAAGGGTTCATCGGTTCCACCCTCGTCGACCTCCTCGTCGCCCGCGGGGCGAAGGTCCGCGCCTTCGTCCACTACAAGCCGTACGGCGAAAAGGGCAACCTCGCCCCCTACCTCGCCGAAGCCCACGGCCCCGTCGAGATGATCGCCGGTGACGTCCGGGACGCCGGTCGTGTCATGGACGCCGTCGAGGGCTGCGACACCGTCTTCCACCTCGCCGCGCTCATCGGCATCCCCTACAGCTACGACTCACCCGGCGCGTACGTGCAGACCAACGTCGTCGGCACCGAGAACGTGGCCGAGGCCTGCCGCCGCCACCAGGTGCGCCGCCTGATCCACACCTCCACGAGCGAGGTCTACGGCACCGCTCGCACCGCCCCGATCAGCGAGACGCACCCGCTTCAGCCGCAGTCCCCGTACTCCGCGTCCAAGATCGGCGCGGACATGATGGCTCTGTCCCACTGGCACGCCTTCGAGCTGCCGGTGACGGTGGTGCGCCCGTTCAACACGTACGGCCCCCGGCAGTCGGCCCGCGCCGTCATCCCCACCATCCTGGCCCAACTGCACGCCGGACGACGCGAGATCAAGCTCGGCTCCCTCACCCCGACACGCGACTTCACCTACGTCACCGACACCGCCCGCGGCTTCCTGGCCCTGGCCGCCTGCGACGCGGCCCTGGGCCACAGCGTCAACCTCGGCACCGGCCAGGAGATCGCCATCGGGGACCTCGCCAAGGCGCTGATCAACGCCTCCGGCCGGGACGCCGAGGTCGTCGTCGACCGCAGCCGGCTGCGCCCCTCGGGCAGCGAGGTGCACCGCCTGCTGTCCGACAACTCCCGCGCCCGGGACCTGGCCGGCTGGGAGCCGGAGGTCTCCCTGGACGAAGGACTGCGCCACACCTCCGACTGGGTCGCGGAGCACCTGCACCTGTTCGCGGCCGACCGCTACCAGGTCTGACCGGCGGGTCAGGAGGCGGTCGACGCCGACGTGCCGGGGGCCGCGACGACGTCGAGACCGTGGCGGTGGATCCGGTCGCGGCCCCACTCGCCCAGCGGCAGCAGCGCCTCGTTGAGCGCCGCGCCCGATGCGGTGAGGGAGTACTCCACCTTCGGTGGCACCTCCGCGTAGACCGTGCGGTCGACGAGGCCGTCCGCTTCCATCTGGCGCAGATGCTGGGTCAGCATCTTCTCGCTCACGCCCGGCAGCGCGCGGCGCAGTTCTGCGAAGCGCCGAACGCCGTGGGTGTGCAGCTCCCACAGGACGAGGCCCTTCCACTTTCCGCTGACGACGTCGAGTGCGGCGTCGATGCCGCAGATGTAGGGGCCGTTGCGCGGTGCCTGCGCCATGGTCGGCAGTCTCCACTCTCTCCTTGCTCACCAAAAGGTAAGTACCGCAGTAAATAGTGGGTACTTCCGCGACGATACAGGCTTGCGCAGCATGGTCGTCGTGTCCGAACCCACTCGAAACCCAGTCCAGTTGACCGACGTCAGCGTGCTCGGCCTCGGCGCGATGGGCAGCGCGCTGGCGACCGCGCTGCTCGGCGCCGGCCGTTCCGTGACCGTCTGGAACCGAACCCCTGACCGTGCCGCGGAGCTGGTGACGCGCGGCGCCCGCGGCGCGGGCTCGGCCCGCGAGGCGGTGACGGCGAGCCCGGTCGTCATCGCCTGCCTGCTCAAGTACGCATCCGTCCGGGACACCCTCGGTCCGGTCGCCGACGACCTGCGCGGTCGCACTCTCGTCAACGTCACGACCACCACACCGAACGAGTCCCGCCAACTCGCCGCCTGGGCCGCCGAGTTCGGTGTCAGCTACCTCGATGGCGCCATCATGGCCGTCCCCGCGATGATCGGATCCCGCGAGGGCCAGATCTTCTACAGCGGCTCGCGGAAGGCCTATGACGCCCTCCTGTCGACCCTCGACATCTGGGCCACGAGCGAGTTCCACGGCGAGGACGCCGGCCGGGCGTCGCTGGTGGACCTGGCGATGCTGTCGGGGATGTACCAGATGTTCGCGGGGTTCATCCACGGTGCCGCGATGGTCGCCGCCATGGGGATGAGCGCGTCCGAATTCGCCGCCCGCCAGGCCCCGTTCCTGTCCGCGATGACCCAGGGGCTCGGCGGCTACGCGGAGGTCGTCGACGGCGGCGACTACACCGTCCCGGGCCAGCAGAGCCTGGACTTCTCCGACCTGTCGCACCTCGTGCGGGCCAGCGAGGAGCAGGGCGTTGACCCCGCCCCCATCGCCGCCGTCCAGGCGCTGATCAGCCGTCAGATCGATGCGGGGCACGGCTCGGAGGGGTTCGCGCGGATCTACGAGAGCCTGCGCGCCGCTCACCCCGCCACCCGCTCGGCTATCCGCCCCCAGGAAGGAACCGCGGCATGAGTGCCACCCCCGTCACCCTGATCGGCCTCGGCCCGATGGGCCAGGCCATGGTCCGTACGCTGCTCGCGGCCGGCCACCCGGTCACCGTCTGGAACCGCACCACCGCCCGGGCCGACGGCCTCGTGGCCGACGGCGCCACCCTCGCCGCCTCACCAGCCGACGCGGTCGCCGCGAGCGAACTGGTCATCCTCAGCCTCACCGACTACCAGGCGATGTACGACATCCTCGGCACCGCGACCGCCGCGCTGACCGGCCGCACCCTCGTCAACCTGAGCTCGGACACCCCCGACCGCGCCCGCGAGGCGGCGGCCTGGGCGGCGTCGCACGGGGCGACGTTCCTGACCGGCGGTGTGATGACGCCCCCGCCCATGGTGGGCACCGAGGCGGCGTCCGTGTACTACAGCGGCCCGCCCGAGGTCTTCGAGGAACACCGCCCGGCACTGGCCCGCATCGGAACGCCGCGCCACCTCGGCGAGGACGCCGGCCTCGCGCAACTGATGTACCTGGCACACCTCGACGTCTTCCTGACGAGCCTCTCGGCACTGGCACACGCCACCGCGCTGCTGGGCTCGGCCGGGATCACCGCGACGGAGGCGGTCGACGAGCTGATGGCGACGCTGACCGGCCTCCCGGCGATGCTCCAGGCAGGGGAGAACGTCGGCGCGCAGATCGACGCGGGAGAGCACCCGGGCCACCTGAGCACCGTGACCATGATGGGCGCGACGGCGGACCACATCGTCGGCGCCGCGGCCACGGCCGGAATCGACCCCACGCTGCCGCGCGCGGTCCAGGGCCACTACCTGCGGGCGATCGCCGACGGCCACGGGAAGGAGAACTGGACCCGGATCGTCGACGGGATCCGGAGCCCGGGGGTGAACGGGTAGACGCCGCACGGCCCGCTGCACGGTGCGCGAGGCGCCGCACCCACCGCTCGCGGTCGCGATGAGTTCCCGGGATGCCGGGAGTCGTACGGGGGCGAATCATGTTGTCGGGCGAAGGAGAAGTCGATGCGCAACGATGTGTGGCCGCTGGTGCATGCGGAGCGTGCGGCGCTGATCGACGACCTCGCGCAGCTCGATGACGAGCTGTGGTGGCAGCCGTCGCTCTGTGAGGGATGGACCGTGCACGACGTCGCGGCGCATCTGGTCGACTCGGCCCGGACGACACGCCTGGGGTTCGCGGTCGGCCTTGTCCGGGACCGCTTCGACTTCGACCGTCAGAACGCACGCGGTGTGGAACGCGGGCGTGGTTCCTCGCCGCAGGAGACATTGCGGCGGCTTCGGCAGGTGGCACCGCGGAGGTCGGGTCCTCCGGCGCCGCTGGACAGCAGGCTCGTCGAGGAGGTCGTCCACGGCGAGGACATCCGCAGGCCGTTGGGACTCACCCGTGCCTACCCGCCGGAGGCCGTGGCCCGAGCGCTGCGCCTCCAGGCTCGTACGCCCGCGTCCTTCGGCGGGGCCAAGGAACTGACAGCCCGTGTCCGGCTCACAGCGGTGGACGCCGACCTGTCCATCGGAGCCGGCCCGGAAGCCAGGGGCCCCGCACTCTCCCTCCTGCTGGCCGTCTGCGGACGACGACCGGCGCTGGAGGACCTCGAAGGACCGGGAACCGCCAGGCTCGGGCTTCCGCGCGAACCGGCGTGATGGCCCGAGGACCGCTGCCCGCACCGCTCCGTTCAGGACTCTCCACGGTGGAATCAAGCCATCCACTTGATTAATGCAGGCGTTTTAACTTGGGTGGGTGCTGCGGTCAGGCACCTACTCCGGAGGCACCATGCGCCAGGGAACCAAGGACGAAGCAGCAGTTCCGCACTACCCGTTCGGGCAGCCCGCGCCGCTTGAGGCCCCGGTCGAGTGGGGGCGGATGCGGCAGGAGTGCCCGGTGGCCCGGGTGACGCTGCCCAGTGGCGACGAGGCCACCCTGCTCACCCGGTACGACGACGTCCGCACGGCCCTGCGCGATCCGCGGCTGAGCCGCGAGGGCGCCGCGAACGAGGACGCCGCGCGGGTCGCCGAAGGGGACGGGGACATCTTCAACAGCCCGATGGCCCGCACCCTGAACGCGGTCGGGCACGAGCGCTGGCGCCGCCTGCTCGGACGCTGGTTCACCGCCAAGCGGATCCGGGCGCTGCGCCCCGACATGGAGCGCGTGACGGAGCGGCTGATCGACGAGATGACCGCGCAGCCGGGCCCCGCCGACCTGGTGGCCGGGCTCGCCTTCCCCTTTCCCGTCTACGTCATCTGCGCCATGCTCGGCGTGCCGGAGCGGGACCGGGACTCCTTCAAGAACTGGTCGGACACGTTCTTGAGCGTCACGAAGTACAGCGCCGACGACATGGCCACGGCCCAGCGCGAGTTCGCCGACTACATGACGGCGCTCATCGCCGAGAAGCGCGCAGACCTGGACGCGGGCCGGGTGGCCGAGGGCGAGGAGGATCTCCTCACACTGCTGCTCACGACGCCGGACGGAGAAGGCGACGTCCTGCCGGACGAGGCACTCGTCGCCACCGGGCAGGCACTGCTCCTCGCCGGGCACGAGACCACCGCGGGATTCATCGCCGTGATGGTCGCCCACCTGTTGTCCGACCGCGACCGCTGGGAGCGCCTGCTGGCGGACCGTACGCTGATCAGGCCCGCGGTCGAGGAGGCCCTGCGCATCGACCCGAGCAACGGATTCGGCATGGTCCGCTACGTGCACGAGGACATCGAGTTCGGCGAGGAACGGGTACCGAAGGGCACCACCGTCGTGTGCAGCATGTCCTCGGCCAACCGGGACGAGCGCGCCTTCGAGGGCGCGGACACCATGAACCTCTCCCGCTCGCCCAACCCGCACCTCACCTTCGGCGCGGGCCCGCACTCCTGCCTGGGGCAGCCACTGGCCCGCACCGAGATGCAGACCGTCCTGGAGGTGCTCCTGCGCCGCCTGCCGGGCCTCGAACTCGCCGTGGAACGCAGTGAGTTGCGGCAGGTCGAGGGTCTTCTGACCGGCCCGCTGCGCGAGTTGCCGGTGAGGTGGTGAGCGTGCCCGCCGAACAGGTGGCCCGGGGCGGGGCCCGGTCGCTGGAGACGAGACACGCCATCATGGCCGCCGCCGAGCGCCTCTACGCCGAGCAGGGCATCGCCGGCGTGTCCAACCGGCAGATCAGTGAGGCGGCGGGGCAGGGCAACGTGGCCGCGGTCGGCTACCACTTCGGCTCGAAGGTCGACCTGGTGCGCGCCATCACGGCACACCACTCCGCGGCCGCCGAACTCATCCGCCAGGACATGCTCGACCGCATCGCGGACCCCGAGGACGTGCGCGCATGGGTCGAGTGCCTGGTGCGGCCCGTGCCGGAGTACCTGGCGGGGCTCGACTCCCCGTCCTGGTACGCACGGTTCTCGTCCCAGCTCATGACCGACCCCGTACTGCGGGCCGTGCTCACCGACGACGCCCTGAACCGCCGCCCCCTCGCCGCGGTCCTGCGAGGACTCGGCCCGCTCCTCGGCCATGTGCCGGCCGAAGTGCGCCGTGCCCGCGCGCAGATGGCGACCCACCTCATCGGTCACACCTGCGCCGAACACGAGGAGCGGGTGGCCCGCGGCGAGGCACCGCCGGCCTCCTGGCGAGCGACGGCCACGCTCCTCACCGACGCCGTCAGTGGCATGTTCGCCGCGCCCTCCACCCCCACACCGAAGGAGTGCCCCGCATGAAGATCACCGTCGACGAGGACACCTGCTGCGGAGCCGGCCAGTGCGCGCTGATCGCGCCCGACGTCTTCGACCAGCGGGACGAGGACGGCATCGTGGTCCTGCTCGACGCCCAACCGCCCTCGGAGCAGCACGCGTTGGCCGACGAGGCCGCGAGCGTCTGCCCGGCCTCCGCGATCCGGGTGAGCGGGAGCGCGTGAGCGAGTTACGCCGCTCTTGAGTCCTCGCCGGCCAGGAACGGACGCAGCAGTGCGAGCAGGGCATCCGGGCGGTGCAGCGGGATGATGTGTCCGCAGTCCTCGATGAGGTGTGTGGTGAGATCGTCGGTGAGCGGGCGGAGTTGGCGTTCCAGGGCCGAGCCGACGGGGTGGGCGCCCAGGGCCATCGTCGGCACCGTCAGACGGGCCGCAGTGACCGCCTCGTCGATCTGTGCCGCGCTTTCGGGCATGGCCCGGTAGTACGAGAACGCGCGGCTCAGCGCCTCGCGCCCCGTGTACGCGCGGACGAAGGCGTCCCGGACGGCAGGGCGCACCCCGGCGCCGAGCGTGCCTGCACGCAGGAACCAGTCGATGTACTCGGCCTCGTGGCCTTCCAGCACGGTCTCGGCCAGGCCGGGCGCGGCCGAGTGGAAGCCGAACCACCACGGCGGGCCGCCGGCCAGGAAGTCCTCGGCGCCGGGCAGCCTGCCCAGCAGGGACTCCATGACGACCAGGCGGCGGACGAGACCGGGGCGGCGCAGGGCGAGGAGGAACGCCGGCGGGGCGCCCGCGTCGATCCCCACCACCGCGGCCGAGGACACACCGAGCGCGGCGAGAAGCCCCTCGGCGTCCTCGGCCAGGGTGCCCGCGTCGTACCCGGAGTCGGCCGGGCCGCTCGCGCCGAACCCGCGCAGATCCGGTGCGATGACGCGGTGGCGGCCGGACAGGTCGGCGATGACGTCCGTCCACAGTTCCCACGTGTGCGGGAAGCCGTGCAGCAGCAGGACGGCCGGACCCGATCCGGCGAGGGCGACGTTCAGTTCGACACCGTTGACGGTGATGCGTCGGAGTTCGGGCATGGGGGACTCCAGGGGAGGGGCTACGAGGGAGCGGCGAGGAAGGTGGCGAGGGAGGCGGTGAGGAAGGCGGTGAGGAATGGTGACAACGTCACGATAGGGAACTAGCCTGGTCCGTCCAAGACGGCACTTTTCCTTCAGGTGGTGAGCCCCAGGTGACCACGTCGAGATCCGGCGGACCCGACCAGCGGCGCGGCGAGCGCGGTGACCTGCTGGATCCGCTCTGCCCGACCCGCCGGTTGCTCGACCGCATCGGCACCAAGTGGACGTCGATGGTGGTCAAGGTGCTGGCCGAGCACGCCCCGGGCGAACTCCGCTTCGCGGAGCTGCGGCGCCTCGCCCCCGGCATCTCGCAGAAGATGCTGTCCGTCACCCTGCAGAGCCTGGCCCGCGACGGCCTGGTCGCGCGCCGTGTGGAACCCACCGTGCCGCCCGCCGTCCACTACCGGCTCACCGCGCTCGGCCTGTCCCTCGAAGAACCGCTCGCGGCCCTGCGGGGCTGGGCCGAGACCCACATGCCGGAGATCGACCGCAACAACCAGCTCGCCGGCGAGTCGTCGCCCGCCTAGGGAGCCGGGGAAGCCGGGGTTCGGAAGAACCGAACCCCCGTTCCGGGGGAATCCGCCATTGTGGCTCTGACCTGCGATTTCGTAGCGTCGATGGCATGAACAACGTACTTGAGCTGGAGCGGGTCAGTCGGTCCTACGGCCGCCGTGGACGTGCCGTGCACGCCCTGTACGAGGTGGACGTCCAGGTGCCGGAGCACTCGCTCACGGCTGTGATGGGACCGTCCGGCTCGGGCAAATCGACGTTTCTGCAGTGTGCCGCCGGTCTTGACCGGCCCACCTCAGGGGTGGTGCGCCTCGGCGGCCGGGAGATCAGCCGGATGAAGGAGCGCGGCCTGTCCCGGCTGCGGCGTACGGACATCGGATTCGTCTTCCAGTCCTTCAACCTGCTGCCCGCGCTCACCGTGCAGCAGAACGTGCTGCTGCCGCTGCGTCTTGACGGGCGGCGCCGCGATCCGGCCCGCGCGCGGGAGCTGCTGGCCCGGGTCGGCCTGGACGGGCGCGAGGACGCCCGGCCGGGGCAGCTCTCGGGCGGGCAGCAGCAGCGGGTGGCCATCGCCCGGGCCCTGATCACCGAGCCCGCCGTGGTCTTCGCCGACGAGCCGACCGGGTCCCTCGACCAGGAGACGGGCGCCGAGATCCTGAACCTCCTGCGCGAGGCGGTGGACCGGCAGGGAGCGACCGTCGTGCTGGTCACCCACGACCCCGCGGTGACCGCGCGGGCGGACCGGGTGCTGCGGCTCGCCCACGGGCGACTGGTCCAGGACAGCGGGGCCGGTGCGGGTACCCGTGCCGATGCGGGCGCGGGGGCCTTCGCCGCGAGCCGTGTCACGCACGCCGGAGCCGCAGCCGCAGCCGGAGGGCAGGTCCGATGAGCGTCCTGCGTCCCACCGGTCTGGCCACCGCCGCCGTCCGCTCCCGCCCCTCCGCCCTGGCGGGCACCTTCGCTGCGCTCGTGCTCACCGCGACCATGGTCACCGCCGGTGTCTCGATGACGGTCTCGGCGTCGGCCGTGCCGCAGGGAGCCGGTCGGGCCGCCCGCGCACAGCTCGCCGAGCTCGCCGATATGGGCATCGGTTTCTGCGTGATGTCCGTGTACCTGGCCATCTTCGTGATCAGCCAGGTGATGTCGCTGGCGGTGGCCCAACGCAGCCGGGAGAGCGCGCTGCTGCGCGCGATCGGCGCCGAGCCCCGGCAGGTCCGCCGGATGGTCGCCGTCGAGGCACTCGGCATCGCGCTCGCCGCGCTGCCCGCCGGATACGGTCTCGGGTCGCTGCTCGGCCGCTTCTGGCTGCACGGCATGGCCACGCACGACATGGCCCCGGCCGACACCTCCTTCCATGCCGGGTGGCAGCCGCTGGTCGCCGCGGGCGCGGCGCTGCTGGTCTGCTCGCAGTTCGGCGGAGTGATCGCGGGCCTGCGGGCGTCCCGTACCCGGCCGTCGGCGGCGCTGGCCGAGTCCGCCGTCCAGGGTGGTGAACGCGTGGGCGTGGCGCGGGGAGTGGCGTCGCTGGTCGCGCTGGCCGGTGCGGTCGCGCTGTCCGCGGCCGGAGCTGCGGGCCCGGCCGAGAACGCCTCCCAGACGATCCCGCTGGTGCTGCTCTGCTACCTGGCCGGGATCGGCCTCGCCGGACCGTGGATCGGGCGGTGCGTGACGGCGCTGTGCGCCCGCCTGCTGCGGCCGTCCGGCGGCGCGCCCGCGGAACTCGCGGTGGCCGGGACCCGGGCGAGGGCGCGCCGGCTGTCCGCGGCGATCACGCCGGTCGCGCTGGTCACCGCCTTCGCGGTGGCCGAGTTGACCACGATCACCGGATCCGGGACGGACTCGGCGGGGGAGAAGTGGGGCGAGGTCTTCCTCACGCTGGTCGTCGTCGGCTTCGGCGGACTCGTCGCCGCCAACACCCTGGTGATGCTGACCCTTGAGCGGCTGCGCGAGTTCTCGCTGCTGCGCGCGGTCGGCGCGGAGCGGCGGCAGATCGTCCGGACGGTCGCGGCCGAATCCGCGATCACCACACTGGCCGGCGTCGGCGCGGGACTGGCCGCGGGCTGCGCGGTCATGCTGCCGCTCGGCGCCCGGACCGGAACACCGCTGAGCGGGCTGCCGGGGTGGGCCTGGCCCGCCGTCGCGCTGTGCGGCGCGGTGCTCGTCGGGGTCTCGTCGGGCGCGCCCCTGCTGCGGATGCTGCGCGTGCGGCCGATGGACGGCCTGACGCGCCGCAGCAATTGATGTCCCGTGAGGGGAGCGGTCGGTGATGATGTGACCCGCTCCGAAACGGCGTGCCACGCCCAGAGAGATGACCATGAATCCCGCACCCCGCCCGCAGCCCCCCGAAAGTCCCCGGCCCACCCCCGCCGAGGGAGATGTCGGCCGCGGCGACAAGGCGGCCCCGGACAGCTCCGGGCAGCGGCGCCGACGGCCGCGAGGGCCGGTGCGCGGCCTGCTCCGTACGGTGGTCGGCTCGCCGGGAGAGGCCGCGTACGGGCTGCTCGCGCCGTTGCCCGGATTCCTCTGCGGGCTCGTGCTCCTTTCGCTGCTCGCCTCGGGGCTCATCACGTCGGTCGTACTCGTCGGCCTGCTGCCGCTGATCGCCGTGCCGTTCGTGGCGCGCGGCACCGGGGCCGTGCACCGCGCGCTGGTCAACCGGCTGCTGGGCGAGCGGATCCAGCCGCCACCCCGCCGCCCCCGCCCGCCCGGTGGGCTGCTCGAACGCGCCCGCGCCGCGCTGACCGACGCGGGCGGCTGGCGCTGCGCCGCCTTCACCCTCGCCTTCCTGCCGGTCGGGGCGCTGCTGGTGATGGTGTTCGTGATGATCCGCCTGTACGGGCTCATCACGCTGACCTATCCGATCTGGTGGTGGCTGGTCCGCTCCGACGACGGCCGTCGCGGCCTGGGACTCGGCTTCGGCGGCATCCAGCTCGACACCTGGCCGACCGCGCTGCTGACCGGCCTCGCAGGCCTGCTGCCGATGGCGCTGGCCACCTGGTGCACCCGGTGGCTGCTCGACCTGGCCGTCCGGCCCATGGCCCGTGCCCTGCTCGGGCCGGGCCGCCTCGACGCCCGCGTCCACGAGTTGGAGGACACCCGCGCGCTCGTCGTCCAGGACTCCGCCGCCACCCTCCGCCGGATCGAACGCGACCTGCACGACGGCGCCCAGGCGCGGATGATCGCGGTGGCGATGACCCTCGCGCGGGCCCGCGAGCGACTGGCCCGGCTGCCCGGCGCGGAACCCGAACTCGCCTCCGGACGCGAGCTCGTGGACACCGCGCTGGCCGAGTCCAGGACCGCGATCGGCGAACTGCGGGACCTCGTGCGCGGCATCCACCCGCCGGCCCTCAACGACGGTCTCGACGTGGCCCTGGAGACCCTCGCCGCGCTGCCCCTGCGGCCGCCGGAGGCGATCGAGTCGATCGCCTACTTCTGCGCCGCCGAACTGCTCGCCAACGCCACCCGGCACTCCAGGGCCACCGCCGTCCGGATCGGGGCCCGCAGCGAAGCCACGCCCGCCGGAGGCCTGCTCCGGCTGACCGTCGCCGACGACGGCCACGGCGGCGCGCACCCGCGCCGCGAGGGCGCGACACGGGGCGCGGGCGGGACCGGGCTCGCCGGCCTGGCCGAGCGGGTCAGTACGGTGGACGGACAGCTGCTGATCGACAGTCCCGACGGCGGCCCGACCACCATCACCGTGGAACTGCCGTTCCCTGCACAGGGCCTGACGCCGCATCGGACGCCCTGACGGACGACAGAGCACGGTGAGTCATGGAGCCAGGGGAGAGGGCATGGCACCCACCGCACCGCTGCGGATCGTCGTCGCCGAGGACGCGGCCGTCGTCCGCGAGGGCCTCGTGCACCTCCTGCGCGACCGCGGTCTGGACGTCGTCGCCGCGGTCGGCGACGCCGAAGCGCTGGTCGCCGCCGTCGAGGAGCAGCACCCCGACGCGGTGGTCGCCGACATCCGGATGCCGCCGACCCACCGCGACGACGGCCTGCGCGCCGCGCTGGAACTGCGCGAGCGCCATCCGGACCTCGGTGTCCTGCTCTTCTCCCAGTACGTCGAGACCCGCTACGCCGACCGGCTCGCGGCCGGCGGCCTCGCCGGACTCGGCTACCTGCTCAAGGAACGCGTCGTGGACATCGACGAGTTCGTCGACGCGCTGCACCGGGTGGCCGACGGCGGCACGGCGCTCGATCCGGAGGTCGTCACCCAGCTCCTGGCCGCGCGCCGCTCTGCCGGGGCGCTGTCCGCGCTCACCGGAAGGGAACGCGAGGTGCTGTCCGCGATGGCCGAGGGCCGAACCAACGCGGCCATCGCGGACGCGCTCGGTGTCTCCCGCCGGGCGGTGGAGAAGCACACCGCGGCGATCTTCGACAAGCTGAACCTGCCCCGCACCGAGTCCCAGCACCGCCGCGTCCTCGCGGTCCTGCACTACCTCGACGGGCCGTAGGCCAACACCGATGAGGCATGATCGGAGTCATGAGACACCCGCATCTGGCGAGTACCGAGGCCGTCGTGGTGGCGGTGCGCGAGGTCGCCCGGGAGTACCACCTCGATGTCTCCGTCACCGATGACATCGGCGCCGACCAGACGTCCCGCCGCACGTCGGCCGGGGCCTTCGCGGTGCTCGACCCGGACGGCACGCTGCCGCACGAGGCACACATCGACCTCGGTGGCTCTCCCGCCGTGTCCGTCCGGATCTTCCCGGACGACGACGCGAGAATCACGGTCGAGAACGTCGACTTCGAGGACATCCCCCGAGACGCCGTCCCGGCGTTCCTGCGATCCGTCTACGGCGGTCTGGCCCACGTAAGGCGAAGGCTGTTCCCGCCCGCCCTGTGGCTGATGGTCCCGCTGCCCGGTGACGAAACGTACAAGGAGCTGATCCTGCCCAGTGCGCTCAGCCCTTGGCTCGCCCGCAACGTCCGCGGCCAGGAACGGAGTTCCCCATGAAAGCAGCACGGTTCAGCCGGTTCGGCGGGCCCGAGGTACTGGAGATCGTGGATCTCCCCGATCCGCATCCGGGAGCCGGGGAGATCCGGATCGCGGTGCGCGCCGCAGGTGTGAACGCCAGCGACTGGAAGAAGCGCCAGGGGCTGATGGACCAGGAGCTGCCCCAGACGATGGGGTACGAAGCCGCCGGGGTCGTCGACGAGATCGGGGACGGGGTCGAGGAAGTCGCCCTCGGGGACCGGGTGTTCGGGTTCGGCGGTGACGGCGCCGCTCAGGCTGAGCGCGCCGTGCTGTCCGCTTGGGCGCGCATCCCAGCGTCGCTCGACTTCGCCGGCGCCGCGGCCCTGCCCTCCTCGGTGGAGACGGCGGCGAGAGCCCTCGACCAGCTCGGCGTCCGTGGCGGCGGCACGCTCCTGATCAGCGGGGCATCCGGCAGCGTCGGCAGCGCCGCCGTCCAGCTCGCCGTCGCGCGCGGTGCGCGGGTGATCGGCACCGGCAGCCCGGCCACCCACGACCGGCTCCGCGCACTCGGCGCGGAACCCGTCGCGTACGGGGAAGGCATGGCCGAGCGGGTTCGAGCCCTCGCGCCGAACGGCGTTGACCTGGCGTTGGACGTCGCCGGCAGCGGGATCCTGCCCGAGCTGATCGACCTCACCGGCAGCGCGGACGAGGTCATCACCGTCGCCGACTTCGCCGGTGCTCAGCGGCACGGTGTGCGCTTCAGCCGCGGTGACGCGGGCCGTGCCGTCTACGCGCTCGGGCAGGTGGCCGACCTGGTCGAGGCGGGCCGGTTCACGCTCCCCGTTGGCCGGACCTTCGCCCTGACCGACGTCGCCGAGGCGCACCGGGTCGGGGAGTCCGGCCAGGTACGCGGAAAGCTCGTCCTCCTGGTCTGACGTACGACGAACGGGAGGCGGGTGGCGGCGGTCAGCTCCGTGTGAACGGGAGCTTCGCGGTGAGCCAGGTGACCAGCGCGCCGGGGTTGCGGCTCTGGGTCCACACCCGGCCGGGCCCTGTCATCTCGAATACCAGGCCCTCGCCGGACTTCAGCGTCTGCATCAGCCCGCGGCTCACCTTCCGGGTCGTGTACGAGACGCCGTCGTCGAACGCGACCATGTGGCCGGAGTCGAGGACGATCTTGTCGTCCGCCTTGAGGTCGAGCACGTCCAGTGCCCCGTAGCAGGACGCGAGCACCGTGCCCCGGCCCTCGGCGCGGACGAGGAAGCCGCCCTCGCCGCCGGCCAGGTTCTTGAAGCCGCCCCACTTGGTGTCGAGCTCGATCCCGTCGGACGAGCACAGCCAGGCGCCGCGGGCCAGGTTGAGGCCGCCGTCCACCTCGATGTCCGTGACGTCGCCGGGCAGGTTCGCGGCGAGGTCGACCCAGCCGCCCTCGGGCCCTGCGGTCAGCCGGGTGACGAACAGCGACTCGCCGCCCAGCACGCTCCGCTTGAGCCCCTTGAACAGGCCGCCCTCGGCCTTCGCCTCGACGTCGATCCCGCCGGACATCGCCATCATCGCGCCGGACTCGGCCCGGACGCTCTCGCCCGCGGCCAGCAGGACACGCGCCACCGCGAAGGACGGACTGTGACGGACCTCGATCTGCATGACTGGCCTCTTCTCACGTGGGGGACGACGGCGGTCCACCGTCGCGTCCCATCGTCCCGCGCGGATCGTCGTCGCAGGTCAACCCGTACTCCCGACTCGCCTGCGACCGAGGGAGGAGCCACCCTGTAGGTCGATCCTCCTGACGGATGACCGACCGAACGGGGCTAGAAGGTGATCTCGAGCCCGATGACGGGATGCCTGCGGTGGCGCCCCGAGATCGCGGAGTACCAGTCGCCGATGCGGGCCATCACGTACTTCTGCCGCAGCAGCGCCCCGGCCTTCCTCGTCTCCTCCTCGTCATCCAGCACCCGGCCGGTTCCCGTGGCGTGTACGGCGTCCGGGGCGACGCGCCCGCGAACGTCGCAGACGGTCACCTCGGCCCGGGAGTCACGGCGCAGCCGCTTGACCTTCCAGGCGTCGGCCGCGCTGCGCACATAGATCCGGTCTCCTTCCACGGCGTGCCAGACCGGGGTGGCTCTCGGCGTGCCGTCCTTGCGGTAGGTGGTGAGGCTGACGTAGCGGGCGCGCTTGAGCGCGGCGAGTGTGGAGGGGTCGAGTGAGGCCATAGGGGGACGGTACCGGGAGCGGAGTTCACCGGGTGGCGACTGTCATGTCACGAACGTGTCCTGAACGCGATCAAGAAGCAACTGGGGAACCGCACCGCCTGTCTCAGGTGGCAGAAGGCAACACGGGCCAACACCCGTCCGGTTCACTCGCTCGTCGCTCACCAGGAGCGACGGCCCCATGCGGAGGACATCAGAATGCGCACTCGGAAGATCTCGGTACTGACGTTGACCGCCGTGGCCCTCGGGCTGTCGCTGACGGCGTGCAACGGCAACGGCAACGGCAACGACGGAGCCGGC
Organism: Streptomyces endophyticus; assembly: GCF_035798155.1. Classification (NCBI taxonomy): domain Bacteria; kingdom Bacillati; phylum Actinomycetota; class Actinomycetes; order Kitasatosporales; family Streptomycetaceae; genus Streptomyces; species Streptomyces endophyticus. Next base: position 239,125 of record NZ_JAOZYC010000136.1, on the reverse strand, counting down.
AGTGCGTCTTCCAGCTCGTCCTCCAGCTCCTCCTCCAGCGCGCCTTCCTCCGCGAGCAGTTCGGCGGAGGCCACTGTTACGCCGCAGCCCGACGCGACGGAGGGCCAGTCGTCGAGCGCGCCCGCCGCGTCCGACACGAAGTGCACGGACCAGATCAACTACGCGGGTGACCCGCGCTCCAATGCCGAGATCAACTCCATCGGCGCCGACACGGGCACCTGCCCCAAGCCCCAGAAGGCCGACAAGCCGTCGGGTACGCCGAAGGACCCCGACACGAAGTGCACCGACCAGATCAACTACGCGGGTGACTCGCGACCCAACGCGGAGATCAACTCCATCGGCGAGGACACGGGGTACTGCCCGCCGGTCAAGCAGAACTGAACGGTCACACCGGCCACCGATTCCGGCGGCGTGAATCCGCCGCCGTGACCCGCGTGGCGGATACGCGCCGTGGCGCCAACCCGCCACCAAAAAGCAAGTTCCCCACACCGCACGGTAGTTGACACTCTTCCCAGCTCTCGGAGCGCACCCCCGCACCCGATGGTTCCAGGAGAAGAGGCAACTATGGCAAGAGGTACCGCGCGACGCGGCGCGGCCCTGCTGTCGGCAGGGCTTGCGTTCGCGCTGCTGCCCGCCGGCGGGGCGCACGCCGCGCCCGACGGCGTGAGACCGAAGTCCACGAAGGCCGCCCGTGCCGCGCACACCGTGACGTTGGTGACCGGGGACAAGGTGACCGTGACGGACATCGGCGGCGGGCAGCGGACCGTCGACGTCAAGCGGCCCGCGGGCGCCAACGGCCTCGTCCGTACGCAGGTCACCGACGGCGGGATACGTGTCGTGCCGGACGAGGCGGCCCCCTACCTCGCCTCGGGGAAGCTCGACGCCCGGCTGTTCGACGTGAGCGGGCTCATCGAGCAGGGCCTCGCGGACACCAAGGCCGACGCCACCCCGCTCATCGTCACCTACGCAGGCAAGGGCAAGAGCGCGCAGGCCGCAGCCACCCCCAAGGCCGCCGACCGCACCCGCAAGCTCGGCAGCATCGGCGGCGCGGCCCTCGACGCCGACAAGGGACGCACCTTCTGGAACGACCTGACCACCAAGGGCGGTTACACCGACGGCATCGGCAAGGTGTGGCTCGACGGCCGCGTCGAGAGCGACATGGCGGAATCCAACGCCCAGATCGGCACCCCGAAGGCGTGGGAGGCCGGACTCACCGGCAAGGGCGTGAAGGTCGCCGTCCTGGACACCGGGTACGACACCACCCACCCCGACCTCGCCTCCCGCGTGAGCGAGTCGAAGTCCTTCTTCGAGGGGCAGGAGGTGGCCGACCGGGCAGGACACGGCACACACGTCACCTCGACGGTCGGCGGATCCGGCGCCGCGTCCGACGGCAAGGAGAAGGGTGTCGCGCCCGACGCCTCGCTCGCCGTCGGCAAGGTGCTCAGCAACGAGGGCTACGGCACCGAGTCCGAGATCATCGCCGGTATGGAGTGGGCGGCCAAGGACATCAAGGCCAAGGTCGTCTCCATGAGCCTCGGCTCCGACACCGGCAGCGACGGCACCGACCCGATGGCCCAGGCCGTCAACTCCCTTACCGCGGACACCGGCGCGCTGTTCGTCATCGCCGCGGGCAACGCCTACAACCCCGGCACCATCGGCTCGCCCGGCGCCGCCGACGCGGCGCTCACCATCGGCGCGGTCGACGCGGGCGACAAGCGGGCCGCGTTCTCCAGCCAGGGCCCGCGCCTCGGCGACGACGCCCTCAAGCCCGACCTGTCCGCCCCGGGCGTGGGCATCCTCGCGGCCCGCTCCTCGCTGGTGGACGGCTCCGGCAGCTACACCACCATGAGCGGTACGTCGATGGCGACACCGCACGTCGCCGGTGTCGCCGCCCTCCTCGCGCAGGCCCACCCCGACTGGACGGCCGCGCAGCTCAAGAACGCGCTGATGTCGTCGTCGAAGCAGCTGTCCGCCTCCGCGTACGCCATCGGCTCCGGCCGGGTCTCGGTGCCCGACGCGATCGCCGCGAAGGTCACCGCGACCGGCAGCGCCGACCTCGGCTCCTACCGCTGGCCCTACGACGGCAACAAGCCGGTCACCAGGACCCTCACGTACTCCAACTCCTCCGACACGGCAGTGGAGTTGGACCTCGCCGTGCAGGGAGGCGCCGACGGTGTCGCGACGCTCGCCGACTCCAAGGTGACCGTGCCCGCGCACGGCACCGCCTCCACCACCGTCACCGGCGACGGCTCCAAGGCCGCCGTGGGCACCAACAGCGGGCAGATCGTGGCCAGTTCGGGCGGTGAGGCCGTCGCGCACACCGCCTTCGGCCTGGTCAAGGAGGACGAGCGGTACACGCTCACCGTCCACGTGAAGGACCGGGACGGCAAACCGGCCGCGGCCAACCTCATGTACCAGCAGCTCGCCAAGGGCACACAGCCGCTGCCCGCGACGGCCGACGACTCCGGCACCGTCAAGCTGCGCCTGAAGCCGGGAACGTACTACCTGGACACGTTCCTGAACGTACGCGGAGCCCACGGCAAGGACTCCCTCGGCACGGCCTACCTGGCCGACCCCGAGGTGAAGGTCGACGGCGACCGCGAGATCACGCTCGACGGCACCAAGCTGCGCGAGGTCGCCACCCGTGTCCCGAAGGACACCGACCCGCACCAGACACTCGTGCAGTACGACCGCAAGGCGGGCGGCACCGACGTGTTCGGCATGGCGCTGCTGCCCATCAAGTACGACACGCTGTACGCCCTGCCCACCCGCCCGGTGACCGACGGCAGTTACGCGTACCGCACCACCTGGCGCCAGGCCCAGCCGCGCATCACCGTCGACGGTGTCGACGAGGTGTGGGAGCAGCCGGGTTCCACGCTCGTCGAGGGTGTCGGCAGGCTCGCGCTGGTGAACGCGGGCGCCGGTGCCCCCGTCGACTACACGGGCAAGGACGTGACCGGCAAGGGCGTCCTCGTGCACGTCGACGGCACCCGCACTCCGGCACAGATCGCGCAGGCCGCCCAGGACGCGGGCGCCAAGGCGCTGTTCCTCACGGACGACAACGCCGGCCGCCTGAACACGCTGTTCTACAACGACGACAACACCGACCGCCCGCTGCAGATCGCCAGTGTCACCAACGCCGACTTCGCGCGGCTGCTCGCCAAGCAGAAGCGCGGTGAGCGCATCCGGATGACGGGCGTCGACAACCCCACGTACTCCTACGACCTGTCGAAGGGCTACAAGGGCGCGATCCCGGACCGGAGCCTGCTGTTCGCGCCGGACTCCAAGGACCTCGCCACCGTCGACACCACCTTCTACGGTGCGAAGAAGGCCGAGGGCAGCGAGTTCCGCTACTCGGTCGACCCGTCCTTCGCGGTCGCGGGAGGGTTCCAGGAGCGGTACGACTTCCCGGGACACCGCACCGACTACGTCTCCGTCGAGCCGGACCAGAAGTGGCACGAGTCCGTCAACCTCGGTTCCCTGGAGGAGCGCAGCGGTCTGGTGGCCTACCGGCCGGGCAAGCGCACCGAGTTGAACTGGTTCAAGCCCGTCTGGCACCCCTACGGCGGCAGTGGTCTCGGCTGGGGCCAGCAGCGGCGCGGCGACCAGCTGCGGTTCAACATCCCCGGCTGGGGCGACTCGGGCCCGGACCACACCGGCTTCGGTGACCCGTACAGCCCGGAAGCCGGCATGAAGCAGTCCACCGAGGCCTTCGTGAACGGCGAGAGCGCGGGCCGACGCACGGGCAGTACGGCCCAGTTCGGTGTCACCGACGGCTCCGAGCAGCCGTTCAAGGTCGTCACCGACACGGAACTCGACCCGGCCGTGTGGGGCGTGCGCAGCACCTCGCACAGCGAGTGGACGTTCCGCTCGGGCACCACGCCGACCGACAGGTACACGTTCCTGCCGCTGATCAACCTCAACTACGACATCGACACGGACCTCGCCGGGAAGATCCCCGCGGGCAAGCGCCTGCCGGTCGGCCTGTCCGCCGAGTACGTCAAGGACGCGGCCGGCACCGGCACCATCGGCGGCGGCACCCTGAAGGTGTCGTACGACGACGGCAAGACGTGGAAGTCGGTGTCCCTCACCGGAACCGGTGCCTCCTGGAACGGCACGCTGAATGTGCCGAAGGACGCCACCTCGCTGTCGCTGCGGGCGACGGCGAAGGACGACAAGGGTGGCTCGGTGACCCAGGAGGTCGTGCGGGCGGCAGCCGTGAAGTAGGCATCCGAACACCACAGAAGGAGTCCACAGAAGGAGTGCAGGGGCTCGGCGCGGAGCGACTTCGCGCCGAGCCCCGATGCTCTGAAGGAGGGTGGGCCCTGGGCGCGGACGGCCGCCGCCCAGCGGGTTACTCTGGGGAAATGAGGTCCGGCGCGCCGTCAGAACCCGTGCGCTTCAGCACGATTGGGCTGCCCGAGGCTCAGCGGGTCGCACTGTGGGAGGACCACAATGCGGCCGCCCTGATCGGCCTGCGCTGCCGGTCGCTCGACGACGAGGCGCCCCTTGCGGCGACGGAGATCAACCTGCAGCTGCCGCGGCTGCATGTGGCGCGGGTGACCGGGAGCCCGCACGTCGTCGAGCGCACCCGTGCGGTGGTGCGGCGCACGCCGTCGGATGCGGTGGCCTGCTATCTGACGCTGGAGGGGGACGCGTTCTTCTACCACGACGACGGCGTACAGACCCTCCGGCCGGGGCAGTTGATCGTGTGCGACGCGGACCGGCCCTTCATGCGCGGCTTCTCCCAGGGACTTGAGGAAATCGCCGTCAAGGTGCCGCGTGCGGTGTGGCGGGAGGCCGTCGAGACCGAACCGCCGGGCCGCCCCCGGGTGTTCGACTTCGGCGGAGACCTGCGGGCCCGGACGCTGGCGCGGCTGAGCGGTCGCGCGGTGCACCCCGAGGCGTCCCGGCCGGTCGATGAGGACACGCTCCTGGATCTGCTCGGCAGCGTGGTGACGGGCCGGGCCGCCGAACTGACCGCCGTCCATCTGGCGGTGGCCAAGGCCTGCGTCGAGGAGCACCTCGGCGACAGCGGACTCACCGCCGCCCGCCTCGCCAAGGGAGTCGGCATCAGCGAACGGCATCTGTCGCGGGTGTTCGCGGCGGGCGGCACGAGCGTGCCGCGGTACCTGCTGGAGCGCCGGCTCGAACGCGCCCGGGTGCTGCTGTCCCGCGGCGGCGACACGACCGTCGCCGAAGTGGCCGCGCGCTGCGGCTTCGGCTCGGCCGCGCACTTCTCGCACCGCTTCAAGGAGCGCTACGGCCTGCGGGCCACCGACGTCCTGCGCGAGGCCCGGCAGGCGACAGCCGCCCGCCGGGAGGCCCGGGCGGGTGGCTGACGTCCTGTCCTCCGTAACGGAGTTCAGGTGCCGTCCGGCGCGAGCACGATGTCGAAGCGGACCCGGGACCAGGACCGCCCGCCGAGGTCCCGCCCGTCGGGCGTCGCCCCGTCTCCAGGTTGTCGGAGGAAGTCCTTGACCAGCGACTCCTTGACGCCGAACACCGCGTCCTTGTCCAGGAGTTCGTCGCCCTTCACGAAGATGTGCGTCACCAGGGTGCGCAGCCCTGGCGCGCCGACCATGAAGTGCAGATGCGAGGCCCGCATCGGCGAACGCCCGGTCGCTGCAAGGAGGTTGCCCACCGGCCCGTCGTGCGGGATGGGGTACGGGGTCGGGGTCAGACCCCAGAAGCTGTACGTGCCGTCGGCGTCGGTGAACAGGTGCGCGCGGGCCGCGATGCGGTCGTCGCCGTACTGGGTGTCGTAGAAGCCGTCCTCGTCCGCCTCCCACACCTCGATCCGTGCGCCGGGGACCGGCCGTCCGGTGGTGTCGGTGACGGTGCCCTCCACCCAGCAGGGTTCACCGTCCGCGCCGAAGGAGATGTCCTCGCCGGCCGCGATCTCCGGGCTGTTCTCGACGAAGAACGGGCCGAAGACCGTGGCCTCGGTGGCGTCCGCGTACGCCTGGTTGTTGACGGCGACGGTCTGCATGGAGGCGCCGAGCACGTCGGACAGGAGGATGAACTCCTGGCGCCTCTCGTCGGTGATGTGTCCGGCGCGGGTGAGGAATTCGATCCCCCGGCTCCATTCCTCCTCCGTCAGCCGCACGTCCCGGACGAAGGAGTGCAGGTGGCTCACCAGCGACCGCATGACCTCCTGGAGCCGTGGATCGGCGCAGTCGCGCAGCGAGTCGAGGACCTGCCGGGTGATGTCGGCCTCCCGCGCCTGCTGCTCGGCGGCGACGGCGACGGCGTCGGACTGGCTGGACTCGTGGTCACTCGTCATGGACGTACTCCCTCCCAGGCCGCACGCAGGAGCCCGGTGATCGCCGGGCGCGTGACGGCCCGTGGGTTGCCGGGTGGCGCGGCGGCGACGACCGCGTCGGCCGCCGCGTCGATGCCGTCCTCGGGCATGCCGAGCCCGCGCAGGGCGCGCGGCGCGTCCAACTCGTCGTACAGCAGGGCCAGTCCGGCGGTCGCGGTCGGCGCGCCGAGGGCCGATGCCAGGCGGCGCTCCGCCTCGGGCGCGTGCGGTGCGTTGAAGGCGAGGACGTGGGGGAGGACGACGGCATGGGTCTGGGCGTGCGGCAGGTCGAACATGCCGCCGAGGACATGGCAGATTTTGTGGTGGAGCCCCGAGCCGGAGGACGCGAAGGCGGCCGCCGACAGATACGCGCCGAACAGTGTCTGCTCCCGGCCCTCAAGCCCCTCCGGCTCCTTGACGATCGAGGGCAGTCCGGTGCGCAGGGCGCGGACGGCCTCCGCCGCGAGCGCCTGGTTGATCGGGTCGGTGCGGGGAGCCCACAGCGAGTCGACGCAGTGCGCGAGGGCGTTGAGCCCCGAGACCACGCTCAGGGCGACCGGCAGGTGCAGGGTCAGCGCCGCGTCGTAGACGACGGCGCGCGGCAGCACCCGCGGATCGGTGCCGGTGGTCTTGCGGCCGTCCTCGGTCAGGCCCCATACGGCGGTCGCCTCGGAGCCCGCGTAGGTGGTCGGCACCGCGACCACCGGGATCCCGGAGGTCAGGGCGACCGCCTTGGCGAGCCCGGTCGTCGAGCCGCCGCCGACGGCGACCACGACGTCGACGTCGTGCTCCGCCGCCGCGGCGCGGGCCCGCTCGGCCACCGGGACCGGCACGTGCATCACGACGTCGCCGTCCCGGTCGTGCCAGTGCGCGACGGGCAGTCCGGCAGCGATCTCGCGGGCGACGGTCCGCGCGGACCGGCCCGCGATCACCATCACCCTGCGGCCGCGGAGGGCCGCCACCTCGGCCGCCACGTGGGCGGCCGCCTCCCCGGACGCGAACCGCACGCGCTGCGGCAGTGTCTCGTGGTCGAAACGCATCGGCTCCTCAGCCCCTTCCCAGTACGGCGGTCAGCGCCTCGCGCAGCCGGCCCTCCGGATCGTCGGGCAGGCTGGTCGAGCGCCAGGCGATGTGCTTGTCCGGGCGGACGAGCAGCACCCCGCTCTCCTCGACCTCCCGCAGCTTCGCCCAGTCGTAGTAGAGGTCGTTGACCTCGCGGCCGGGCCCGATGACGACCGTGGCCAGCGGCACGCCGAGTTCCTGCCCGACCTTCTCGGCCGCGCCCTCCCACGCCTCGCCCGCGATCCCGGTGATCAGTGTCCAACGATCGTAGGGCGCCAGGTCCATCAGCGCCTTCTTCTGCCGGCTGTCGCCGACCCAGGCGTGCGGCAGATGGGAGCCGGGCACGGTGGACATCTCGTGGTAGAGCTCGGGGTCGCGCGCGGGGACGGGCCGCGTGCTGCCGTCGGAGTGGACGGCCGACGAGGCGTAGAACTGGCCGAGTTCGACGCCGTGCGCGTTGAACTCGTAGTTCTTGAGGTCCATCGCCTTCATCAGCGCGGCCCGCTTGGCGGCGCCCTCGGGGGTGTTGGCCTTGCGCTCCTCGATCGCGGCGGCCATCCCGGCCTCCGTCGTCGCGTCGAGCAGCCCGAGGGCCTTGAAGATGTCGACGAACTCCCGGCTCGACTTGTTCGCCCGCTTGACGATGCGTTCGGCGACCGGCGCCCGCTCGTCGGAGTACGTGTCGAGCAGGGCGGGGCCCGCCTGCCCCTTGAGGACGGCGGCCAGCTTCCATACGAGGTTGTAGGCGTCCTGCACCGAGGTGTTGGAGCCGAGTCCGTTGCTCGGCGGGTGCCGATGGACGGCGTCGCCCGCGCAGAACACCCGGCCGTTGTGCAGTCGGGTGGCGTACATCTCGTTGTTGCCCCACAGGCTGGTGCCGGTGATCTCGACGTCGAGGTCGGGCATGCCGAGCAGGTTGCGGACGATCTCGACCGCCGCCGCCTCGTCGACCTGCGGCGGCTCCTCGTTGATGTCGTAGCCCCACACGATCAGCCACTCGTTCCAGGGGCGGACCATCCGGACGAGGCCAGCGCCGATCCCGCCGACGTTCGAGCCCGGCTGGACGACCCAGTACAGGACGGACGGCCGGTGGGCGACGTAGCGGCCGATGTCGGCCTTGAACGTGATGTTCATCGAGCCGGCGATGTCCATCGCCCCCTCGAAGGGCAGACCGATGTCGTCGGCCACTTTGGAGCGGGCGCCGTCGGCGCCGATCAGGTACTTGGCGCGGATCGAGGAGGTCCGGCCGGTCAGCCGGTCGAGGACGGTGACGGTGACACCGTCGGCGTCCTGGGTGTGGGAGAGGTACTCGGTGGAGAACCGGGTCTGGGTGCCGCGCTGCGCGGCGTTCTTGACGAGGATGGGTTCCAGGTAGGTCTGGGGGATGTCGACGGTGAGGCAGGGCGACGCGAGCCGGTAGTCCGCCTCGCGGTCCGGGCGGGTGCCCCAGGTGTGGATCCGGCCGATCTCCTCACCGGAGATGCTGGTGCAGAACACGGTGTCGCCGACCAGCGCGTGCTCGGTGGCCTCGGCGAGCACCTGGTCCTCGATGCCGAGGTCGCGGAAGACCTCCATGGAGCGCTGGTTGGTGATGTGCGCACGCGGAGTGTTCGCGGTCCAGCGGTACTTGGTGATCATGACGTGGTCCACGCCGAGCGTGGCGAGCAGCAGCGCCGCGCTCGCGCCTGCCGGACCGGATCCCACGACCACGACATCCGTGGCCATGACCGGACCCGGAGGCGGTCCGGCCTCGGCGGTCCTGTCGTTCGACTCGGGCATCCTGGGGCACCTTTCATCCGGCCGGCGTTGTCGCCGTCGGCGCCACTATGCGGCCGATGACGGGCGGGGGCGGCGGCAGCCCGCGTTCTTGGCGGATACCGCAAGGGATGGCGGTTCCGCGAAAGCCGGGCACGTGGCGTGGAGCGCCGCCCCGACGCCGCCCCGACCCCGTTCCTGCACCGTGAGAATCCGCCATTGCCAAGATCGGTTCACCGGGCAAGCATTCCCCGCGCACCCGCCCGGTGACCTGAGAACTCCGCCTGCCGGCCGGGGCCCTGCCCATGGCCCGTCCGTCCGTCCGTCCGGAGGGAGCACGTCACGTGTCACGCCGCTGGATCCTCTATCTGCTCAGCGCGGTCCCGGTCGCCGGGTCGCTGATCGTCGTCAATACGGAGCAGCCCTACGTCCTGGGGCTGCCGATGGTGGTGTTCTGGGCCGCCCTGTGGGTGCTGCTCACCACCGTCGTCATGACGGTCGTCTACTTCCTCGACCCCGCGAACCGCGAACCCGACGAACCGGCCGACGAGCACGGCGAGTTCGCCGGAGACGCGGCCCCGAGCGCCACCGCCGACGGAGCCGCCCGATGAACGTCGCCCTCGCCATCCTCGGCAGCGCCTTCGTCCTCGTCCTCGTGCTCGGGCTGCTCGCCCGGCGCGGTCGCACCATGGACCTCGAACAGTGGTCCGTCGGCGGTCGCGGACTCGGCAGCCTGCTCGTCTTCCTCCTCGCCGCCGGCGAGAACTTCACCACGTACACCTTCCTCGGTGGCAGTGGCGGCGCCTACTCGATGGGCGGGCCGATGATCTACATGTTCTCGTCGATCTGCTACGTCGTCTTCTACTGGCTGGCCCCGCCGATCTGGGCGTACGCCCGCCGCCACAAGCTGCTGACCGCACCGGACCTGTACGCGCACAAGTACCGCTCGCGCGGGTTCGGTGTGCTGACCGCCGTCGTCGGGGTGGTGTCCCTCATTCCGTATCTGGTGCTGCAGCTCAAGGGGCTCGGCATCATCGTCCACGAGTGCTCGTACGGGCGGATCTCGCAGGGCGCGGCCGTGTGGATCGGTGTCGCCGTCATCGCCGTGTACGTCACCGTGTCCGGCCTGCGCGGCACCGCCTGGAACGCGATCATCAAGGACACGTTGATGCTCGTCCTCGTCGTGGGGCTCGGCCTTTATCTGCCGATCCACTACTACGGCGGGCTCGGTGACATGTTCCACGCGCTCTCCGCCGCACACCCGCACTTCCTGACGCTCCCCGACCACGGGTACAGCGTGTGGTGGTACATCTCCACCAGCCTGCTGTTCGCCCTCGGCATCTGTACGTGGCCCCACATGATGCCCGGCATCCTGGCCGCCCGCAGCGCCAAGGCACTGCGCCGCAACGCCGTGATCACACCCGCGTATCAGATCGTCCTCGTCATGGTGCTGGTCATCGGGTTCACCGCGGTGCTCAAGGTGCCGGGGCTGAAGGACGGGGACCTCGCGCTGCTCTCGCTCGCCAAGGACGCGCTGCCGCCGTGGCTGGTCGGGCTCGTCGGGGTCGCCGGGATGCTCGCCGCGCTCGTTCCGGGCGCGATGCTGCTCCAGTCCGCCGCGATGCTGGTCGCGAAGAACATCTACCAGACGGCCCGCCCCGCCACGAGCGAGCGAACCGTCGGGCGGCTCAGCCGCCTCCTGGTGCCGGTGCTCGCGCTGGTCGCCGCCGTGCTCACCTTCCGCGGCGGCGAGGCCATCGCGATGCTGCTGATCATGGCGTACGGGTTCGTGGTCCAGCTCTTCCCGGTGCTCGTCGCGTCGATGTGGCGGCGCAACCCCGTCACCACCGCCGGTGCCTGGGCCGGTGTGTGCACAGGTGTCGCCATCGTCAGCTGGACGACGCTCACCGACGCCACCAGCGCGAGCCTGCTGCCGTGGGCGCCGCGGCCGGTGCAGGACCTCGACGTGGGTGTCGTCGCCATGGTCGCCAACATTCTCGTACTCGCCGTCGTCAGCGCCGCCACCCGGCACCGCGCCGGACACCCGGAGGACGACGCCCGCCCGGCCACCACTGCCACCGTCCCGGAAGGAGCCGCCCTGTGACCACCACAGCCACCACAGCTACCACGGTTATCGAACCCCTCGTCCTCGGCGACCGGCCGCTCACCCTCGACGATCTCGTCGCCGTCGCCCGCCACCACCGCCCCGTCGCACTCGGCGCGGCGGCCGAGAAGGCCATGGCCCCGAGCGCCGCCTGGATCGCCCGGCTCACCGACGACATGGCCGAGGGCGAGGCCGCCCGCCCCGTCTACAGCGTCAACACCGGATTCGGCTCGCTCGCCGGACGGCAGGCCTTCGAGGCCCCCGAGGACGCCGTCGAACTGTCCCGCCGGCTCATCGTCTCCAACGCCTGCGGCGTCGGCCGGCACTGCGCCGAGGACGTCGTCCGCGCCACCATGCTCATCCGCGCCTCCAGCCTGGCGCGCGGCTACTCAGGCGTTCGCCCGGACGTCGTGCACACCCTGCTCGCCATGCTCAACTCCGGTGTCCACCCGGCGATCCCCGAGTACGGCTCCCTCGGCGCCAGCGGCGACCTCATCCCGCTCGCCCACCTCGCCCTCGCCCTCAGCCGCCCCGCCACTGGCACTGACCCGGACGAGGACAGCGGACTCGCCCACCACGACGGCGAGTTGGTGAGCGGTTGCGCCGCCATGGCCGCCGCGGGCATCGACCGGCTCGCCCTCGGCGCCAAGGAAGGCCTCGCCCTCACCAACGGCACCTCGTACTCCACCGCCATGTGCGCCCTCGCCCTCGCCGACGCGGAGAACCTCCTCGCCACCGCCGAGGTGACCGCCGCGATGAGCATCGAGGCACTGCTCGGCTTCGGCGACGCCTTCCTGCCGCAACTGCACGAGGCCCGCGGCCACCCCGGGCAGATCGCCACGGCGGCCCGGCTGCGCGAACTCCTCGACGGCAGCGCCTTCGTCGACGGCGCCGCCGACACCGATCCCGTACGCCAGCCACCCCAGGACGCGTACTCGCTGCGGTGTGTGCCCCAGGTGCTCGGACCGGTCCGCGACACCCTGGGCTTCGTCCACGGCATCGTCGAGACGGAACTCAATGCCGCCACCGACAACCCGCTCGTCGTGCCCGGCCTGCCGCGCGACCTCAAGGCCGTCTCCGGCGGCAACTTCCATGCCCAGTACCTGGCGTTCGCCTCGGACTTCCTGTCCATCGCGGTCACCGAGATCGGGTCGATCGCCGAGCGCCGCCTGTTCCGGCTCAACGACGGCACACTCAACCGCGGGCTGCCCGACATGCTCGTCGACGGCGAGAAGGTCGGCATGGACTGCGGCTACATGCTGCCGCAGTACCTGGCCGCCGCCCTGGTCTCGGACTGCAAGACCCTCGCGCACCCCGACAGCGTCGACTCCATCCCCACCTGCTCCAACCAGGAGGACCATGTCTCGATGGCGTCCAACGCGGGCCGCCACGCCCGCCAGGTCGTCGCCAACATCGAGGCGGTCGTCGCCACTGAGCTGCTGATGGCCGGGCAAGCGCTGGAGCTGCGCCTCGCCGAGCAGGGGCGGGAGGCGGAGGCCCTCGCCCCGGCCACCCGCGGCGCGCTCGACCGGCTCCGCGCCACGCCGGCCACCGACGGTCGGCCGATCGACCATCTGACCCGTGACGTCGTGATGTACCCGAGGGTGCACGCGGCGCTCGCCCTCGTCCGGTCCGGGGCGGTCGTGGAAGCGGCGGACGGGGCGCGGCAAGTGGTGTGATGCGCAAGGGAGTTTGTCATGCGCAAGGGAGTTGCAGGGCAGTTGCAGGGCTGCGCGACGAACCCGGGCAACTCCCGTCCCGCACTCACACGTCGAGCACCAGGCGGTCGCCCCGGCAGCGCGACACGCAGATCATCATGACGTCGCCCGCGGCCCGCTCCTCCTCGCTCAGGAGCTGGTCGCGGTGGTCGGGGGTGCCGCCGAGCACCGGTGTCTCGCACGTTCCGCACACCCCCTCCCGGCACGAGGTGAGCGTACGCACCCCGGCCTGTGTCAGGGCGTCGACGATGGACTGACCGGCGCCCACCTCGACCTCCTGCCCGTCGGCGGTCTCCACCGTGAACGGCCGCTCGTCGCCCTGCTGTTGGGCCTCCGGGTCGGCGGCGAAGCGTTCGAGTGTCAGGCGCGACCGCGGGTGTGCGGCGGCGTACTCCTGGACCGCCGCGAGCAGCCCGGCGGGGCCGCACGCGTACACATGGGATCGCGCCGCGCCCATGCGGTCGAGCTCTGCGGCGAGGTCCGCGACCCCCTCGCTGTCATCGCGGTGCAGGCGAACCCGGTCGCCGTACCGGGCGAGTTCCCCGGTGAACGCCATGCTCTCCGCGCCGCGCCCGAGGTACAGCAATTGCCAGTCCGCGCCCGCCTCTTCGGCCGCTGCGAGCATCGGCAGGATCGGCGTGATGCCGATGCCGCCGGCGACGAACACCGGCCGTGATGTCTCCAGATCCAGCGCGAAGTTGTTCCGGGGCGCGCTCACCAGCAGGGTGTCCCCCGCCTCGACCCGGTCGTGCAGATACGCCGAGCCGCCCCGGCCCTCGGGCTCGCGCAGCACGGCGATGCGCCAGCCGGCCCGCTCGTCGCACCCGGACGACAGCGAGTACTGCCGCACCAGGTCCCGGGACAGGACGACATCGATATGGGCTCCGGGCGTCCACGCCGGAAGCGACCCGCCTTCACGCGCGGTCAGCACCAGGGAGCGCACCCCCACGGCCTCGGAGCGCGTCTCCTTCACGGTCACGGTCAGGTGGTCCTGCGCAGGCATGCTTCCTCCATGTCGTCCTCCAACTCGCCTCAGCCGCATCGTCAAAAACCCGGCCGCACGCGGCAACAGCGGTTCTCAGCAGGTGATAACGCCCGTGTCCCGGCCACGGCCCGCCGGTCTACGGTGCGTGCCACCACCGAGTCGCATCAGGAGGCCAGATGTCCGCCCCGGCCGACACCCCCGTCGCACACCTCGCCGACGACCCCTACGACGACGCCCACCTCACCGACCCGTACCCGCTCTTCACACGGATGCGTGACGCGGGGCCCGCGGTGTGGCTGGAGCGCTACGGGGTGCACGCCTTCACGCGGTACGAGCAGTGCCGGGAGATCCTCACCGACCACGGGACGTTCCTCTCGGGCGCCGGGGTCGGGCCGCGCAACTACCACCAGGAACCCCCGTGGAAGGCGCCCGGCATCCTGGACTCCGACCCGCCCATGCACACGCCGCTGCGCAGTGCCATGTCCGGTGTCATCTCCCCGCGCAACGTGCGCGCACTGCGCCCCGCGTTCCGTGCCTACGCCGAGCGGCTCGTCGACGAACTCCTCGACAAGCGCGAGTTCGACGCGGTGACCGAGATGGCGGAGCTGTTCCCCATCGAGGTCTTCGGCAACGCCGTCGGCATCCCCCGCGAGGGCCGCGCCGAGAACCTGCTCCCGCACGGAGCCATGAACTTCTCCGCCTTCGGCCCCGAAGACGCCCGCTACGCCGCGTACTTCGCCGCCGGCGAGCACACCGTCGACTGGGTCATGGAGAACTGCGCCCGCGAGAACCTGACGCCCGACGGGCTCGGCGCGAAGATCTGGGAGTACGCCGAGCAAGGTGTCATCACCGGCGACGAGGCCACCCGCCTGGTACGCGCCCTGCTGTCGGCGGGCCTTGACACCACGGTGCTCACCCTCGGCAACACCATGAGGTGCCTGTCCGCCAACCCCGACCAGTGGGCACTGCTGCACGCCGACCCGAAGCTGACCCGGTTCGCGGTGGACGAGGCGCTGCGCCACGAGTCACCGTTCCAGTCCTTCTTCCGTACGACCGCGCGCGAGGTCGACTTCCACGGTGTCCGCATCCCCGAGGACACCAAGGTCGCCCTGTTCACCGGGGCCGCCAACCGCGACCCGCGCCGCTTCGGCGACGACGCGCACACCTACCGGATCGAGCGGGACGCCTCCGGGCACCTGGCATTCGGCTTCGGCATCCACCAGTGCGTGGGCCAGCCCATCTCGCGCCTGGAAGCGGAGGTCCTGATCGGCGAACTGGCCCGCCGGGTACGGACGGTGGAACCCGCCGGTGACCCGGTGCCGTTCCTGCACAACACGCTGCGCGGCTGGAAGCAGCTGCCGGTGCGGATCACTCCGGCGTGAGGGCGCCCGCCCCGTGCTCCAGGATCTGCGCGAGGCGCGCGCCCGCCGCTCTGAGCTGGGCGCGGGCCTGACGCCGCCAGGTCGGCCCGCACCGCGGTTCGGGCCCCGCCACGGTCAGCGCGCACACCACCTCGCCCATCGCGGTCACCGGCACCGCGACGGCGACGGCTCCCTCGTTCAGCTCGCCCTGCGAGATCAGGAACCCGCTCGTCCGGATGGTCTCCATCTCCCGTGCCAGACGGGCCCGGTCGGGCGTACGGTCCGTGATCGTACGCATCGGCCGGCCCAGCACCCGGCCGATCACCGGTGGCGGCGCGTGAGCCAGCAGGATCCGCTGCCCCGCCCCCGCGTACAGCGGCAGCAACTGATTGATCCGGAACGCCATCCGGATCGCGTGCGGCGACTGGGTCTGGCGCAGACACATCGCCTGCGACCCGACCCGCACGGTCAGCACGGCCGTCTCCCCGGTCGCGTCCGTCAGCTCCTGCAACAGCGGGTGCCCGAGCTCCACGAGCCTGGTGTGCGTCAGATGCTGCCCCGACAGCTCCAGCAGCCGCCAGCCGGGCGCGTACGTACCCGAACGCTCCTCCACCAGGTCCAACTCCCGCAGCGTGCGCAGGTACCGGTACACCGTGCTCACCGGGATCCCCGCGTCCGCCGCGATCTGCTCGACGCGGGTCTCCCCGGACTCGGCGACGCTGATCAGCACGCTCAGCCCACGCTGGAACGACACACCCGCGCCGGACACCGCGGGGCGCGCGGCGTCCGGCGGCGGCTCGTCGGAGTCGTGCGGGTGCGGGTGCGGGACGGCGCTGGACAATGTCTTCTCTTCTCGGACCGGTCTGCTGATCGGTGGGTCCGGTCGGCGGCGCGGCCAGAGTAGAACAGCGGACGCGGTTGTACGAGACCCGTCCGGAGCGAGAGACGGCGCGTGGCAGAGCCAACGGGTGCGACGCGGCCGTGCTGTCACGGCTCCAGGATCGGGTCCTTGACTCGGCGCGCTGCCGACCTTCGAGCACGCCGCGGTGGTCGGCGCCGTCGGTGGACGGAGAGGTGGAGCGGTTCGCCGAGACCATCGGCCACGTACGGGAGATCGCCTTCGACCGCATCCACGATGTACGGCACGACCTACCGCACCCTCGGCACACTGATCGACAGCGACCGCTTCAAGCGCGTCTTCAAGACCGACGACGGCGACCTGCTGACCGTGCACGGCCACCGCGTCCTGCACGGCCGGCTGCCCTTCGACCCCGAAAGCGGCGCCCGGCACCTCCAGGATGTGTACATGGAGTGGGACGATCTGATGGCCCACCGGCGCGTGCTGCGCGGCGAACACCTGCCCCTGCCCGCCACCGCCCCCGAGCTGGAGGCCACTTCATGACACCGACGGAGACAGTCCGCTTCACCCGCATGTCCGACGGCACGGCGGAGGAGTACGCCTTCCTCGGCCGCATCGAATCCGCCGAGCTGGAACGCTTCCCCGACCGCGTACTGGACTGGCTGCGTCAGATGGACGTGCCCAGTGGCTACCAGGTGACCCGGCTCGGCCACTGCCTCCAGGCCGCCACCCGCGCACACCGCGCGGGCGAGGACGAGGAGACCGTGGTGTGCGTGCTGCTGCACGACATCGGCGACATCCTCGCCCCCGCCAACCACTCCGAGGTCGCGGCCGCCCTGCTGCGCCCGTACGTCTCCGAACGCAACTACTGGATCGTCAAACACCACGGCGTCTTCCAGGGCGCCTACTACTTCCACCACATCGGCCAGGACCCCGCCGAACGCGAACAGTTCCGCGACCACCCCCTGTACCAGGCCACCGTGGACTTCTGCGCCCACTACGACCAGAACTCCTTCGACCCGAACTACCCCAGCGAACCACTGGAGTTCTTCGCCCCGATGGTCCGCCGCATCCTGTCCCCGACACGACTTCCCGAGCCGGGGGCGCGGCCGGTGGGGGAGGGGTAGCGGAGCACGGCAACCGGTCGAGTGACCGCCGCGCCCTGCCCCCTCAGACCAGCGCCTCGTACGACCACGGACGCGCCGACTCCACCGCCTTGCCGATGCGGAAGACCGTCGGGTCGTCGTAGGTGTGGCCGACGATCTGGATGCCGGTCGGGACGCCCCAGCTCGACATGCCCGAGGGGACGTTGAGGACGGGGCAGCGGTTGTTGATGTTGAAGGGGTTGGTCATGGCGCACCAGAGGGACTCGACGGTCTCCTCGCCGTCCACGACGACCTTCTCGTCCGCGAGGTCGTCGCCCGCGTGCCAGCCGGGGATCGCCGTCGTCGGGCACAGCAGGGCGTCGAACGGGGCCATGGCGGCGGCGAGTTGCTGCTGCAGGCGGTGCTCGGCGTCCAGGCTGTCGAGGTAGCTGACGCGTTCGCGGGCGCGTGCCATCGCGGCGACGAAATTGCGGGCGTACGGCGTCAGGTCGTCGGCCCGGGTCCGGGCGATCTCCGTGACCTGGGCGCCGAAGATCGTGGAGAAGTGGCCGGCGACCGAGGTCAGCAGGTCGGCACGGGTCCACGGGAGTTCGATCTCCTCGACGTGGGCGCCGGCCTCGGTGAGGGCCGCCGCGGTGGCCCGCAGGTTCGCCTCCACCTCGGGGTGCACGTCGTACTCGCCGAGGCGTACGCACAGCGCGATCCGCATCCCCGCCACGTCGTCGTACACCGCCGGCAGCGTCAACTTGGGGCGGATGGTGGCATGGTCGCGCGGGTCCGGGCCGCACAGCACGTTCTGGAAGGCGATGACGTCGTCGACGGTGCGCGCCATCGGGCCGTCGCCGCGATAGTGGTCGGCCGCCATCGGGCCGTACCCCGGATTGCGGCCGAACGGCGCCTTGAAGCCGACGGTGCCGGTGAACGCCGCCGGGATGCGGGTCGAGCCGCCGATGTCGGACGCGGACGCGAGCAGGGACGTACCCGCCGCGAGGGACGCACCCGAGCCGCCGGACGAACCGCCCGGCGTGAACTCGGTGTTCCACGGATTGCGGGTGACACCCCACAGGCGGGTGTGCGTGAACGTCGCGATGGAGAACTCGGGGGTCGCGGTCCGGGCGTGGATGATGCCGCCCGCGCCGAGGATCCGGTCGACGAACGGGTGGTTCTCGGTGGCGAGTTCGTCCTTGCGGGTCAGCGAGCCCTGAGTGAGGGAACGCCCGCGGATCCCGTGCTTCTCCTTGGCGGCCACCGGGATGCCCTCCAGCGGGCGCGGTTCGCGGCCGTTCCTGCCGAGGTACGTCTCCTCGGCCTGCCGCGCCTGCTCCAGGGCCTCGTCGAAGAGGTGCTCCGTGAAGGCGTTGATCTTCGGCTCGACCAGCTCGGTGCGGGCGATGACGGCGCGCATCAGCTCGACGGGGGACAGCTCCCGGGAGGCGAACAGGCGGCGGGCCTCGGTGGCGCTGAGGTAGGTGAGTTCGGTGGAAGTCATGCGGGTCACCTTCGGCGATGTGCCGCGGACGGGCGCGGGATTGCACGGATCCGCCAGATCTCCGGGGTGGCTGAGCCGAATTCGCCTACGTGACGCACGAGCCTACGTCGCGGACACCGGCTGCCACACATCCATCGGCACGCAGCCCACGCTCCGCCCCTCCCCGTCGAGCAGCCGCCCCATCCGCTTGATCCAGCGGAGCGTCACCGCCCGGTTCAGCACCCGCAGCGCCGGGAACTTCGCCCCCACCCGCGCCTCGTAGCGCGACAGGTCGTCCATGCCGTGCATCCACACCACGCCCACCAGATTGGCCTCCGAGGCCACGGACGCCGACAGCCGGGTGTCGCGCAGCTGTGTCAACTCCTCGGCCGCCGCCTCCAGTTCGGTCGGCGGCGCCGCCATCCACAGCGTCGCCGTGGTGCGCCACCCCGCGTGCAGGTGGGCCGCCTCGCAGCGCAGCACCGCCTTGCCGCCCCCGAGCACCCCGGCGAGCAGCCGCCGCACCGTCGACTCGGGCCGCCCGAGCAGTGCGGCGAGCGTCGCGACGGGGCGGCGGCCGTCCTCGGCGAGGGCCAGCATCAGGGCGCGTTCGTCGGGGGTGACGATGCGGTCGGCGCTGCCGGTGGTGTCGTGTTCGAGGCCCCGCTGCTGCTCCCGGCTGAGCGCGTCCAGGCGCCACTGGCTGCCCTCCTGGTGGAGCCGCTGCACCAGATGCGTGCGGGTGCCGGTGATGTCCGGGTCGCGCGCCAGCGACAGGACGTACTCGCTCATCATGCGGGTCGAGGCGGCGGCGACGGTCAGCAGCAGATCGCACGAACCCGCCACGAGTTCCACGCTCACCGCGTGCGGGTGCCCGGCCAGCCGGGCGGCGAGGCGTTCGCGGGCCTGCGGGGCGCAGTTCACCTCGACGAAGGCGAGCGAGCCGAACACCACCTGGCCGGCCGCCGAGTAGCAGGTCACCCAGGCGGCACCGCTGTCCCGCAGCCGTGACCAGCGGCGCGACAGGGTGGCGGCGTCGACGCCGAGCGGTCCCGCGAGCTGGGACCAAGGGGCGCGGGGTGCCAGTTGCAGGGCGTTGACGAGCGCCAGGTCGAGTTCATCGAGTGTTGTCGCGCCCTGGGTGGCACCGAGGGGCCTGTCGGCCTCCGGGCCGGGGTGTGCTGCGGTTTCGTGCATGAGATCCGCCTCCGGCTGCGGATTCTTGCAATTTCCCGGTGGGGCCGGAAGGGGGCGGTTCTGTAGCCCGCGTCACACTGCGTTCCGGCCAGACACCACTTGCCCTCGCCAGTCACCCTCAGCCAGCCAGTCCCTGGGAGTTCGACATGCACCGTACGCGGTTTCTGAGCGGCGCCATCGCGGTCGCCGCCACATCCCTGCTCGCCTCCGCGTGTACCACCAGCGGCTCGGACTCGTCCGGCTCGACGGGTGCGGGCGGTGCCGCGTCCGGCGGCACGGTCAAGGTCGGGGTCACCTCCGACGTGACGTCGTTCGACCCGGCGCGGGGGACGGCGGCCAGCGACTACATGGTCACGGGCCTCCTCTACCAGCCGCTGATCGGCCAGGACGACGGCGGAAAGTTCGTGCCCGGTCTCGCCGCCAAGTGGGAGCAGACCCCGACCAGCACCACCTTCACGCTGAAGGACGGCCTGACCTGCTCGGACGGCAAGGACCTCACGCCGGCCCAGGTCGCCGCCTCCCTGGAGCGCTACCGGGCCACGTCCGCGTCCGCCACCCTCACCTTCGGCGCCGCGAACACCGGCAAGAAGACGACGATCACCGGCGACGACAAGGCCGGCACCGTCACCATCAAGACCGCGACCCCGTGGGGCGAGGTCCTCAACGGCCTGTCCGGCACCGCCGCGGGCATCGTGTGCGAGCCCGGCATCAAGGCGGGCGACAAGAAGCTCGCCACCGGGGCGGTCAAGGGCGCGGCCACGGGTGCGTACGAGATGGTGAAGGCGGCGCGCGGCTCCTCGTACGAGCTGAAGCTGCGCAAGGGCTACGACGCGTTCGCGCAGTACGGCTCCCTGTCCACCACCGGCAGGCCCGCCGACGTGCTGAAGCTCCAGGTCGTCAAGAACGAGTCGACCATCGCCAACCAACTCTCCACCGGCGCCCTCGACTTCGCCTCCTTCACAGGACCGGACGCGGCGCGCTTCGCGAAGAACGACAAGTACGCGCTCACGCAGGCGCCGTTCATCCGCAACTTCATCGCCTTCAACCAGCGGTCCGGCCACCCGGGCGCCGACGCGAAGGTCCGCAAGGCGGTGGCGCAGGCGGTGGACGCGAAGGCGTTCAACAAGGTCTTCGGCGGCGCGGGCCAGGAGATGACCTCCTACGTCGACGCCAAGTCGGCCTGCGTGTCGACGGATGCCTCGCTGCTGACGAAGACCGACAAGGCGGCGGCCGCCAAGACCCTCAAGGGTGTGAAGATCAAGCTCGAAGGGTCGAACGCGGTCGCCCAGGGCGCCGGAAACACCTATGTGCAGGAGGCGTTGCGGGCGGCGGGCGCCGACGTGAAGCTGTCCAACGCCGACAACGCGACCTGGGGCACGGACATCCTCGGCAACCAGGGCGACTGGGACGTCACCGTCTTCCCGCTGATCTCCGGTTCGCTGGCGCGCGGCGGCACCTATTTCGTCGGTGACTCCCCGGCCAAGGGCCTCAACTTCGGCGGCGCGGACAACAAGAAGTTCCTCGCCTCGTACGTCGCCGCCACCACGGCCACCGACCAGAACACCAAGTGCTCGGCGTGGCAGAAGGCCCAGGAGGCGATCCTGAAGGCGAACGACGTGGTGCCGCTGGCGACGGTGAACCTCAACTACGTGGCGCGCAAGGGGATCGCGGTGACCGCCCCGGCGGGCGCCCTGTCGCTCTCCTCGCTCCGGGTGACGGGCTGATCCGCCGATGTTCCGGTTCTTCCTGCGCCGTCTGGCGGGCGTCGTCGCGGTCGCGGCGACGCTGGTCGCGGCGACGTTCCTGATGGTCCAGCTGATCCCCGGAGACCCGGCGCGGGTCGTCGCGGGCACGGACGCCTCGGCCGTCGACATCGAGCGGGTCCGCCGTGAACTCGGCCTGGACGGCAGCCTGTTGGCACAGTTCTGGAGTTACGTGTCCGGGCTCCTGCACGGCGACCTCGGCACCTCCTTCCAGACCAAGGAGCCGGTCGCGGACATCGTGGTGACACGGCTGCCGTTCACCGCGGAGATCGCGTTCCCCGCGGTGCTCGTGGTGCTGCTCCTCGCCGTCCCGATCGGCCTCGCGGTGGCGGCGCGCGGCAGCCGCCGCACCGACGGCGCGTTCACGTTCGGCACGGGCCTGGTCGGAGCGACACCCGAATACGTCATAGGCACACTGCTGGTGCTGATCTTCGCGATCAACCTGGGCTGGTTCCCGGCGGCGGGCGCGGAGACACTCCCGTCGCTCGTGCTGCCCATCGCCGCGATCGCGATCCCCGGCACCTGCGTGATGGCACGCATCGTGCGGCGCGAGGCGGCGGGCGTCCTCGCCCAGGACTACATGCGCACCGCGCGCGGCCGACGCCTTCCATGGCTGCGCCTGTACGCCCGGCACGCCCTGCCGAACCTGCTCACCGCCACCCTCACCCTCGGCGGACTGATCCTCGCGTCGCTGCTCGGCGGCACGGTGATCGTGGAATCCGTGTTCGCGTGGCCCGGCATGGGCCAGCGGGTGGTGGAGGCGATCCTCGTCCGCGACTACCCGGTGATCCAGGGGTGTGTGCTCGTCCTGGGGCTGCTCGCGGCGCTGCTCAATCTGATGGTGGACGTGGTGCTGGGGCTGCTCGACCCGCGTGCCCCGGCCGGAAAGGTGGCCCACTGATGCGCACCCGTATCCGCTGGAACCCGGCCCTGGTCGCGGCCCTCACCGGCCTCGCCCTGATCGCCGTACTGGGCATCCTGGCCCCGCTGTTGTGGAACACCCAGGCCACCGAACTCACCGGCACCGCCCGCGAGGGCATGAGCGGGTCGCACCTGCTGGGCACGGACGCCCTGGGCCGCGACGTCCTCGCCCGCACCCTGGTGGCGACCCGCCTCACCCTGGTCATGACGCTCGCCGCCACCGCGCTCGCGGCGCTCGTCGGAATCGTCCTCGGCACGGCGATCTGGGTCTCGGGCCCCCGGGTGCGCGAGCTCGGACTCCGCCTGATCGACGTGCTGGTCTCCTACCCGGCGCTGATCCTCGCCCTGGTCATCGCGGCCGTGGTCGGCGCGGGCCCCACCGCATCCGTGGTCGCGATCGGCCTCGGCGGCTGCCCGTCCTTCGCCCGCCTCACCGCGAACATGGCCGCGTCGGTGGCGCAGCGCGACTTCGTGACGACGGCGCGCCTGATGGGCGTACCGCCCCACCGGGTCCTCTCCCGCCATCTGCTGCCCAACATTTCGGGCCCCCTCCTGGTCCTGCTCTCGGTGGCGTTCGCGAACGTGCTGGTCGCGCTCTCCGGACTGTCCTTCCTGGGCCTGGGCGTCCAGTCCCCGCAGTACGACTGGGGCGCGCTGCTCAACTCCGGTCTGGAGGCGCTCTACACGAACCCCGCCGAGGCGATCGGCCCCGCCGTCGCCATCACCGTCACCGGCATCCTGGCGGGCTTCGTCGGCGACGGTCTGGCCGCGGCGCTCGACCCGCGCGACACACCGACGAAGCCGAAGCCGGTACGGGAGGGTACGCATCGCCGACCGACCGGAGCCACGGCGCCCACCGACGCCCTGGTGGCGGTGGACGGCCTGACGGTCGAACTCCCCGACGGCACCCGCCTGGTGGACCACGTCTCCTTCCACATCAGGCCCGGCGAGATCATCGGCCTGGTCGGCGAATCGGGCTCCGGCAAGTCGCTCACGGCGATGGCGGTGGCGCACCTGCTGCCGCAGGGACTGACCGCACACGCCGCCGAACTCCGCGTGGGCGAACTGGACCTGACGCGACCTCACACCCTGGACGCCGCCCGCCTGGCCACCGACATCGGCATCGTCTACCAGGACCCGTCCGCCTCCCTCAACCCGGCGCTGCGCCTGGGCGGCCAGCTCACGGAGACGCTCCGCGTGCACCAGGGAGTCGGCCGCACCGAGGCGAGGGAGCGTGCGCTCAAGGCCCTCGACCAGGTCCACATCAAGGACCCGGAACGGGTGGTGCGCCAGTACCCGCACGAACTCTCCGGCGGCATGCGCCAGCGCGCGATGATCGCCGCGGCCGTCCTGCCGGGCCCGAGACTCCTGGTCGCCGACGAACCCACCACGGCGCTCGACGTCACCGTCCAGGCCGAGGTCCTCCGCCTCCTCGCCGAGGTCAACGAGGCGAACGGCACCGGCATGCTGTTCATCTCGCACGACATCGGCGTCGTCGGCACCCTCTGCCACCGCGTCCTGGTGATGTACGCGGGCCGGATCGTGGAGGAGCTCGACGCCGCCGACCTGCGCGCGGGCCGGGCCCACCACCCGTACACCCAGGCCCTGTTGGCGGCGAGCCCGCGCCTGGAGGACGCCCAGGAGGTGAGTGGCCGTCCCCTCGCCACGATCCCGGGCCGCCCGCCCACACCGCGGGACCGCCCGGCCGGCTGCGCCTTCGCGGCCCGCTGCCATCTCGCGGCCGAGATCTGCGCCACCCGACTCCCGCCGCTCGTCGACAAAGTGGCCTGCCACGTGGTGAACGGGACCCCGGCCACCGCCGCACCGAAGGAGACGGCGACATGACGCCCATGAAACTCGCGGTCGAGAACCTCACCGTCGCCTTCGGGCGTGGCCGCCGCGCCCGCACCGTCCTGCACGGTGTCTCGCTCGGCGTGGCCCCGGGCCGCACCCTGGGCCTGGTCGGCGAGTCCGGCTCCGGGAAGTCCACCCTCGCCAAGGCGGTGGTCGGCATCAACCCGGTCGCGGCCGGACGCGTCACGCTCGACGGCCGGGACCTGGCCGGCCTCACCGGCCGCGCCCTGACCGCCGTACGCCGTCGGATCCAGCTCATCCCGCAGGATCCGTACGCCTCGCTCGATCCGCGCATGACGGTCGGCCGCACCATCGCCGAGGCCGTCGACCCCGCGGGCGCGGACGCGAAGGCGCACGCCGAGGAGGTGACGCACTGGCTGGAGACGGTCGCCCTGGACGGCTCCGCCGCCGACCGCTACCCGCACGAGTTCTCCGGCGGCCAACGCCAGCGCATCGCCGTGGCGCGGGCGCTCGCCGTGCGGCCCGAGGTGATCGTCGCCGACGAGATCACCTCGGCGCTCGACGCGTCGGTACAGGCCGAAGTCCTCAACCTGCTCGCCGAGTTGAGACGCGACCTCGACCTCACGATGGTCTTCATCTCGCACGACCTGGCGGTGGTACGACACGTCAGCGACGAGGTGGCGGTCCTCCGCCACGGCGAACTGGTGGAGCGGGGGCCGGTGGGGGAGGTCTACGGAGCGCCCCAACGTTCGTACACGCGGAAGCTGTTGGCGGCGGCGGGGTGAGTATCAGGAGACGGGCGTGGCGAACCGCGTCTCCGTGGACGGAGTACTGCTCCGACCACAGTCGGAAGTGTGGACGGACGACAGTGGACAGGTGTCACTTGCTGCTGAAACTGATAACTGTCGACACTGGAAGTGTCGTGGCGTCCCCCGCCACCGCCCCGCACCGCTGACCGTCGAAGGACACTCATGACCGCCGCAGCTCCCAGCAAGTCCACGCCCGTGTCCCCGGTTTCGCGGCCGGAGTGGCCCGTGCTCGCCGAGGTGTGGCGTGGTGACTTCGTCGAGTCCGTGCATCACGGATCGGTCGTGGTGCTCGACGCGGACGGCGCCGCCGTGCTCGCGGTCGGTCCTGTCGACAGCCCCATGTACCCGCGGTCCTCCAACAAGCCGCTCCAGGCCGTCGGCATGCTCCGCGCAGGACTCGACCTCGACGGTGAACTGCTCGCCCTCGCCTGCGCCAGCCACTCGGGCGAGGGCTTCCACCTCGACGGGGTGCGCCGGATCCTCGCGGGTGCGGGGCTCACCGAGGACGCGCTGCGGTGCACCGAGGCCCTGCCCATCGGGGCCGAGGCGCAGCCCGCGCACCTCGCCGCCGGTCTCGGCCCCAGCCGGATCACGATGAACTGCTCGGGCAAGCACGCGGCGATGCTCGCCACCTGCGTGGCGGCGGGATGGTCCGTCGACGACTACCTCGACCCCGGCCATCCCCTGCAGCTCGCCCTGCGCGACACGTTGGAGGACCTCGCGGGGGAGAAGTCGACGGCGGTCGGCGTCGACGGCTGCGGAGCCCCGCTGTTCGCGCTCACCCTCACCGGCCTGGCGCGCGCCTTCGCGAAGATCGCGACCGCGGCCGAAGGCACCCACGAGAAGCGGGTGGCCACCGCGATGAACACCCACCCCGAATACGTGGGCGGCACCGGCCGCGACGTCACCACCCTCATGCGGGCGCTCCCCGGCGTCGTGGCCAAGGACGGCGCGGAAGGCGTCTACGCCCTGGCCCGCCCGGACGGCTCCGCCGTCGCCCTCAAGATCGCCGACGGTGCGCAGCGGCCCCGCCCCGTGGTGATGACCGCCGCACTGCGCCACCTCGGCGTCGACGTCGATTCCGACCCGCGACTGGCGGCGCTGACCGAGGCCTCCGTCCTCGGGCACGGTGAACCGGTCGGGGCGGTGCGCCCGTCCGCGGCACTCGCCACGGAGGGGCGCCGGCCGGAGGCGGGGGTGTGAACGCCGGTCGGATCAGCGACCTCTGACCGCGCCGCGCGCCGGGCCCTGGAGGTGTCGCACCGACTCCACTCGTGGGCGGGCGCCGGTGTCGCACGCGGCCCGGCGTGTCACGCGACCTGTGCGTGCCAGTCGCTCCGTGCGCCGATGGCCGCGCGCCAGCGGCGCAGTGCCTTGGGCGGCATGCCGATGGCCAGCGCCCCGGTCAGGGCCGGACCGGTGCGGTAGGCGACGAGGAAGCGTCCCTCGGCGAGGGAGCCCTCGACGACGCGCGCCTCGTCGTGGCCCCGCAGATACCCGTACGCCTGGATCTTGAGTCCGTGCTGGTCCGACCAGAAGTAGGGGACCGGTGCGAACGGCCTCGGCTGCTCCGGGCGGAGCAGGTTGCGGGCGGCGGCCATGCCCTGTTCGGCGGCGTTGGTGCGGTGCTCGATGCGCATGCTCGTGCCGAACAGCGGGTTGTGCCAGCGGGCGACGTCGCCCGCCGCGTACACGCCGGGTGCGGCGGCCGTGTACTGGTCGCACACCACCCCGTCCGCCAGGCGCAGTCCGCTGTCGGCGAGCCATTCGGTGTTGGGTTCGGAGCCGATGGCCACGAGGACGTCGTCGGCCGGGACCAGCGTTCCGTCGGACAGGCGCACCCCGGTGACCCGGGCCGCTTCCGTCACGAACTCGTCGACCTTGGTGCCGGTGCGCAGGTTCACGCCGTGCTCGCGGTGCACCTGTGCCAGGTGGGCGCCGACGTCGTGGCCGACCGCATGGGCCAGGGGGAGCGGGGCGGGCTCGACGAGGGTGACCCGCGCGCCCAACGCGCGCGCGGACGAGGCCACTTCCGCGCCGAGGAACCCGGCGCCCACCACGACCAGGCGCCGTCCCGCGGCGAGCCGCTCCCGCAGGGCGACGGCGTCCTCCAGGTCGCGCAACACGTGCACGCCGGGCAGTGCGCACTGGGGCAGCTTCCGGGGACGTACGCCGGTGGCGATGACGAGGCCGTCGTAGTCGAGGGTGGCGCCGTCGGAGAGGGTGACGGTGCGGGCCTCGGTGGACAGTGCGGCGGCCGAAGTACCCAGCCGCAGATCCAGGTCGAGGGCGGCCAGGTCGGCGGCGGGTCGCAGCGTGGTCCGTTCGGCGTCCCAGTCGCCGGAGAGGACCTGCTTGGACAACGGCGGCCGGTCGTAGGGCTGGTGGGGCTCGCGTCCGACGAGGCCGATCGAGCCGTCGTAACCCTCGCGGCGCAGGGTCTCGGCGGCGGCGAGGCCGGCCGCCGAGGCTCCCGCGATCACGATCCGGCGCAGGGGTCGACCGGTTGTCACTTGTCCGCCAGGTGGATGGCCGCGGCCGGACAGACGGCGGCCGACTCCTTGACGTCGTCGTGGTGTGCGGCGTCAGGGGTGTCGGTGAGCAGCTCGACTATGCCGTCGTCGTCCTGGTCGAAGACGTCGGGGGCGAGCATGACGCACTGGCCGGAGGCGACGCATTTGGGCTGGTCCACGGTGACGCGCATGGTGGCTCTCGTTTCTCTGAGTGGGGGGGGCGGGTGCAGGAGGGGGCGTATGCAGGAGGCGGCGAGGCGCTACCAGGTGACCGGGAGTTCGTAGACGCCGTACACCAAGCCGTCGTGCTTGAACTCCAGTTGGTCGATTCCGGTGGCCAGGGCCAGGGTGGGGATGCGCCGGTAGAGGGTGCTGTAGACGACCTGGAGTTCCATGCGCGCCAGCGGCTGGCCCAGGCACTGGTGCACGCCGTAGCCGAAGGCGACGTGCCGGCGGGAGTCGCGGGTGATGTCGAGCTCGTCCGGGTCGCCGGCGAAGGCCCGCGGGTCCCGGTTGGCGACCTCGTTGGCGAAGACGATTCCCTCGCCCGCTCGAATGACCTGGCCGTCGATCTCGATGTCCTCCAAGGCCACGCGGCGGCGGCCCGAGTGTGTGATGTTGAGGTACCGGAGCAGTTCCTCGACCGCCGCGGAGACCGCCTTGGGGTCCTGCGTCTCGCGCAGCGCGGCCAGTTGGTCGGGGTGCTGAAGCAGGGCGAGGGTGCCCAGGGCGATCATGTTGGCGGTGGTCTCGTGTCCGGCGCCCAGCAGCAGGACACCCATGTGCGCCGCCTCGCGACGCGTCATCTCGCCGGTGGCCACCCGCTTGGTGGCCAGTTCGGACAGCAGGTCGTCCTCGGGGTGCGCCTCCTTGGCCGCCAGCAGTTCCTCCAGGTAGTCCGCGAGGGCCGTGGTGGCGGCGACGGTCTCCTCGGGTGTGGAGTCGCGTTTGACGATGACCCTGGTGTTGCGCTGGAACAGGTCGTGGTCCTCGTAGGGCACGCCGAGCAGTTCGCAGATGACGAGGCTCGGGACCGGCAGGGCGAACGCCTGGACCAGATCGACGGGGGCCGGCCCGGCGAGCATGTCGTCGATCAGGCCGTCGACGATCTTCTGGACCGGGGGTCGCATCGCCTCCATCTTCTTGATGGTGAAGGGCGCGGTCACCATGCGCCGTATCCGCGCGTGCTCGGGGTCGTCCATGGTCAGGAACGTTTGGCGGGCCTGGGCTCCGGCCCGCCGGCCCGCCGAAGTGTGCGGATATCCGGGCGCGTTGACGTCCGCGCTCACGCGCGGGTCGCCGAGCAGGGTGCGCAGCTGGTCGTAGCGGGTGACCAGCCACGGGCTGCTGCCGTCCCAGATCCGCACCCGGGACAGCGACGGTTCGGACTGCAGGGCGTGCAGGGCCGGCGGCGGGTCGAAGGGGCAGCCGGTCGCACGCGGGCTCGGGTGCTGGGGAAGGCCGACCGCCGTGTCGGTGGGGGTCTGGGTCATGGGGTGCCTCCGTGGGGAGAGGAGTTGCTTCCCCCACATGCCTAACAGTGTTAGGTGCCTTGGGCAACCATGTGATCAGGTGTGCCCGGTCGAAACGTCGTTATCCGGCCGACTCTCACCCAGCACGTTCTGGCGGCAGGGACTTCACGCCGCGTCGGGAAGCAGCCCGAGCAGGTCGTCCACCCTCGACAGCACCGACCGCCGGTCGGTGGGGAAGGGCAGCGCCACGGCCATGGACACGATGCCGTGCAGGGAAGCCCACAGCAGGACGGCCAACTGCTCGTCGCCCGGGGCCCCTTGACCGCGCCGCAGCGGCGACACCGCGTCGAGCCACACCTGGAGCACCTCGCGCATCGGACTCGGATCCGCTTCGTCCCGGGGCACCTCGATCCGCTCGATGCCGAACATCAGGTGGTACACGCGCGGGTTGTCCAGGGCGTAACAGCAGTAGTGACGCGCCATCGCCCGCAGCGCGGGATGTGGCTCCTTTTCCGCGGCGGCGTCCCTGGCCGAACGCAGCTCCACGGCCAGCCTCCGGTAGGCGCGCTGCGTGAGCGTGGCCACCAGCTCCGCCCGGTTCTTGAAGTGCAGATAGATACTGGGCGCAGAGATGCCGACCTCACGGGCCACCGCCCGCAGCGACAGGTCCCCTTCTCGGCCCGACTCCATCAGCATCCGCGCCGCGGTCCTCAGGATCTCGTCCTTGAGCGCCGCCCCCTCGCCCCGCTGGCTCTGCTCACGCCGCCTGAACCCCTCGCCCATCCCGCGCCCCCTCCACCGGTGGCGCCGACCGGACGGATCCCGTCGACGCCACCGCCTGCTGCCTGTCCCGACGCCTACGCGACGGTACGGATGAGCTTCTTGTTCACGAACTCCTCGATGCCGGGCCGGCCCAGCTCACGGCCGAAGCCGGAGCGCTTGACGCCGCCGAAGGAGAGCTCGGCCCCCTCGGCGCCGACGCCGTTGATGAAGACCATGCCGGCCTCGATGCGGCCCGCGACCCGCTGCGCCTGCGCGGCGTCGGTGGTGAAGACGTACGAACCGAGGCCGTACGGGGTGTCGTTGGCGATCCGCAGGGCGTCGTCCTCGTCGGCGGCCTTGAAGACCATGGCGACGGGGCCGAACAGCTCCTGGCGGGCCGTGGCGTGCTCGGTGGTCAGGCCGGTGAGGACGCCGGCCGGGTAGTGGGCGCCGTCGCGCTTGCCCTCGGAGTGCAGCGTGGCGCCCTCGGCGACGGCCGCCGCCACCTGGCGCTCCAGCGTGTCGGCCGCGGCCACGGAGGACAGCGGGGCACCGGACTGGCCCGCGAGGAGCTGGGCGGCGAACTTCTCCACGAACGCGTCGTACAGGTCGGAGACGACGACGAAGCGCTTGGCGGCGTTGCAGGCCTGGCCGGTGTTGTCGAGGCGGGCGGCGACCGCGGACTCCACGACCGCGTCGAGGTCGTCGGTGGACAGCACGACGAACGGGTCGGAGCCGCCCAGTTCGAGGACGACCTTCTTCAGGTTCCGTCCGGCGATCTCGGCGACCGCGGCCCCTGCCCGCTCCGAACCCGTGAGCGAGACACCCTGGACCCGCGGGTCGGCGATGACGTCGGCGATCTGCTCGTTGGTGGCGTAGACATTGACGTACGCGCCCGCGGGGAAGCCCGCCTCGCCGCACAGCTTCTCCAGGAGCGCCGCCGTGGCGGGACACTGCGGGGCGTGCTTGAGCACGATGGTGTTGCCGAGGGCGAGGTTCGGGGCGGCGAACCGGGCGACCTGGTAGGCCGGGAAGTTCCACGGCATGATGCCGAGGAGGACGCCCACCGGGCTGCGGCGGACGACCGCGCGGCCGGGTCCTGAGGTGACGTTCACCGCCTCGTCGGCGAGATACTCCTCGGCGTGGTCGGCGTAGTAGTGGTAGATGTCCACGCAGAAGTCGACCTCGCCCTCCGCCTCCTCGCGCGGCTTGCCCATCTCCCGCACGATGCTGTCCGTCAGCTCGGTGCGGTGCTCGGCGTGCAGGTCGCCGAGGCGGCGCATCAGCGCGGCGCGGTCGGCCACGGTGCTGGTGCGCCCCCACGCCGTGGCCTGGTGCGCGGCGTCCACGGCCGCGGCCACCTCGGCGTCGGTGGCGGTGGAGTAGGTCTCGACGATCTCGCCGGTGGCCGGGTCGGTGACTGCGTACATCGAATCTCCAGAAGTGTGCGAGGGAACAAGCAACGAGGTCGGCGTGCGGTCCTCACGTGCCGCGAGGCCGACTGGGAAGAACCCTACGGCTCCAGGACGGTGCGGACACCGGCGGCCGACCGGAGGTCCTCGCGGGCCACCGCCCGCAATCCGTCGATTCGGTTCCGGTCAGCGGTGCTGTGCAGGACACTGGCAGTCACGCGACAGGTCGGCCCGGCTGACGGGGACTCGGGGTAGAGGGGGGCTGCGGGATGGCGCAGTGGGAGCGGGACGAGTTACTCGCGCGGGCGTTCCTGGAGCTGACCGACACCCTCCGGGACGGCTTCCACCTGGTGGACTTCCTGCACGTACTGACCGACCACATGCGCGAGTTGCTGGATGTGACAGCGATCGGGGTCGTCATGGTCGACGCCCAGGACCGGCTGGTGGACGTGACCGCGTCCACGCACACCGCCCACCAGCTCGAAGAGGTACAGGTCGAGTTCGACGAGGGCCCGTGCAGGGACTGCTGCCTGGGCCGCGAGCAGATCGGCCCCGTGGACCTGACGCTGCCCGCCATCGCCGAGCGCTGGCCACGCTTCACCAAGGCCGCCCGCACGGCCGGATTCGAGACCGCGGCCGCGCTTCCGCTGCGGCTGCGCGAGGAAGTGATCGGCGCGGTCAACATGTTCCACGACCGTCCCGGCGCCCTCCACCCGGCGTCCCTGCGCCTGGGGCAGTCGCTGGCGGACGCGGCGACCATCGGCATCCTGCACCACCGCCTCTCCGAGGACCAGGCCGAACGGGTCGGGCAGTTGCAGACCGCGCTCAACAGCCGGATCGCCATCGAACAGGCCAAAGGCGCCCTCGGCGCACGCCTGAACATCACCCCCGACACCGCCTTCGAGTGTCTGCGGGCCTACGCCCGCGCCCAGCGGACCTCGCTCACCCAGCTGTGCCGGCGCGTCGTCGAGGGGCAGGTCCCGGCCGAGGAGTTGGCACCGCCCTCGGACAGAAAGCAGCGCCTCTGAGCGTCCCCGCCGTCAACGTCCTGCGGCTCAAGCCACCGGCGTCCCATCGTCCCCAGTCAAGGAGTGCCCACCCGGTGTCCGCAGACTGTTCCGACATCCCCGCCCTCCTGGCCGCGGCCACCAGCTCCGGTCACGGCCTGAGCGCGCTCGCGCCCGCCTCCTGCGCGCACGCGCTCGGCCTGGACAGCATCACGCTGTGCCTGCTCAACAAATCCGGCCTCGAACTGGTCTGGTACGACCCGTCCCACACGACGGCGGTCGCCTTCGAGGACCTGGAGTTCACCCTCGGCGAAGGACCCACCCAGGACGCCGTGCGCACCGGTGAGCCCGTGCTCGTCCCCGACCTGCACGCCGTACCCGAGGAGCGCTGGCCGGCCCTGCTGGCCGCCGCCCGCCCCGGGCCCCCGCGCGCCGTCCACGCCGTACCGCTGCATCTGGGGGCCACCCAGCTCGGCGCCCTCACCGGCCACCGTGCCACCCCCGGCCCGCTCACCCGCCCCCAGATGAGCCAGCTCCTCGCCCTCGCCGAAGGTGCCGTCACCATCCTCACCACTCCCGAGGGCATCCACGACATGCGGGCCGATCAGCCGCTGTCCCTGCACCGAGCCGTCGTCCACCAGGCGACCGGCGCGCTGGCCGTCCGCCTCGGCGTCCCCGTCGACCAGGCCCTCATCCGCCTGCGCGCCTACGCGTTCACCCACAACCGCCCGCTGCACGACGTCGCACACGACGTCGTCCACCACTACGCCACCCTGGACATGCCATCCTGCTGACACGTGCCGCCGGGCACCGCATTCGTCACGCATCGCAGGAGGACACATGAAACACCGGCTGCCCCAGATCTCCGAGCTGCGCCCCCTGTTGAAGTTCGACGGCTTCAACCCCGACAGGCGCGCCGCCCGGCTCGGGAAGGCCGCCGACGTATGGGACCTGCGCGCGATAGCCAGGCGCCGCACGCCCCGCCCCGCGTTCGACTACGTGGACGGTGCGGCGCAGCGCGAGCTGACGGTGCGTCGGGCGCGCAGGGCGTTCGATGACGTCGTGCTCCTGCCGCGCATCCTGCACGGCACCGAGAAGGTGGACCTGAGCACGGAGATCGCGGGGGCGTCGTCCGCGCTGCCGTTCGGGATCGCGCCCACCGGGTTCACCCGCTTCATGCACGCCGAGGGCGAGGACGCCGGAGCGACCGCCGCCGACGCGGCCGGCATCCCGTTCTCCCTGTCCACCATGGGCACCCGCTCGCTCGAACAGGTCGCCGCCACGGCACCGGACGGCCGCCGCTGGTTCCAGCTGTACCTCTGGAAGGACCGGCAGAAGTCGCTCGACCTCCTCCAGCGGGCCACCGCGAGCGGCTTCGACACACTCCTGGTCACCGTGGACACCCCGGTCGCGGGGCAGCGGCTGCGCGACGCCCGCAACGGCATGGTGATCCCGCCCAAGCTCACGCTCAAGACCGTCCTCGACGCCTCGTACCGGCCCGAGTGGTGGTTCAACTTCCTCACCACCGACCCGCTCAGCTTCGCCTCGCTGTCCGGCACGAGCCATGACCTGCCGACGATCATCAACTCGATGTTCGACCCGACCCTGTCGATCGAGGACCTGGAGTGGATCCGGTCCCAGTGGCCGGGGAAGCTGTTCGTCAAGGGCGTGCTGACCGCCGAGGACACGCGCCGCTCGCTCGACGCCGGGGCCGACGGGCTCGTCGTGTCCAACCACGGCGGACGCCAACTCGACCGCGCACCCGTCTCGTTCCACGCCCTGCCCGAGGTACGGGCCGAGGCGGGCGACGACGTGGAGATCATCCTCGACTCCGGCATCATGTCCGGCGCCGACATCGTCGCCGCCCTCTGCGCCGGCGCCGACTTCACCCTCATCGGACGCGCCTACCTGTACGGGCTGATGGCCGGCGGCCGCGAGGGGGTCACGCGAGCCGTCGAACTGCTCGCCAAGGAGATCGAGGTGACCATGCAGCTCATCGGGGCGGCGACCATCGCCGACCTCGGACCGCATCTCCTGCGCACGCGCCACACGGGCTGACGCGGGTGCCGCCGGCGGTGCCACCCGTGAGGTGTCACCGCCGGACGGGGCAGCCTCAGACAGCCGGCTTGGGCTGCGGCTCCGGCCGCGCGGTGAGGAGTGCGGTGATCTCCTCGGAGAGGTCCTTGCCGAGTTCGCCCCAGCCGTCCTTGTAGCCGTAGACGCTCGCCAGAGTGCGGGCCTCGTAGTCGCCGTTCATGATGTCGATGTCATCGGGCGTGATGAGCGAGGGGTGGGCGACGCCGACCGCTCCCGACACCTTCAGCAACTCCTTGCGCAGGGTGCGCAGGTACATCGCGGCGCGGGTGGCCTTCGAGGGCGCGTCGACGCCACGCACCAGCCACGGGTCCTGCGTGGCGATGCCGGTGGGGCACTTGTCGGTGTGGCACTTCTGCGCCTGGATGCACCCTATGGACAACATCGCCTCGCGGGCTACGTTGATCATGTCGACGCCCAGGGCGAAGGCGACCGCGGCGTTCTCGGGCAGGCCGAGCTTGCCGGAGCCGATGAACGTGAGCTGGTCGGTCAGGCCGCGCTCGGCGAACGTGCTGTAGACGCGCGAGAAGCCCATCCGGAACGGCAGCGACACCGAGTCGCTGAAGATCAGGGGAGCGGCGCCCGTGCCGCCCTCGCCGCCGTCGATGGTCACGAAGTCGACGCCGCGGTCACCGCGCGCCATCAGCGTGGCCAACTCCTCCCAGAAGCTCATCTCGCCGACCGCGCTCTTGATGCCGACCGGGAGCCCGGTCTCGGTGGCGAGGAGCTCCACGAAGTCCAGCAGCGAGTCGACGTCGTGGAACGCGGTGTGCCGCGAGGGCGAGGCGCAGTCCTTGCCGGCCGGGATGCCGCGGATCTCGGCGATCTCGGAGGTCACCTTCGCGCCCGGCAGCATCCCGCCGAGCCCCGGCTTGGCGCCCTGCGAGAGCTTGATCTCCAGTGCCTTGACGGGCGCGCTGTCGACCACGGCCTTGAGCTTGTCGAGGTTGAACGTGCCGTCGTCGTTGCGGCAGCCGAAGTACGACGTGCCGATCTGGAGGACGAGGTCACCGCCGCCGCGGTGGTACGAGGAGAGGCCGCCCTCGCCGGTGTTGTGCATCGTGCCGGCCAGCGCCGCGCCCTTGTTGAGCGCCGTGATCGCCGCGCCGGACAGCGAACCGAAGCTCATCGCCGAGATGTTCACGACGCTCGCGGGCCGGAACGCCTTGGCGCGCCCGCGCGGCCCGCCGAGCACCTTGGCCGAGGGCAGCGGGGCCTGCGGGTCGTGCAGATCGGGCAGTTCCCCGGCGAACGTGCGCTGCTTGACGTACGCGTGGCCCTGTACGTGCTCGACGTCGTTGTCGGTGCCGAACCCGAAGTAGTTGTTCTCTTCCTTCGCCGACGCGTAGATCCAACTGCGCTGGTCGCGGCTGAAGGGACGCTCCTCGTCGTTGGACGTCACGACGTACTGGCGCAGCTCCGGGCCGATCGTCTCCAGCAGGTACCGGGCGTGCCCGACCACGGGGAAGTTCCGCAGCAGTGCGTGCTTCTTCTGTACGAGGTCGCGGGCCGCGACCACCGCCAACGCGGTGGCGGCAACCGCACCGATGTTCCGAGCACGCATGACGTTCCTCTCCTCGACTGCTCGATACCCGACGTCACCGCTGTGCGGCGGACGACGCGGGCGCCCGACGTCGAACACGGCCCGGCAGGCTGGGCGTTCGACGGCGAAACGCCACCTGATCGTAGAGGTCGGGGGTCGGGGAGGGCGGGCCCGGGGTGAGCGGGCGACGCGGCTCCCACCAACGGAACCGGATGTATGTCACAGCTCTTGTATTGCTTGAACCTGCAACCTACTTTGAAGGCGCTCCGGTGATGTATCGCTTCACAGCATGAAGACGTGGTCCTCCTCGGCCGCCGCCTGCCAGGCGGCGAACCGGCTGTAGGAGGCCTTGCACTCGCTCAAGTGGACCTCGATGGAGAGGAACGCATGCGTTCACGTAATCACCCCACGAGCGGCCGGCGAAGACTGGCTGTCGGTGCCGCCGTCACCACCGTCGCCGCCCTCATCGCTCAACCGGGCACGCTCACCGCACCGGCCGACGCCCACGGGAAACCGTCCGCCGCGCCCCGTCTGGAATCACGCGACGTACCGATCCTGACCAAGGACGGCGTCCGCTTCCGCGACCTGAACCGCGACGGCCGCCTCACCCCCTACGAGGACTGGCGCCTGAGCGCCACCGCGCGCGCCCGCGACCTGCTGTCCCGGATGACCCTGGAGGAGAAGGCGGGACTCCTCGTCCACGGCACCCTCCCCACCTCCGGCGACGGCTACGACGCGGCCGCGACGGCCCAACTGGTCGGCGACCGCCACGTCACCACCGCCATCACCCGCCTGTCGAAGTCGCCGGAGAAGGTCGCCGCGGCCAACAACAGCGTGCAGGCGATCGCCGAGAAACAACGCCTCGGCATCCCCGCCGTGATCTCCACCGACCCGCGCAACGGGTTCTCCGTGGTCGAGGGCCAGACCGTCGCGGGCGCCGGCACGACGGCCATGCCCGACGCCATCGGCATCGCCGCCGCCCACGACACACGCCTCACCGAGCGGCTCGGTGACATCATCCGCCGCGAGTACCGGGCCGTCGGCATCACCGAAGGCCTGTCGCCGCAGGCCGACATCGCCACCGAACCCCGCTGGACTCGCATCAACGGCACCTTCGGCTCGGACCCCGACACCGCGGGCCGCCAAGTGAACGCCTACGTCAAGGGAATGCAGCACGGCGCCCACGGCCTCGGCCCGGACAGTACGGCCACCGTCACCAAACACTGGGTGGGCTACGGCGCCCAGACGAACGGCTACGACAGCCACTACCACTACGGCCGCTACGCCACGTTCCCCGGCAAGAACTTCGCCGACCACATCACGCCGTTCAAGGGCGCGTTCGCCGCGCACACCTCCGGCGTCATGCCCACGTACTCCATCCTCAAGGACCTCACGTACAAGGGCCACAAGCTGGACCAGGTGGGCGCGGGCTTCAACTCGTACCTCCTGAAGGACCTTCTGCGAGGCACCTACAAGTTCGACGGGGTCATCGTCTCGGACTGGGGCATCACCGGCGACTGCCCGCAGCAGTGCCGCGACACCCGGCCCCCGGCGTCCTTCGTCGGTCCGTGGGGCGTCGGCATGCCCTGGGGCGTGGAGGACCAGTCGGTCCTCCAGCGCACGGCGCTCACCCTGAACGCGGGCGTCGACCAGATCGGCGGCAGCGACCAACCCTCCTACGTCGTCCAGGCCGTACGGCAGAAGCTGGTCGGCGAGCAGCGGGTGAACGAGGCCGCCCGGCGCGTGCTGGAGCAGAAGTTCCGCCTCGGCCTGTTCGAGAACCCGTACGTGGACGAGGAAGTGGCCGGCCGCCTGGTCGGCAACGCCGGTTTCCAGGCAGTGGGCGACAAGGCGCAGTCCGACTCCCTGACCCTCCTGAAGAACAACGACCGCACCCTGCCCGCGCGCAGCGACCAGGTCCGCACCGTCTACCTGCACGGTGTCTCGGCCGACGAGGCCGAGGCGCGCGGCCTGAAGGTGGTGGACGACCCGGCCGACGCCGACCTGGCGGTGGTACGCCTCGCGGATCCGAGGGCCGGCTCCGACCTCACGGGCCTGGACTTCCCCGCCACCGACCCCGACTACCAGGCCCTGCGCAAGGCCTCGGCCTCCGGCACCCCGACGGTCGCCGTCCCCAAACTGGACCGCCCACTGGTCCTGACGGGCGTCACCCGCGCCGCCGACGCGGTCGTCGCCAACTTCGGCGTCTCCGACGCGGTACTCCTCGACACGGTCTTCGGCGAACGCACCCCGAAGGGCAGGCTCCCCTTCGAGCTGCCGTCGTCGATGAAGGAGGTGGAGACACAACAGGGCGACGTACCTGATGACACGACGCATCCGCTGTACGAGCGGGGGTTCGGCCTCACCTACCGGTGACTAGGCTCGCCCCATGGAGATTCGACCCGTGGAGATTCGTGGCATCGACCCCCGGGACACCACCTGGGAACAGGACCACGCGAACTACCGCGTCTACTTCTGGGACCGCTCGACCACCACCTCGTACGAGTACGAGCTCCTCGGTGACGTCGATGTCGATGAAGTCCTGGCCTGGGCCGAGGAGTACGCGACCGCGCGCGGATGGGCCCGCACCGTGTACGCCGTCACCATGGACGGCGACCGGCGCGGCCTCATCCGGCTCGCCGGAGTCCTCGGGGATCCGTTCGCCCAGTAGCTCGGCTCAGTGGTTCCGGCGCGAGTCGGCACTCAAGACCGGGTCGAGACCGCGCGCCGCGCCAGTGCCCGCGGTACCAGCTGCGCCCCCACCGTGGGGAAGGCCCCCAGGCGCAGCCGCCCCCGGTCGCCGCGGGCCAGGCTGCGCACCTCGGCCTCGAAGTCGTCGACCCGGGTCAGGAGGGACCCCGCCACCAGCCCCACCCGCTCGGCGGCATGTGTCGGCCGCAGGCTGCGCGGCCCACGCTCGAAGAGCCGCACGCCCAGGCCGCGTTCGAGGGCGGCCACCTGCTGTGACACCGCCGACGTGGTGTACCCGAGCCGCTTCCCCGCGGCGCTGAGCGATCCGGTCTCCAGCACGGCCTGGAAGGTCTGCAGATGTACGAGGTTGAGCATGCCGTCCTCCTTGCCGGGCGACGTGCGCGTGATGTGCGGGTGGTGTGCCGCCCGCACGCCGCGGTGCGCAACATCATGCACTGCGTGTTCCCGACGGGATCCGGGCCGGGGTGCGCCGACACGTACGGATCGGCGTACTGCCCGCATGTTCTAGGCTTTCGGCCTGGAGTGTCGTCGGAGCGAGGGGTCTTTCGTGCGTGAGCCGCGGTACGTGGTCATTGCGGATGACCTGATGTCCCGGGTGTCGGCGGGTGAGTGGCCGGTGGGCGAGCTGCTGCCGACGGAGCCGGAGCTGGCGGCGGCGTACAAGGTGTCGCGGGAGACACTGCGGCGGGCGTTGCAGCGCCTGGAGGCGCGCGGCCTGATCTCCCGTCACCCGGGGACGGGGACGCGAGTGGAGCGGGCGCGGCCCGCGGCCGCGTTCACGGCTCATCTGGGCAGCCTCCAGGAGCTGACCCAGTACGGCGAGTCTGCCGTGCGCAGTGTGCTGTCCGTCGACGCGGTCGCGGTCGAGGCGGAGCTGGCGGCGGCGACAGGGCTGCCGGAGGGCGCCGAGCGGGTGTGCGTCACCTCCGTGCGCCGCGACCCGGAGCACGGCGACCGGGTCATCTCATGGGCCCAGGTCTATCTGGAGTCCGCGGACGCGGAGGCGATCAAAGGGGACCTCGGCGAGGAGTCCCTGCTGATCTCCGATCTCGTCGAGGCGCGCGCGGGCCGGACGGTGGAGCGCGTGGTGCAGAAGATCCGTGCGGTGGGTGTTCCGCCCGAGGCGGCGCGGCAGTTGGGCGTGGTGCCGGGGAGCCCCGGCATGCAGTTCATCCGCCGCTACTACGACGCCGCGGGCCGGCTCTTCGAGGTCAGCGTCAGTACGCACGCACCCGACACCTTCGTCTACGAGACGACGTTGCAGCGCAGTTGATGCCGGACGGACGTCCGTTTCCGCGGCACGCCTGGGCCATTGCTGCTCACCATGCGCGATTCCACCACTCCATTCGGTAGTTGGTCACGACCATCCCTTGACAGGTGTGCGCTCGTGAGATTCCTTGTCTAGACACAACTCATGTCTAGACAAGGATGTATGCACATGAGGTCCACCGAAGACCTGCTCGCAGCCGAGCCCCCACCCGCGGCGGCACGACGGAAGCGCTGGTACCGAGGGATCGGGGCGCAGGTCGCCGTCGCCATGGTGCTGGGCGTGGTCGTCGGGTTCGCCTTCCCGGCCTTCGCCGTCGACCTGAAGATCGTGGGGGATCTGTTCCTGTCCCTGGTCAAGGCGGGTGTGGCCCCTCTCGTCTTTCTCACCGTGGTGATGGGGATCGCCTCGGCGGGGGACCTGAAGAAGGCCAGCCGCATCGGACTGCTCGCCCTTGTCTACTTCGAGGTCGTCTCGACGATCGCGCTGCTGCTCGGACTCGTCGCCGCGAACGTGCTCAGCGTGGGCGAGGGGGCCAGTACGCACGCGTCCGGCGCGGCCCAGGACATGCCCGCGGGCGAGAGCGAGCACGGTTTCACCGCGTTCCTGAAGGACATCGTCCCCGACAACTTCATCGGCGCGTTCTCCTCGGGCCAACTCCTCCAAGTCGTCGTGCTGGCCGTCCTGTTCGGCGCGGGCCTGATGATGCTCAAGCCGCACATGCAGGCGCAGGTGAACAAGGGGCTCGAGGTCATCTCGGAGACGTTCTTCGCGTTCGTCAACGTCATCATGAAGCTGGCGCCCATCGGCGCGTTCGGTGCCATCGCCTACTCGGTGGGGGCCAACGGCACCGGCATGCTCCTCGCCCTGGCCGAACTGGTCCTGCAGTACTGGGTGGTTGTCGCTCTCTTCATCGGTGGTGTGCTGGGCCTCGTCTGCCTCCTCGCCGGCTTCAACATCGTGCGCATCCTGCAGTACGTCCGCGTCGAGATGACGCTCGTCCTGGGCACCGCGTCCTCCGAGGCCGCCCTGCCGGGCCTGCTGAAGAAGCTCACCCGGATCGGCTGCTCCAAGCAGAGCGTCGGACTCGTCGTGCCGACCGGATACGCGTTCAATCTCGACGGCACCTCGATCTACATGGCCATTTGCAGCATGTTCGTCGCCAACGCGTACGGCATCGACATGAGCATCGGCCAGCAGGCCGGCCTCATGCTGATCATGCTGCTCACCTCCAAGGGCGCCGCAACCGTCTCCGGCGGCACCTTCGTGGTGTTCGCCTCCACCGTCGCGGCCACCGGCTATCTGCCCGTCGAGGGCGTGGCCGTCCTCTTCGGTGTCTACCGTCTGATGTCCATGGCCACGGCCTTCTGCAACACCTTCGGCAACGTCGTCGCCACCTTCGTCATCGCCAAGTGGTGCAAGGAGATGGACACCGACAAGGTCAACGCCGCACTGGCCGACCCCAAGGCGTTCCTCGCCCGCACCGAACCCGAACTCGACGACCTCCCCACCGACACACCCGCAACCGACCGGGTCGACGACGCCCCTTCGGACACCCCCGTTGTCTCCCCCTCCCTGACCAGCAGCACGAAGAAGTGAGAACCACCATGAGCTCCACCGTCTACGACTCCCTGCTCTTCCGGGACATGTTCGGCACCCCCGCCATGCGCGCCGTGTTCGCGGACACCGCCTACGTGCAGCGGATCATCGACACCGAGACCGCGCTGGCCCGTGTCCAGGCCAAGGTCGGAGTCATCCCCGACGCCGCCGCGCAGGACATCACCCGCAAGGCCAACTTCGAGGACCTGGACCTGGAACGGCTGCGCACCGAGACGGAGATCGTCGGCTATCCCGTGCTGCCGGTCGTCAAGCAGGTCGGCGACCAGTGCGGCGACGCCGGGCGCTACCTGCACTGGGGTGCCACCACGCAGGACATCATGGACACCGCCGTGATGCTCCAGTGCAAGGAGGGTGTCTCCCTCCTCCAGGAGCAACTCGACAGCGTACGCACCGCCCTTCGGGAACTCGCCGCCGAGCACGAGGACACGGTCACGGCAGGTCGCACCCACCTTCAGCACGCTCTCCCCGTCACCTTCGGTTTCCGCTGCGCAGTGTGGCTCTCCGCCCTCGACCGACACGCCGAGCGGCTCGAACAGGCCCGTGAGCGCGCCCTGATGGTGCAGTTCGGCGGTGCGGCCGGCACCCTCGCCTCCCTGGGCGACGGACCCGAGGGGCTACAGGTTCGCGCCGCCCTCGCGGCCGAGCTCGGTCTGAAGGACCCGTCCATCACCTGGCATGTGGCGCGGGACGGGCTCGTCGAGCTCGTGTCGCTGTTCGCGGCGGTCGGCGGCACGCTCGGCAAGATCGCGTGGGACGTCATGATGATGTGCTCCTCGGAGTTCGGGGAGCTCGCCGAGCCGTTCGTGCCCGGCCGCGGGGCCAGCTCGACCATGCCGCAGAAGCGCAACCCCATCTCCAGCGAGCTGATGTTCGCCGCGGCCAAGCTGCTGCGGGACAAGTCCTCGACCATGCTGGACGCGATGATGCAGGACTTCGAACGCGCCACCGGCCCCTGGCACCTGGAGTGGGCGACGGTCCCCGAGGCCTTCCTGCTGGTCGCGAGCTCCCTCCACCAGGCGCACTTCATGCTCACCGGCCTTGAGGTCAAGGCCGACAAGATGCTCCAGAACACCCACCTGACCGGCGGACTCATCGTCGCCGAGGCGGTCATGATGGACGTCGCCCCCGTCCTGGGCCGCAACCAGGCGCACGAGGTCGTCTACGACGCCTGCCGCACCGCGATCGAGCAGGGCACCACGCTCCAGTCCCAACTCCTCGCCAACGACGACCTCGTCGGCCACCTCGGCGCCGCCCGCATCGAGGAACTCTGCGACCCCGCCCGCTACCTCGGCAGTGCCCGGGCCATGACCCGCGACGTGGTGGCATCGAGCGGCTGACGGGGGGCCGGCCGGCCGGGAAGGCGGCCAACCGCAGATCAGCCCCCGACGACCATCCAGCCAAGCACCGGCGTCGACTGCAGATACACCAGCACACACGTCAGAAGCAGGAACCCGAG
This sequence comes from Streptomyces endophyticus, assembly GCF_035798155.1. NCBI lineage: Bacteria > Bacillati > Actinomycetota > Actinomycetes > Kitasatosporales > Streptomycetaceae > Streptomyces > Streptomyces endophyticus. The sequence continues at coordinate 196,040 of NZ_JAOZYC010000136.1, read as the reverse complement.
GCTCCAGCCGATGACGCGGCGGAGGATCTCGCCCTCCTTGCCGACCATGCCGATCGCGGCCGCGCCGACCGCGAGGTTCTGTGGCGAGATCATCTTGCCCATCACGCCACCGGCGGTGTTCGCCGCGCCGAGCAGGATGGGGGAGGTGTCGATCTGGGCCGCGGCGGTGGCCTGGAGCTGGCCGAACATCGCGTTCGCCCCGGCATCGGTGCCGGTGACGAACACACCGAACCAGCCGACGACCGGGGCGAGGAACGCGAACAGGCCGCCGGTCGCCGCGAGGGCCGTGCCGAGGGTGACGATCATGCCCGAGTAGTTCATGAGGAACGACAGCGCGAAGACGCACAGAATGGTGAAGATGGCCCATCCGAACTGCCGCAGCACGCCCCGGTAGGCCGCCACCGCGCGTACGGGGTGCACTCTGAGTACGGCCATGGTCAGCAGGCCCGAGATGAACAGCAACGTACCTGTGGCGCTCCCGTAGTTGAGCACGTAGTCGGTGACGACCGGCGCGCCCTGCGCGTTCACGACATCGAGTCCGGGCCAGGCGAACGTGACGGTAAGACCGTCGAGGAACTCCTTGGCCGCGGGTATCTGCGCGATCGAGAACAGCGCGACGACGATGAGGTACGGGGCGAAGGACCGCCAGCGCTCGCCCGTGGTGATGGCGAGGTCGGCCGCCGATGTGTCGCCGGGGCCTTCGCGGAAGGAGACGGGGTGCTTCGGGCGCCACACCCGGCTGAGCACCACGATGGCGAGGGTCGCGACGAGCGCGGCGAAGATGTCGGTCAGCTGGTACGCGAAGTGGTTCGACAGCAGGTACTGCGCGGCGCCGAACGACACACCTCCGGTCAGCGCGGCGGGCCACGCGCCCCGGATGCCGCGCCGTCCGTCGACGATGAGCAGCAGGACGAACGGAACGAGCAGCGACAGGATCGATGTCTGGCGCCCCGTCATCGCGGCGAACGCCTCCGGCGAGATCGTCCCGCCGCCCGGCAGTTGCACGGTGCGGGCCAGGATCGTGATCGGATTCCCCATGCCGCCGAACGCCACCGGGGCGGTGTCGGCGACCAGGGCCGCCGCGACCGCCTTGAGCGGGTTCAGGCCGAGCGAGATGAGCATGACCGCGCAGATCGCGACCGGAGCGCCCCCTCCCGCGAGGGCTTCCAGAAGGGCGCCGAAGGCGAACGCGATGATGATCGTCGCGATCCGCAGGTCGTCCGACAGACGGGCGAAGGTCTTGCGGAGTACCTCGAAGTGACCTGTGGTGACGGTCAAGTTGTGGATCCAGATGGCATTGAACGTCAGCCACAGGATCGACAGCACCGCCTGGGCCATGCCGTCGAGGCCCGCGGACATCGCCTGCACCGGCGGCATGCTCCAGACCAGCCAGGCCAGTGCGAATCCGACGACGAGGGTGGTCAGCGACGCCCAGTGTGCCTTCCAGCGCAGCCCGGCGAGCAGGACGAGCAGGACGATCAGAGGGGTGATCGCTACCAGGCTGGAGAGGAGCAGATTCCCTGCCGGTTCCAGTGGCTGGTGAAACATCTGGCGTTCTCCGATCACCGGGCGCATAGATCAAGTTCCGTCCGGCGGAACCTAGTTCCGCCCGTGAAGGATTGACAAGAGGTGCGTCACAACTCGCACTCCTGTCACTGCGCAGAGCACACGCAGAGCACACGCAGCGCACACGCAGCGCCCAAGTGCCATGATGTTGATCGAAGTTGGCGGGGGAGTTGATCGACGCAGGGGGTCGGATGGCGGGCGAGAACGCGACATCCGCGAGCGACAAGACGCTCGCCGTGCTGTCCGCCGCCCTGACGCATGCGCGGTTCACCGACGTGCTGGCCGCGACCGGCCTTCCGAAGGCCACCGTGCACCGGATCGCCGGCACCCTCGTCGCACACGGATACGTGACTCTGGGCGACGACGGCCGCTACCTGCCAGGACCCGCGGCGTTGCGGCTGGCCGGGGCGGCCCTCGAACGGGTCGACATCTCCACCGTGTCCGCGCCGACGATCACGCGGCTGGTCGAGGACACCGGATGCGCCGTGCACATCGGGGTCCTCAGCGGCGAAGAGGTCATCTACGTGGCCCGCCGGGAGTCCGACAAGCCCTACCGCATGCCGTCGCGCATCGGGAAGGCGATCCACCTGCACAGCACCGCCATCGGCAAGGCGATCCTCGCCGACCTGCCGACCGGAGCGCTCGAACGGCTCGTCGCCCGGACCGGGTTGGTGGCGAGGACCCCGAACACCATCACCGACCCGGTCGTGCTCGCGGATGAAGTCGCGGCGGTGCGGCGCGCCGGATACGCGATCGACGACGAGGAGAACGAACCGGGCATCCGCTGCGTCGGCGCCGCGATCCGCGACCACACCGGACTGGTCACCTACGGGATCAGCCTCTCGACGCTGGCGCTCGAACACACGAAGAGCCAGGTCGAGGCGATGGCCCCGCTGGCGATCGCCGCGGCGCGGGACATCTCGGCCGGCCTCGGACACCGGAACACCTGCCCGTAGCCCGCTTCCTGAACCGCTTCGCGCTTCCTCGGCGCGGTCGTGAGGTGCGTCCCAGGTGTCCCGGGACGCTCAAGGCCGGCAACTTCACGATGTGCACGACTCGTTGACGAATCCTGCTTCCTGGGCCACGCTTTTCGTTGCCGCATCGATCCGGCTCGCACGAATCCGTGCCTACTCGGCGCTTGAACGACGGAATGCACCGGTGCGCACGATCTGCGCAACGGTGGACGTCGCCTGATCCAACCGGTCCGCACGGACGCCTCGGCGACGTGCCCGTCGATGCCGCGACGTACAAGTTCTGAGAGGCACTTGATGTCTACAACAGCCCCCGTGACCGCCGCGACCTGGCTGCACGGACAGAACATCGGCTGGTCCTTCCAGCACCTGGAGGAGATCTTCCCGGTCGCCACCGTCTCCCGCGGCGGCGGAACGGTCGCCGACCTCCCCTGCGCCCCCGTCGACGTGGCCGATGTCGAGGTTCCGCTCGGTGACGGCGCGGCGAGCAGCGTCGCCGAAGTCATCGCGTCCACCGACACCGACGCGTGGCTGGTGCTGCACCAGGGGCGCATCGTCGCCGAGGAGTACACGGGCGCGATGGGGCCCGCCACCCGGCACCTGCTCATGTCGGTCAGCAAGTCCGTGGTGGCGACGGTCGTCGGCGCGCTCGTCGATCGTGGTGTGCTGGACCTCGCGTCGAGGGTCGGTGACCAGGTGCCCGAGCTGGCCTCAAGTGGGTACGCGGACGCGCGCGTTCGTGACCTGCTGGACATGCGCAGCGGCGTCGGGTTCAACGAGGACTACGTCGACCCGCGCTCCGACATCCGACAGCTCGACATCGCCGCCGGCTGGGCCCCGCGCCGCCACGAGGACGATGCCCGCACACTCAAGGCGTTTCTCGCGACGCTGCGTCAAGAGCGCCCGCACGGTGGGTCGTTCGCCTACCGGAGCGCCGAGACCGATGTACTGGGCTGGGTGTGCGAGGCCGCCGCAGGACGGTCGTTTCCCGAGCTGGCCTCCGAGCTGCTGTGGTCGCGCCTGGGCGCCGAACACGACGCCGTCATCGCGGTCGACGACGAAGGCACCGGGCTGTTCGACGGCGGCATCTGCGCCACGCCCCGCGACCTGGCGCGCTTCGGCGCGACCATCCTCGCGGGCGGAGTCACCCCCAGGGGCGAACGCGTCCTCTCCGAGGCCTGGGTCGAGGACGTGTTCAGGGGCGGGCAGGACAGCGCCGAGGCCTTCGCGTCCGGTGCCGACGACCGCGGAATGCCGGGCGGCCACTACCGGAGCAAGTTCTGGGTCCCCGGCACCACCTCCGGCCTCGCGCTGTGCCTGGGGATCCACGGCCAGTTCGTCTGGATCGACCGCGATCGCGACGTGGTCGGCGTCAAGCTGTCGAGCTGGCCCGACCCCCTCGATGAGACCAAGCACCACGCGACGACGCGGATGTTCGACGCCGTCGCGACCCACCTGTGCGACCGGGCCCGCCCTTGATGACCGCTGCCCGCGGCGCCCGTCGCCTCCCGGACCGGGGCAGCCGCCCCTGTTCCGCCGCCCGCCCATGAAGTCGGCCGCCGCACACCGGCCGTGCGAAGGGACTCGCCCGTGACCACTGATCAGCTCTACCTCAACGCCCGCGTCTTCACCGCCGACGACCGTCCGTGGGCCGACGCCCTGGTCGTCCGCGGAGAGCGACTGCTGTACGTCGGAGACACCCGGACCGCCGCGCGGCTGTCACCGCGGGCCGAGCGGATCGACCTGGACGGCCGGCTCGTCGTGCCCGGCTTCGTCGACGGGCACGCCCATGTCCTCATGACCGGCGAGGCACTTGAGCAGGTCGATCTGTGGGGCGCCGAGTCGGTCGAAGAGATTCAGGAACGGGTCTCCGCATGGCTCAGGGCCCATCCCGATGCCCCGCGCGTCCTCGCCACCGGGTGGCCTCACCAGGCGATACCCGGTGGTGTGCCCGACCGGAGCATGCTCGACGCCGTCGTCGTCGACCGCCCGGTCTACGCCACGGCCTACGACTACCACTCGGTGTGGCTGAACACCGCCGCGCTCGACGAGGTGGGCATCACCGCCGACACACCGAACCCCCTCGGCGGCACGATCGCCCGCGACGGCGAGGGGCAGGCCACCGGGTACGTCGACGAGACGGCCTTCCATTCGATCGTCGGTGTCTTCCTGGAGGGGCTGCGGGACGACGCCTCCCGCGACGCGAGCCTCGCCATCGTGCAGGAGGCGTACCGGGAGACGGGCGTGACCACCGCCTGCGACATGGGGTTCGACGAGCCCGACCTGGCGGCGTTCCGGCGCGCGGAGGAGGCCGACACGCTGACCAGCAGGCTGGTCGCCTACTGGCGGGTGAACAACACCGGTGACCGCGAGGCGAACCTCGCCCAGGTGCGCCGGGCGGCCGCGCTCGCCGCCGAGGCCGACTCCCCCTGGCTCCGCGTCGTCGGCATCAAGGTGATCATCGACGGGACCATCGACGGCTGCACCGCCACCCTCGGCGCCCCGTACGCCGACGGGTCGAGCGCCGCGCCGATCTGGCCGCTCACCGACCTCGCCCCCGTCGTCGAGGCCGCCGACGCCGCCGGGCTCAAGGTGGCGATGCACGCGATCGGTGACGAGGCGGTGCGGATCGCGATCGACGCCGTCGAGCACACCGTGGCCGCGAACGGTCCGTCCCGCCGCCGGCACCGCATCGAGCACCTCGAACTCGTCGACCGCGCCGACGTCGACCGGCTCGCCGCGCTCGGCATCACCGCGAGCATGCAGCCCGTCCACGCCGACCCGGCCATCGCGAAGAACTGGCGGGCCAAGCTCGGCGACGACCGGATCGAGCGCGGATTCCCCTGGCCGTGGATCACCGCGGCCGGGGCCACCCTCGCCTTCGGCACCGACTCGCCGACGTCCCCGCACGCCCCGCTGCCGAACATGTACGTCGCCGCGACGCGCCACTCGGCGCTCGACGCCCGCGCGGGAACGAACCTCGTCGACTTCGCGGTGCCGCTGGAGGACGCGCTCGTCCACGCCACCCGCGATGCCGCCTGGACCTGCGGCGCGGAGGACGAGATCGGACGCCTGGCCGCCGGGTGCTTCGCCGACTTCCTCGTCCTGGACACCGACGTACTCGCCGCGGATCCAAAGGAGTTGCTCACCGCGCGCGTCGACCGCACGGTGCTGAGCGGGCGCACCGTCCACCGAGCGGACGCCGACGCATGAGCACGCTCACGCCCCGCGACGGGCGCGACCCCGTGGAGGGGAGCGGGCCCGCGCCCGCGGTCGTGCGGGGTCCCGCACCGGCCGGCCAGGTCATCCGCTTCGTCGCGATGCGCCTCGGCGGACTGCTGCTGACGATGTTCGTCGCCTCCGTCGTGGTGTTCTCCGCGCTCCACCTGGCACCCGGCAGCGTCATCAGCTTCCTCACCAAGGGACGCTCCGTCTCCGACGAGGCCCTCGCCGAACTCAACGCCCAGTACCACCTCGACCAGCCGGTGATCGTGCAGTACGTCCTGTGGCTGCGCGACGCCGGCACCGGCGACCTCGGGCATTCGATCGTCTACAACCTGCCCGTCTCCTCGATCCTCGGCAGCAGGATCCCGGCCACCGTGACCCTGCTCGTGATGGCGGCCGTCCTCGTCCTCGTGATCGGCCTGGGCCTCGGGATCGTGGCCGGGCTGAAACCCAACGCGCTCACCCGGCTCGCGATGACCGGCGCGACGATCTCGATGGCCGTGCCCGTGTTCGTCGCCGCCGCGGTGCTCACCCTGGTCTTCGCCGTCGGCCTCGGCTGGTTCCCGGTCTTCGGCACCGGCACCGGATTCTGGGACACGCTCTATCACAACGTGCTCCCGGCGGTGTCGCTCGCGCTCGCCTCGATCGCCTTCGTCGGGCGGCTCTCGCAGACCGCGATCCGCACCGAACTCGCCTCCGACCACGTGAACACCGCCATCAGCCGCGGCCTTCCCCACCGCCTGGTGATGTCCCGCCACGTAGTGCGCAACGCGGCGATCCCGATGCTCACCGTCGCCGGACTCTCCATCGCCGGGCTGCTGGCAGGCAGCGTCATCGTCGAACAGGTCTTCCAGCTCAACGGGTTGGGCACCCTGCTGGTCAACGCCGTGCAGCAGAAGGACTTCCCGGTGGTCCAGGCCGTCAGCCTGGTCTACGTCGCCGCCTTCATCGTCCTCAACACCCTCATCGACGTCACCTACACCCTGCTCGATCCGCGGGTGTCCATGAACGGAGACCGGTCATGACGGCGACGACCCTCACCCCTGCCGCCCCGGCGCGCCGCCGCGGCATCCACCGCCGACTCGGGACCGGGGGCACCATCAGCGCGCTGATCCTCACCTTCGTGGTGCTCGTCGCCGTCCTCGGCCCGCTCCTGGTCGGCCCGCAGGCCAACCAGCTGAACCTGTCCGACGCCTACGCCGCACCGAGCTCGCAGTACTGGCTCGGCCAGGACTCCAGCGGCCGCGACATCTTCGGCCGCCTCGTCCTCGGGGCGCGGACCTCGCTGATCGGGCCGATCACCGTCGTCCTGATCGCCACCCTGCTCGGCACCGTCCTGGCGCTGACGGCGGTGTGGTTCCGCGGCTGGGTGGACGGCCTCATCGTCCGGGTGCTCGACGCGATCTTCGCCTTCCCCGGCCTGCTCCTCGCGATCCTCGCCACCGCGCTGTTCGGGGCCGGACTGAGCGCGGCCGTGGTCGCCCTGGCCATCGCCTACACGCCCTATATCGCCCGCATCATCCGCAGCGCCGCACTGCAGGAGAGGAACCTGCCCTACATCGCCGCCCTCCAGGTTCAAGGGGTGCGCGGGCTCTGGGTCTGCCTGCGCCACCTCCTGCCCAACATCTCCTCGCACATCCTCGCCAACGGCACGCTCGCCTTCGGCCTCGTGCTCATCGACCTCTCCGGACTCTCCTTCATCGGCCTCGGCGTCCAGCCGCCGACGCCGGACTGGGGCGCCATGGTCGGCGACGGCATGCCGGGGATCTTCCAGGCGTACCCGGCCGAGTCCCTCGCCGCGGGAGCCGCCATCGTCGTCACCGTCGCCGCGGCCAGCATCCTGGGCGATCGACTCATCGAGAGCGCGGAGGACGCCTCATGAGATCCCTGCTGGAGGTCGAGAACCTCACCGTGTCCCTCCCGGTGGAGGGCGCGTACCGGCGCGTGCTCACCGACGTCTCCTTCGAGCTGGCCGCCGGGCGCACCCTCGGCCTGGTCGGTGAGTCCGGCTCGGGCAAGTCGATGACCGTACGGGCCATCAACCGGCTGCTGCCGCCCGGCGCGCACACCAGCGGCCGGATCGGCTTCGACGGCGGCGACGTGCTCGACCTGCGGGCCGAGGCGCTGCGCCGCTACCGCGCCGACGACGTCGCGATGATCTTCCAGGACGCCCGTGCGGCCATCAACCCGGTGCGCCGCATCGGCGACTTCCTCACGGAGGCCCTCGTCCTCACCAAGGGCGCCTCCCGCGCCGCCGCCCGCGACACGGCCGCGGGACTGCTCGCCGCGGTCGGCATCCCCGACGCCGAGCGACGCATGCGCCAGTACCCCCACGAGCTCTCCGGCGGGCTGCTGCAACGGGTGATGATCGCCGCGGCCGTGGCGGGCCGGCCACGCCTCGTCCTCGCCGACGAACCCACCACCGCCCTCGACGTCACCACCCAGGCCGAGGTCATCGGCATCCTGCGCCGCATGCAGCAGGAGCACCGGATGGCCGTCCTGTTCATCACCCACGACCTCGAACTCGCCGCGGCGATCTGCGACGAGACCATCGTGCTCTACGCGGGCGAGGTCATGGAGCGCACCGCTTCGGCGAGCCTGCACACCCAGCCGCTGCACCCCTACACCGCCGCGCTGGTCGGCGCCCGCCCCGACGTCACCGCCAAGAAGGACCGGCTGCTCGCGGTACCGGGCCACCCGACGAGCGCCTACGAAGCACCGAGCGGATGTTCCTTCGCCCCGCGCTGCCGCTTCGCCGCCGCCGCATGCACGAACGAGCACCCGCCGCTGCGGCCCCGGGGAGACGGGCTCAGCCGGTGCCTGCGGATCGCCGAGATCGCGCCGGACCTCGCGGGACCGGGCGCCGCCCACGAGAGGGAGGCGGAACAACGATGAGCGAACCGATCGTCGAACTGTCCGCGCTGACCAAGGTCTTCGGGCGCGGCCGGCACGCCGCCACCGCCGTGGACGGGGTGTCCCTCACCCTCGGCCGCGGCGAATCCCTGGGCATCGTCGGGGAGTCGGGCTCGGGCAAGTCCACGACCGCCAAGATGGTGATCGGCCTGGAGCGGCCGAGCGCCGGACGGATCGTCGTCGAAGGACACGACTGGACCCGGCCCGCCCGCCGGGTCGCCGAACGGCGCCGACGGGGACGGACCGTACAGATCGTCTTCCAGGACCCCTACACCTCCCTGGACCGGCGACAGACCGTCGCGGACTGCCTTGCCGAGGTCGTCCGGCTGCACTTCGGCTCGACCCGCGCCGAGACCGCGCGCCGGGTGGGGGAGCTCGCCGACCTGGTCGGGCTCGACGCCAGGCAGCTCGCCGCGCGCCCCCGCGCCCTGTCCGGCGGGCAGCGCCAACGCGTCGCCATCGCCCGCGCGCTCGCCGCCGAACCCGGCGTCGTGATCCTCGACGAGGCGGTCTCCGCGCTCGACATGTCGATCCAGGCCCAGATCCTCAACCTGCTCGACGACATCCGCCGGGACTCCGGGGTGAGTTACCTGTTCATCACCCACGACCTCGCCGTGGTCCGGCAGGTCACCGACTCCGTCATCGTCATGCGGCACGGCCGGATCGTCGAACAGGGCGCGACCGCCGCGGTGCTCGACGCGCCCCGGGACCCGTACACCCGCCTGCTCCGCGACAGCGTGCCGCGTCCCGGCTGGGACCCGAGCGCCGTGCCCGCCCGAGGGGGAACCCAGTGACCACACCGACACACGCCCGACGGACGACGCCACGGTGGCGCGGGCGCACCGCAACCGCGCTGGTGGCGCTGCTGGTCGGCATGTTGGCGCTCGCCGGATGCGGCGGCGACGGCGCGCGCGATCTCGGCACCCTCGCTCAGCACAAGGTGGACTTCACGCCCGAGCCGACCGGCGCGCTCGACTCGATCGTGTGGAACGTCTTCCAGGGCGAACCGCAGACCATCGACCCGTTCCGCTCGGCCGACTACACGCCCAACATGATCAACTCGAATCTGTGCGAGAACCTTCTCGTCCAGCGCCCCGGGCAGGAGGAGATCGAACCCAACCTCGCCTCGCGCTTCTCCAACCCCGACCCGCGGACCTGGGTGTACACCCTCCGCAAGGACGTCACCTTCTGGGACGGGTCCCCGATGACCGCCGAGGACGTCGCCTTCAGCCTCCATCAGCAACTGACCGACGCGAAGAGCTTCAACCACTATCTCTTCGCGAGCGTCGACTCGGTCGAGATCACCGGGAAGCACGAGGTCACCGTCCACCTGAAGAAGCCGGACTACATGTTCAACTCCGAACTGGCGAACTTCGCCGGGGTGGTCGTGCAGAAAAAGTTCTACCAGGAGCACAAGAAGACCTTCGGTTCGGCGGACACCGGAGTGATGTGCACCGGGCCGTACAAATTCGTCGACTGGGAACAGGCCCAGAAGATCCGGGTCGAGCGGTACGACGGCTACTGGAACAAGCGCCTGCGGCCCAAGGTGCGCCGGATCGACTTCACCTTCCTCACCGACGAATCGTCGATCACGGCGGCGCTCATGTCGGGCGAGATCGACGGCACGTACCAGCCACCGGTATCGGCATTGGCGCAGCTCAACGCAGGCGACGCGGGCAAGTTGGCGATCGGCCCCGCGCCGGTCATGACGACGGCCGTGTACGCGGACCCGAAGGGCCCGATGTCCGACAAGGGCATGCGGCGGGCCCTGCAGCTCGCCATCGACTGGAAGGGGATCGGCAAGACCGTCTTCGCGACGACGGCCGAGCCGGGGAAGATCGCCATGCCGGAGGCCGTATGGGGGCTGGCCCACAAGGAGCTCTCGAAGTACACCGCGCCTCTGCCGAAGGTCGCGGAGCCGGACTACGCGGCAGCCAAGAAGATCCTGACCCAGGTGCCCGAACGGGTCCGCGATCAGGAGATCACCTTCGTGGTGCCGGACTCGCCCACCACCAAGAGCTTCGGACTCGCCTACAAGGACGCCGCCGACCGGATCGGGCTCAACTTCCATCTGCTCGTCGTGCCGACCACCGGGTACACGAACTATCTCTACGACCCCGAGACCAGGAAGGGGATCGACCTGCTCTACACCGAGTTCTGGCCCAACGTGAACGACCCGGTCGACTGGATCCAGACCACCGCGGTGACCGGGGCGCTGTTCAACCAGTACGGCTACGACGGGGTCGACAAGCTGTACGCCAAGGCCATCGGCAGCGCCGACAAGGCCGAACGGGCCAAGCTCGTCGTCGAGATGGAGAAGAAGATCCACGGTGGGCTCATGCCGATGATGCCCGGCGTCGAGGCCTCCACCGTCGTGTTCCAGAACAACCGCCTGACCGGCGCTCCGGCGGCATTCGGATACGTCTACTACCCGTGGGCGGCGCACCTCGGAGGGACGGGGGAGAAGTAGGCCGACGCACGCGGGCCGTCAGGTGGCCTTGTGCGGTGTCGAGGGTGTGCGCGGAGCGGAACGGCTCCCGAGGGGTTGCTCGTTCAGCTGGCACAGAACGAGGGCGAGGTCGTCGGTCAGCGGGCCGTCCGCGTGCGCCGTCACCCGGTCGTAGAGCGCGTCGAGGGCGTCGGAGGGAGCCGGCGCGGCCAGTGCGTCGCCGACCTGGTCGAGCAGCGGGAAGACGGTGCCGTTGGCGTCCCGGGCCTCGGTCAGGCCGTCCGTGTAGAACAGCAGCCGATCGCCGTTCTGCAGGAACACGCGGTGCGGCCGGGGCGTGGGGTGCAGGCCCAGGGGGAGCGCGCACTCGGGCGGTTCCAGCAGCCTGATCTGCTTTCCCAGCCGTACGGGGGCGGGGTGCCCGCAGTTGACGAGACGGACCTCACCGGGAGCGAACTCGGCGAAGATGGCGGTGACGAAGTCCTCCGGCCCCAGGTCCGGGGAGATGCGCGCGTCCAGCGCCTCGGCCAGGTCGCCGAGTGCGGGCGTGAGGTAGGCCAGATCCCGGAAGGCCCCGATGGTCGCCGCGGCGGTTCCCAGGGCGTCCAGGCCGTGGCCGCGCACGTCTCCGATGAGCAGACGTGCCCCGTACGGCGTGTGCACGATGTCGTACAGGTCCCCACCCGTTGATGAACCCGGTATGGGGCAGTGATGCCGGGTACGGACGGTGACTCCGCCGAACTGCACGGACACCGGCCGCAGAAGCGCCCTCTGGGACACGCGCGCCACCTCTGTGGTCCGCGCCAGCGCCAGCGCCACGGCCGTGTGCCGGGCGGCATTGCGGACGGCGAGCGCGCTGCCCGCCAGCAGGGCCAGGAACTGCGCCGCGAAGTCGGGTGGTGCGACGCGCTGGTGTGTGGCGGCCGCGCCGAGCGCGAGGACCAGCGACCAGGCGGCGACCGCCGCCGTGCGCCGCGTCCCCAGGTGGGCGCAGACGAGCAAGGGGCCGATGAGCAGAGCGACGGCTCCTGGTGTCCAGCCGTCGGCCATGGTGTCGAGCGCGGCGACAAGGGCGCTGCCCACCACCGCCGCGGTCAGCGCGAGTCGGTTCCCCGTGAGCCGACGGGACACCGCCACCCGCCACCCCCTGCTCATGGCCATGAACCGCTCCTTGCCTCCCCCGGACACCCACGACAGCGGACGGTAACTATTCCCCACCACGTCCCTGAACTGGGCTGATTGATCGAACCGCGGTGGAAGATGGCCGGGAGTGGCCAGGTGCTACGACCACGTGCACACCCCGGCGGAAGAACCGGTCAGCTCATGGCATCCCGGGTTCTGGACGGTGCCGACGGAGGAGACTCGGGTGCGATCGGTGATCGTCGGCGGGCGGTCCGGAACACCGGAGCAGCGGGTGGGGGAGGGGCTCTATGGAAAGCTCTCGTCAGGATGAGGCGGCGGGCAATCTGCCGCTCGAAACGACCGGATTCGTCGGGCGCGGAAGTGAACTGGACGCTCTGGCGCGGGTGTTGACAAGCGATCGGCTGGTGACGCTGACCGGGCCGGGCGGCGTGGGCAAGAGCCGTCTGGCGCGACGGGCCGGAGCCGAGGCACGGGCCGCGTTCCCCGACGGGGTGTGGCTCGTCGAGCTCTACCCCCTCACAGGGGCGGAGTCGCTCGCGCTCGCCGTGTATGAAGTGCTCCGGTTGGTCGACCAGTCCACCCGGCCCGCGGCCGAGGTGGTGACGGAATGGCTGGCCGACAAGCGGCTGCTGCTGATCCTCGACTGCTGCGAGCACCTCGCCGCCGGCTGCGCGGACTTCACGCAGACTCTGTTGGCGCGGGCCCCCGGGGTGCACGTGCTGGCCACCAGCAGGAGGCCCTTGCGGGCGCCGGGCGAGTGGGTGGTGCCCGTATCCCCGCTGTCGGTCACCGCGGCGGGAGAGCGCCCCGGTGCGGCGCCCGCCGACGCGGAGACGCTGTTCACGCAGCGCGCCACCGAAGCCGCTCCCGGGAAGCCCCTCGCCGAGCGGGACGGCACCGTGGTCGCCGAGATCTGCGCACGTCTGGACGGCATCCCCCTGGCCGTCGAGCTGGCCGCCGCCCGCCTGCCCGACATGCCCCTGGACGAACTCCGCCGCCGCCTGCACACCCGCTTCGAGGTGCTGACCAGACAGAACGACGCAGCGATCGCCGGGCGCGGGCAGGGGGACGCACGGCACCAGGCGCTGCGGACCACGGTCGGCTGGAGCCACGAGCTGTGCACGCCACTGGAGCGGCTGCTGTGGGCGCGCACTTCGGCGTTCGTCGGCGGCTTCGAGCCGGAGGCGGCGCAGTGGGTCTGCGCCGGAGGACCGCTCGGCAGCGGACAGGTGCCCGCGCTGCTCGACCGTCTCGTCGACCAGTCCGTCTTCCAGCGCACGGAAACGCCTCATGGGCCCCGCTATTCGATGCTGGACACGATCCGCGAGTACGGCCGGGACTGGCTGGCCCGGCTCGGAGAGGAGCAGCCGGTACGCGAACGCCATCGGGACCACTACCGCCGGCTCGCCAGGACTGGTGACCGCGAGTGGGTCGGCCCCGATCAGGTCGCCTGGTACGCGCGTCTCACCGCCGAACACGCCAACCTGCGGGCGGCGCTCGAAAGCTGCCTCGCCGACCCGGACCCGCTGCCGGCGCTGGAGATGGCGAGCGACCTGTGGTTCTTCTGGACCGGGTGCGGCTTCCTGCGTGAGGGGCGCGGCTATCTGGACCGGGCCCTCGCCGAGGAGCGCAAGCCACCCGAGGGGCCCGAGCTCTTCCGGGCGTTGTGGGCCTGCGGCCATGTGGCCAACATGCAGGGCGACTTCGAGGTCTCCGTCGAGCTGGAGAACCGGTCCGCACTGCTGGCGGACCGGCTCGCCGCCCCGGTGGCAGTGGATGCCCTGTGCTACATCCGGGGCATCCGATTGTTGATGACAGGCGACCCGGCCGGGACCCTGGACGTGTGCGCCTCATCGGTATCCCGCCCACCGGCCGGGGGCGGCGCCCTCGCCGTCTGGTTGCTGACGCGCGCCATCAGCTCGTACGCGCATCTCCAGTTGGGCGAGATCGAACAGGCAGTGTCCGCCGCCGACCTCATGTGTGAGGAGAGTGAGCGCCACGGCGACCGATGGGCGCGAGGCCACGCCCTCTACTTCCTCGCGGTGGCCGCGATGGCCAAGGGAGATCAGGCGGCGGCTCTTCGGTACGGCCGCGATTCACTGGACCTCAAGTGGCAATTGCGTGACACCTTCGGGGCCGCGGCCGGTCTCGACGTCCTGGCCACCATCCTCGTCGCGTCCGCCCCGGAGAGCGCCGCCGGGCTGCTCGGCACGGCCGACAGGGTCTGGCTCTCCATCGGACGGGACCGGGCCGGAGTGAAGGAGTTCCTCACAACCCGCCAGGCCTGCGAACACCGGCTCCGCGAGACCCTCGGCGACGCCCCGTACGAGACGGCCTATCGCACGGGAGCAGAGGCCGGCGCCGAGGACGGCATCGGCTACGCCCTGAGCCTGGAGTGAGCCGGCCACCGGACCGCTGGGTATGGGTTTGTCTCATGGAAGACCTGACGAACTCTGGGTAAGGGTTGTACGTTCGGTTGCGGCGGTCGCGGATGCGTCGCCACGGCCCCCTGTCCCCGGGCCCCTTTGTGCAGACCATGGGCCGCTGGGGCCGCATCGCCGACCTTGGGCGGCTCCAGCTCACGCCCTGTCACGCGCTGAGCGGAGCGGCCTCCCGCACTCTCCGCCCCGTGCAGGGCGTCTGCGTGGGGGAGGGAAGGGGAGCTTCCCTCCCCCACGCCCGGCGGCATCCGGCCGGATGGTTCTGCCCGGCGGCAGTCGCCACGGTTCCCATGCCCGAAATGTGTTCACGTACGCGCCCGCGTTGTCCGTGTGCGCCAAGGGACATGGCCGTACCCGTGAGCCGCGCGTCCGGGCGGCCCCGTACCTAGGATCCGAGCCTCCGCCCGCCGAACGCCCCCGCCCCGTCCGTCCGTTGCCACCAGGCGTCCAGGCCCGCCTGGTCGAGGGCCCGCCAGTCCGGGGTCTCCTGGACCAGGCCCCGGCCGAGCCGGCGGCCCAGGTCGACCATGACCCGGCCGGTGGGCGCGCGGTCGGCGTCGTACGCGGACAGGGCCTCGGGCCAGGTGGCGGCCGAGGTCAGCGCCGAGTGCAGGGCGGTGGCGTCCTGCAACGCCTTGACCGCGCCCGCGCCGGTGTGCGGACGGGCGACCGTGGCGGCGTCTCCCATCAGCAGTGCCCTGTCCACCGCGTAGCGAGGCGCCGTGAAGTCGTAGAGGGGTTGCAGGAACAGCTCGTCGTGGGTCGTCGCCCGCACCACGTCGCCCCAGTAGTCGGGCAGCAACTCGGCTGCTACGTAGGCGAGGTGGGCGCGGAGCCCGTCGCCCGCCGTGCCCGGGGGCACGGTCGTGGGTGTCCGCAGGCCCTGGTCGAGGCCGGGCGGTGGAGCCGTGTACAGGACCCAGTTGACCCGGTGACCGCCGGTGGCGCCGTCCGGGATGCGGTACGTGACCAGGTGTCCGCCCGGGAAGACGACGTACACGCACTCGTCCTCGGTCCACAGGCCGGGATCGCGCAGCCGCTCCGCCGGGTAGGCGCCGCGCCAGGCCAGATACCCGGCATACCCGGGCCGGACGTCGGGGTGCACGGCGGCGCGGACCGCCGACCGGTAGCCGTCCGCACCGACCACCACGTCGTAGCGGTCGGTGCGCCCGTCCGCGTGCACCGCGGCGCCCTCGGGCGTCACCTCGACCGCCTCGACGGCCGAGCCGTGCCGGAAGTCGGCCGCCGCGGGCACCCGACGGCGCAACTCCCGCCACAGCGGACCCCAGTTGTAGGTGCGGAACGGGAACGGCATCACCGCGAGCTCGCGCCCCAGCGGGCCGTTCGTCCCCGAGCCGTCGTCCCGCACGAACCAGCGACGGCGGGCGACCTGGTGCCACGGCATCGACGCGTCGACGAAACCGGCCGACTCCAGCTCCGCGTAACGGGCGTTGTGCATGGCGAGCCCGACGCCACGGTCGGCCAGCCGGTCCGCCGCGCGCTCGTACACGGTGACCTCGTCCGCACCGCCCCGCCGCAGCGCGAGCGCCGCCGCGCACCCCGCGATGCTTCCACCTACGACCGCGATCTTGCCGCCACGCATTCCATGCCCCCGTGGTCCGTCCTCTGCCTGCGTACGCCGCCGGTCCGGTGTGACGTACTGGCGTCATGATGTCAGCGCGGCGGGTGCGGGGGCTGGGACGCGCCGAGGCATGGGCCCCCGATCGGGGCTGCCGATGCCCCAACCGGCGTGACAGGTGGCGCCGTTGACACCCCGCGCCCCACGTGCTTGCATCGCGCCATGCCACCGCTGGAGCCCCTGACACGTCGCCGCACCGTGGACCTCGTCCGCGTCGCTGCCGCACTGTGTCGGTTTCCCGGCTGACCACTCGCCATCCCGGTTCAGCGCTCAACTGCCGTATACGCACGCCCTATTGGTTACGCAGACTCGGACGCTGGACGCCCCGCGCGCCTCCGCCCTCCCCGCTGATCACGAGGACCCGCCATGCCCGAATCCGCCGCGCCTTCGTTCCCCTCCGAGCCCCAGCCCGCACCCCGCCTCGACGAAACCGCCTACGACCGGCGCAGGCTGCGGCAGTGGCTGGCCGGGGACGCCCGCGCGGACGGGGTCAGCCGCAGGCAGCTGCTCACCCTGCTCGCCGCCACGGCCGCCGCCACCGCGCTCCCCGCGCCGCGAGCGGCCCACGCCGCGGACGCGCCCATCGTCAAGCCGCTGCCGCCCGAGTGGTTCATCCAACGCGGCACCAACGCCGAGACCCGCTGGGAGGCCCTGCGCGGTACCGGCCACCACACCCCCAACGAGCTGTTCTTCGTACGCAACCACACCGCCACCCCCGTCCTGGACGCACACGAGTGGCGGCTGCGGCTGTGGGGCAGCGGGCTGCGGGGCGCGCACGGCGAGGACAGGCCGGTGGAGTTCGGCTACGACGACCTGCGCGCCCTGCCCGCCGTCACCCGGACCGCGTTCGTCGAGTGCGCCGGGAACGGGCGCAGCTATTACACGTCCCAGCAGGGTGAGACGGTGACCGGCACCGCGTGGACGCTGGGCGCCGTCGGCGTCGCCCGATGGCGCGGGGTGCGCCTGGGTGACGTACTACGGAAGGCGGGGCTGACGTCGCACGCCGTCGACGTGCAGCCGCGCGGCCTTGACGCCGAGTACATCAGCGACGGGGAGAACCTCGGCCGGGTGCGCCGCCCGCTGCCGCTGGCCAAGGCGCTGGACGACGTCCTGCTCGCGTACGAGATGAACGGTGAGCCGCTGCCGTACGACCACGGTTATCCGGTGCGGGTGCTGGTGCCCTCGTGGGTGGGGATCGCGTCGATCAAGTGGGTCGGCGACATCGAGGTGTCCGCGCAGCCGCTGTTCTCACCGTGGAACACCACCTTCTACCGGCTGTTCGGCCCCGGCCACCCGCAGGAGGGCAGCGCGCCGCTGACCCGGCAGACGGTCAAGAGCGCCTTCGAGCTGGCGAGCGGCGCCCGGTTCCCCGTGGGGGAGGACCAGGTGCTGCACGGCCGGTCCTGGTCGGGCGCGGGCGCCGTCGCACGGGTCGACGTCAGTACCGACGGCGGGGCGAGCTGGCGACCGGCCCGGCTGCACGACCGGCCCCGCGCCGGCACGTGGACCCGCTGGTCCGTGCCCTGGAGGCCCGACACCTCCGGCGCCACCCATGTGCTGGCCCGTGCCACCGACACCGCGGGCCGCAGCCAGCCGGACGTCGCGGCGCCCAACACGCAGGGGTACTTCTTCGACGCGGTGGTGAGGCACCCGGTGACGGTGGTGTGACGGCGGCCAGGGGAGTGCCGACCGGTCCGTGCCGGGTTCAGCATGTGGAATCGGGTCCGTGCACTGTTGACCGGCCGGACTTCCCGCTGCTTTGATCGAAGACATGAAGCGACAGGACCTCACGCAGCGGCGCCACGTCGATCTCGCGCGTGTCTCCAGCTCCTGCTGTCGCTGTCGGGTCTGAGCGCACCCCAGCTGAACGCACACCAGCTGAACGCGCCCCAGCGGAGCACACCTCCGGCCGCTGTCCGTCCTGATCGCGGCCGGCCGCAGCCGCTCCCGCCCCTTCCCGGGAACGTCGCTCCCGTGCGCCCCAATGCGCGCACCAATGCGCGCCCCTGAACCTTTTTCCCTGATGCCGCACGTGCCCATTTCCGTGCGCACTTTCGCCAGGAGATCTCCATGTCCGTACCCCCGGGGACCGACCCCGTCCGCTTCGCCTACTGGGTCCCGAACGTGAGTGGCGGCCTCGTCACCAGCACCATCGAGCAGCGCACCGACTGGGGCTACGAGTACAACCGCGAACTGGCCGTGCTCGCCGAGAACAACGGCTTCGAGTACGCCCTCAGCCAGGTCCGCTACATGGCCAGTTACGGCGCCGAGTTCCAGCACGAGTCGACCAGCTTCAGCCTCGCCCTGCTGCTGGCCACCCAGCGGCTCAAGGTCATCGCCGCCGTTCACCCCGGCCTGTGGCACCCGGGCGTCCTCGCCAAACTCGGCGCCACCGCCGACCACTTGTCGAACGGCCGCTTCGCCGTCAACGTCGTGTCCGGTTGGTTCAAGGGCGAGTTCACCGCCCTGGGCGAACCCTGGCTGGAGCACGACGAGCGCTACCGCCGCGCGGAGGAGTTCATCCGCGCCCTGCGCGACATCTGGACCGAGGACCACGTTGAACTCGCCGGTGACTTCTACCGGGTGCGTGACTTCTCCCTCAAGCCCAAGCCGCTGAACACTCCCGAGCGACCGAACCCGGAGATCTTCCAGGGCGGCAACTCCACCGCCGCCCGCGCCATGGCGGGCCGTGTCTCCGACTGGTACTTCAGCAACGGTAAGGACTTCGACGGAGTCACCGAGCAGATCAACGACGTCCGCGCCTCCGCCGCTCAAGTCGGCCGCAGGCCACCGAAGTTCGGGCTCAACGGCTTCCTCATCGCCCGCGACACCGAGGCCGAGGCCCGCGAGACGCTCCGCGAGATCGTCGCCAACGCGGACACCGAGGCCGTCCACGGGTTCCGCGACGCCGTCCAGCAGGCCGGCCGCTCCAGCGCGGACGGCAAGGGCATGTGGCAGGACTCCAGCTTCGATGACCTCGTCCAGTACAACGACGGCTTCCGTACGGGACTGATCGGCACCCCCGAGCAGATCGCCGAGCGCATCGTCGCCTACAAGAGGCTCGGCGTCGACCTCCTCCTGCTCGGCTTCCTGCACTACAAGGAAGAGGTGGAGTATTTCGGCAAGCGCGTGTTGCCCCTCGTACGTGAGCTGGAGGCGCAGGCCGCCGACACGGACGCCGAGTCCGTCCCGGCCCGCGCCTGACCACCCGCCGTCCGCCCGTCCCTCGGCCCCGTCGCAGGCGTCCCGATCCCAGAAGGAAGGCCCCATGGCCACCGTCCTGTCCGTCTCCGGAAGTCCGTCCCCCACCTCCCGTACCGGCCGTCTCCTGCGTGAGCTGGACGCCCGGCTCACCGGCCAGGGGCACGAGGTGATCCCGCTCGATGTGCGCACGATCCCGGCCGAGGCCCTGCTCCACGCCGACTTCCGGCATCCCGCGATCGTCGAGGCCACCGCACTGTTCGAGCGGGCGGACGGAGTCGTGGTCGGCACGCCGGTGTACAAGGCCGCCTACTCCGGGCTGCTGAAGTCGCTCCTCGACCTGCTTCCGCAGTACGCGCTGGCCGGAAAGACGGTGCTCCCCCTGGCCACCGGCGGCTCCCACGCCCATGTGCTGGCGATCGACTACGCCCTGCGCCCGGTCCTCGCCTCCATGGGGCCGGCCCACATCACGCCCGGCTGGTTCACGCTCGACAAGGACATCACGGTGGGCGACGACGGCACGGTGACCGTCGCGCCCGGCTCGGCGGAGGCCCTGGCCCAGGTCACCGACCAGTTCTCCGCCGCGCTCGGTGGCCGCACGACGCTGCTGGCGGCCACCGGATGAGCGCCGCCGTGAGCGTGATCGCCGACGACGCCGCGGCCTTGGCCGTCGCCGCCGAACTCGCGGCGGACTTCCGTAAGGACGCCGCCGAGCGGGACACGTTGCGCAGGCTCCCGCGCGCGGAGCTGGAACGGCTGTCGGCCTCCGGGCTGCTCGGTGTGACGGTGCCCCGGGAGTTCGGCGGCGCGGACGTCCGCACCGAGACGCTCGCCGAGATCTTCCGGCTGCTTGCCGCCGCCGACGCCAGCCTGGCGCAGATCCCGCAGAGCCACTTCGTGTACATCAACGTGCTGCGCCGGCAGGGCACGCGGGAGCAGCAGGAGTTCTTCTTCGGCGAGGTGCTGCGCGGGAAGCGGTTCGGCAACGCCCAGTCCGAGGCGGGCACACTGCACGTGCAGGACATCCGCACCCGGCTCGCGCGACGGCCGGACGACACGTACGTCCTCGACGGCGTCAAGCACTACTCCACCGGCGCCCTGTTCGCCCACTGGATCCCCGTCCTCGCCCGCGCCGACGACGACACCCTGCACGTGGCGTACGTACCGCGGGACGCACCCGGTCTCACGGTGGTGGACGACTGGGACGGCATGGGGCAGCGCACCACCGCCAGCGGAACCGTCCGCCTGGAGTCGGTGTCCGTACCCGCCGACCGGGTCGTGCCGCACCATCTCACGTTCCAGGGACCCCAACTGCACGGCGCTGTCGCCCAGTTGCTGCACGCCGCCATCGACGCCGGGATCGCCTCCGGTGCGTTGGGGGAGGCGGTGGAATTCGTCCGCACCAAGAGCCGCCCCTGGTTCGAGAGCGTCGAGGAGGGACACGCGACCGCCGCCGAGGATCCGCTGCTGATCCAGCGATTCGGCGAACTGGCCATCCGGGTGCGGGCCGCCGACGCGCTGCTCGCCGCCGCTGCCCGGTCCGTGGACGCCGCCCGCGCCGACCTGACCGACGACACGGCGGCCGAGGCCTCGATCGCGGTGGCCGCGGCCAAGGTGACGGCGGCCGAGACCGCCGTGGATACCGCCGACGCCCTCTTCGAGGTCTCCGGCACCCGCTCGGCCCTCAACTCCCTCAATCTGCACCGACATTGGCGCGACGCCCGCACCCACACGCTGCACGATCCGGCCCGCTGGAAGGTCCAGCACATCGGCCGCTACGTACTGGCCGGCACCCGTCCGCCCCGGCACGGCCTGCTGTAACGGGCGACCCCGGCCGCGTTCCCCGACGAATTTCACGCGGCCGCAATGATCCATCCCTCAACTTCCTGCTACACATGGAGAGATGACCCCCGCAACGCTGTACCGCAGGTTGTACGTGGACCTGGCGCTCGTCGCCGCCTCCGCGTGTCGACGCTCCTGACGTCGCCCCGCACCAGAAGTGTGAGGCGGCTCTCCGCGCGTCATTCCCGTACGGCAGCACTGAGAGGGGACAGCCATGACCACCACCGTCACGAGCCATGAAATCCGGCGGGCAGGACCGCGGTTCGGCGCCGAGGTGACCGGCGTCGACCTGACCGCCGGAGTCGACGAGGAGACCGCCGAAGCGCTGCGGCGGGCGTTCCGGGAGCACAAGGTACTGGTCTTCCGCGGCCAGCACCTCACCCCGGAGCAGCACGTCGAAGCGGTACGCCTCTTCGCCGAGCCCTTCGACCACCCCACCGCGGTGCGGCACACCGACCATCCGCTGGTCTACCCGTACGACGTGCGGCACACCGGTAAGGCCAGCACCTGGCACATCGGCGGACTGTGGCGGCAGCCGGTCTTCGCGATCGAGTCACTGACCTATGAGTCCGTGCCCGCGCTCGGCGGCCACACCCTGTGGGCCGACCTCCAGGCGGCGTACGACGACCTGTCCGAACCGTTCAAGGCACTGCTCGAATCGGTCGCCGCGGTCTACGACGCCGACGCGGGGAACTACGCGCAGGGCAGCAAGCGCGAGCGGGTCGAGGACACCGTCGAGCACCCGGTCGTCCTGACCCACCCGGAGACGGGCCGCAAGGGCTTGTTCATCAGCACCTCCGCGCTGCGCCTGACCGGCGTCACCGCGCAGGAGGGGAAGGTGCTGCTCGACCACCTGCTCCGGCACGCCTCGTCGCCCGACTACACCATCCGCTTCGGCTGGAACCCCGGTGACTTCGTGCTCTGGGACAACCGGGCCACCTGGCACTACGCCGTGGACGACTACGGAGACGGCTCCCGCGTCTACCGCAAGGTCATCGGGGCGGAGCCGGTGCGGCAGCCCGCCGCCGAGCGGGTCGCCTCGTGAAGTTCCTCGCCATCACCCTGATCACCCACCGCCCTGACCCGGTCACCGGCATCCAGAAGTCGACCCACCACCGGTTCCGCGAGGTGCTCGACCACGCGGTGCTCGCCGAGGAGTTGGGGTTCGACGGGTTCGGTGTGGGGGAGCGGCACGAGCGGCCGTTCATCTCCTCCTCGCCGACCGTCGTGCTCAGCCACATCGCCGCGCTGACCAGACGCATCCGCCTCTTCACCGCGGTGACCACGCTCAGCCTCCTGGACCCCGTGCGCGCCTACGAGGACTACGCCACGCTCGACCACCTCTCCGACGGCCGCCTCGACCTCATCATCGGCAAGGGCAACGGGACCGCCCAGCGCGAGCTGTTCCAGGTCACGCCCGAGGACCAGTGGGACCGCAACGCCGAGAGCTACGAGGTGTTCCGCAAGCTCTGGAGGCAGGACAAGGTCACCGCGGCGACCCGCTTCCGCCCGCCGCTGACGGACGCCGAGGTGTGGCCGCGGCCCTACCAGCAACCCGTCCGGGTCTGGCACGGCAGCGCCACCAGCAAGGAGTCGGTGGACCTCGCCGCCCGCTACGGCGACCCGCTGTTCTCGGCGAACGTCACCAACCCGATCGAGCCGTACGCCGAGCTGATCCGCCACTACCGCGACCGCTGGGAGCACTACGGCCACGACCCGGCGAAGATCGCCGTCGGCGCCGGTACGGCCGGGCTGTTCGTGGCCCGCACCTCCCAGGAGGCACTCAAGATCTACCGGCCGATCTTCGAGTCGACGCTGGCGTTCCAGCGGCAGTTCGGCCTCCCGGTGGTCTTCGAGACCGTGGAGGACTTCGTCGAGCGCAGCTCCGCCCTGATCGGCAGCCCGCAACAGGTCATCGAGAAGGTGCACCGCTACCACGAGCAGTTCGGGCACTCGGTGCTGCACCTGCACGCGGACGGCAGCGGACTGACGGACACTCAGCACCGCTCCTCCCTCACCCTGTTCCAGTCCGAGGTCGCCTCGGTGCTGCGTCACGAACTCCCCGACCCCCCGTTCGCCTGGGAGCCCGTGCTCCCGGTGCCACCGGTCGTCGAGGAGCCCGAGGAGGCCGTGGAGTCCGTGCGCGTCTGACCCCGGTCGGTTCCCGCTAGGGCGCTCCCACGCCCGTACGCGAGAGGTCCGTGAGCGGCACCGCCGTCGGACGGGTGGCGCGGCTGGAGACCGTGACGGAGGCGCCGCTCGCCGCTGAGCCGAGCAGCGACTCCATGACATCAAGGACGTGGTACGCCAGCGTGCCCGACGCACGTGGCTCGTGCGTCGGGGGCGTGGCGGCCAGGTCGGCGATCCCGTAGCCGCGGCCGGAGTCGAGGTAACCGGCGGAGACCGGGAGGGTCTCCCATGCGTCGGCGCCGAGGCGGAAGAGACGGGTGTCGCCGTCGAAGTGGTTCGGGTCGGGAACGGACAGGGACCCCCGCGGCCCGTGGACCTCGATGTTCGAGGAGTGTGTCGCGACCGCGTCGAAGCTCACCACGAGCGTCGACAGCGCACCGGACTCGTGGACGAGGACCCCCGTGACATGGGTGTCGACCTCGACGGGAACCCGCTCGCCCGCCCGCGGGCCGCTGCCGATCTCCCGCTCGGAGCGGGGGTGGCTCGCGGCCCCGATCACCGAGGTGACCGGTCCGAGGAGGGTGATCAGGGCCGTGATGTAGTACGGGCCCATGTCGAGGAGCGGGCCGCCGCCCGGCGCGTAGTAGAAGTCCGGGTCGGGGTGCCAGCGTTCGTGGCCCGGTGTCACCATCGTCGCCGTCGCGGCGACGGGTCGGCCGATGAGGTCGTCGTCGATGGCCTTGCGCGCGGTCTGGATGCCGGTGCCGAGCACCGTGTCAGGGGCCCCTGCGACGCGCACGCCTGCCTGTCGTGCGGCCTCCAGCACCTGGCGGGCCGCGTCCGTGGTGGCCGCGAGGGGCTTCTCGCCGTACACGTGCTTGCCGGCCGCGATCGCCTTGAGGGCTATCTCGGCGTGCGCGGCGGGGATGGTCAGGTTGAGGACGAGGTCCACGTACTCCGCGGCGAGCAACTCGTCGACGCTGACCGCGCGTACGTCCCCGTCCCACTCCTTCGCGACGGCGCGCGCCCTGTCCGCGTCCAGGTCGGCCACGGCGACCAGCTCGACGTCCGCCAGCCTGCGCAGACTGGCCAGGTACTGGCCCACGATCGTCCCGCAGCCGACGATGCCGACGTTCAACGGCTTGCCCACAGCAGGCCCCTTTCGACGATGGTGCGCACGCTCGGGTGCTCGAGGTCCTCGACGTGGTGGCCCGGTGTGCACACGAAGATGCGGCCCTTGCCCCAGCTCCGCGTCCAGATCGCAGGCGAGGTGACCTCCCGGTGCCAGGGGTCCCAGGCGCGGATCTTCTGCGTGGTGGTGGCGAGCACGTCGATGTAGTCGTCCGCGAGGACCCAGTACTGCTCGGTGACGAGGTCGAAGTCCTCGATGCCCTCCGTGATGGGGTGTGCGGCCGCGGCCGGGAGCATGTTCACCGTGTACGGGACGTAGTTGTCCGCCTGCTCGCCCTTGCGCTCATCGGGGTGCTTGCCGGGGTGGCAGGCGAACTGGCCGCCGATGAGGTGCAGATAGTCCGCGGTGTTCCGGTAGGAGTCGGCGATCCCGCCGTGCCATCCGGCGAGCCCGGTCCCGTTCTCGACGGCCGCGCGCAGCCCCGCGAACTCCTCCCGCTCGATCGTGGACATCGTCATGCACTGCATCACCAGGTCCACCCCGGCCATGTACGCGGCGTCCGCGTAGACCTTGGGCGAGTCCTCGACGCGTACCTCGTAGCCGTTCTCCTTGAGGTGCGGGATGAACAGGTCGGTGGCTTGGACGGGTTGGTGCCCGTCCCAGCCGCCGCGTACGACGAGTGCCTTCTTGGCGGTGGTCACAGATCTCCTTGCTGTCCGAGGGGTACGTGTGTCACTTGCCGAAACCGGCCGTGAGGCCGCTGACGAGCTGCTTGCGTGCGATGACGTACACGACGAGCAGCGGCAGCGTCGCGAGGACGACGGAGGCGAGGACGGCGGGAACGTTGATGGTGAACTCGCCCTGGAAGGTCCACAGGGAGAGCGGGAGCACCCGGATCTCCGGGCTCTGGGTGAGGATCAGCGGGAACAGGAAGCCGTTCCAGACGGTGAGCGCGTCGTAGATGCCCACGGTGACGACGGCCGGGCGCACGAGGGGGAGCGCGAGGCGCCACATCATGGCCCATTCGGTGCAGCCGTCCAGGCGCATCGATTCGAAGAGTTCGCGGGGCACGTCGCGTAGGAACGTGGACAGGATGAGGACGGAGATGGGGATCGCGAAGGCGATGGACGGCAGGATCAGCGCGGCGAGGGTGTCGTACAGATGCGCCTTGGTGATCATCCAGTAGATCGGGATGATCGTCGCGTGCAGCGGGATCGCGAGGCCGAGCAGGAACAGGCGGTGGGTCAGGGTGAGGAACCGGGTCCGGCCGCGGACGATCGCGTAGGCCGCCATGAAGGCGACCACGAGGGTCGACAGAACGCTTCCCGCCGTGACGATCAGGCTGTTGGTGACGTAGCGGAAGAAGTCGCTCTCCAGGACGAGCGCGTAGTTGGAGAGGGTGGGCGAGCCCGGTGGGAGCAGCGGGTTGGAGGCGAAGTACGCGCCCTGCTTCTTCAGGCTGGTGATCACCACGTAGTAGACGGGAATGATGGTCACCGCGAGCCAGATCCAACCTCCGAGACCCGCAAGGAAGTTGGGGCGTGTGCGCTTGCGCGGAACGGCTTGCGCGGCCTGCCGTGAGGGCGCCGTCGTCGCCGGGGCCCGTGTCGTGGTGGCCATCAGACACCCTCCAGTTGGCTGGCCGAACGGTCCCTGCCGCCCAGGCGCTGGAGCAGCAGGGCCACCGCGAGTCCGACGGCGACGAGAATGACGCCCAGCGCGCTGGCCGCGCCCATGTCACTGGCCTGGAACCCGGTCAGGTACATGTGCAGCGGCAGGAGGCGGGTGGCCTCGCCGGGGCCGCCGCCGGTCAGCACGAAGATGAGGTCGAAGTACGCGAGGGAGCCCACGGCCATGAGCGTCGAGGACGTGATGATCGTGTACTTGAGCTGCGGCAGCGTGATGTTGAGGAACTGCCGCACGCGCCCGGCGCCGTCGATCTGGGCCGCCTCGTAGAGGGAGGCGGGGATCTGGCGCACGCCGCCCTGGTAGATGAGGGTGTGGAAGGGGATGAACTGCCAGGCGATGACGGCGACGACGACGAACAGGGCGAGGTCGGCGTCGCCGAGCCAGTTCCGGGCGAGCGCCGGGATGCCGACTCCCGCGCTGAACCCGAAACTTGGGTCCAGGAGGGCCTTGAACGCGATCGCGATGGCGGCGGAGGACAGCAGGAGCGGCAGGAAGTACAGGACGGCGAGCAGCGCCCGGTACCTCTGGCGGCCCGCGGTGAACACCCCGAGCAGCAGGCTGACGGGTGTCTGCACGAGGTATGAGAACACCATGACCTTGGCCGTCACCCACAGCGCGTTGGTGGTCGCCGGATCGGCGACGACGCGCCGCCAACTGCCCAGGCCGTCGAAGGTGATGGGGCCGAGGCCGTCCCAGCGGGTGAAGCTGAGGAACACGACGATGCCGAGCGGGACGAGCGCGAACGCCAGGAACATCACGAGGGCCGGGGCCGCCAGCCAGCCCGAGGGTCCTGGCTCGTGTGTGCGCCGCAGGGGAGTGCTGGTGTCGGCCATGGCTACTCCTCGATCGTCGCGTTCATGCGGGCCGTGAACTGGTGGGGGTCGATCTTCTTGAGGAAGATCTGGTCGAGGTTGACGAGGAGCGCGTCGGCCTGGGCCGGGCTGAGGGCCTGGTCCCAGGAGAGGGTGAAGTTCCTTGTGCGCTGCGTGAGTTCGTAGACGAACGTCAGGAAATCCTTGTCCTGCGACGCCTCCAGTCGCTTCTTGATGCCCTTGACGACGGGCACCGCGCCGGAGTCGATGAGTTCCTGGGTGTGGGCTTCGGAGAACATGCCGTTCTTGAGATAGCCCAGCGCGGCCTTGCGTTGGGAGGCGGTGGCCTTGGAGGAGAGCGACCAGTAGTTGGACGGGTTGCCGACGAGGTTCGCCGGGCTGCCCTTCCCTCCCTCGACCGTGGGGAAGGTGGTCCAGCCGATGGTGCGGTTCTCGATCGCCTCCGGGAGGGCCGACTTCATGTTCTGGTACAGCCAGCCGCCCTGGACGACCATGGCGGCCTTGCCCGTGTGGACGAGGGCCAGGTCGGCGCCGTTGTCCGCCGCGCTGGACGTGAAGCTGTCGGCGAAGCCGCCCGCGTCGACGAGCTGCTGGATCTTGGTGAGTGCCTCGGTGACGGCGGGGTGGGACCACGCGCCCGGCTTGTTCGCGACGATGTCCGCGAAGACCCGCGGTCCGCCGATCCGGTCGACGAGGTACTCCAGCCACATCAGGTCGGGCCACTTCGACTGCCCGCCGAGCGCGAACGGCGCGATTCCCATCTTCTTGAACTTCGGTACAAGCGCCATCAGTTGGGACCAGGTCCGCGGCGGCTCGGCCCCGGCCCTGGCGAAGACGTCCCGGTTGAAGTAGAGCAGGATGGGCTGGGCGCGGCCGTTCGGGATCGCGTACGTCTTCCCGCCCACGACGCCGTTGTCCAGCACCGAGGGCAGATAGCGGTCCCGGACCTCCGGGTTGCGGGCGAGGTACGGCGAGAGGTCGGCGGCCTGGCCGGCGTCGACGTACGACTTGAGGACACCGCCTCCCCACCCGTAGATGAAGGTCGGCCCCTTGCCGGCGCCGACGGCGGTGCGGACCTTGGTCTTGTAGGCGTCGTTCGCGAAGAAGTCGAGGCTGATGTCCTCGTCGGGGTGTGCCTTGTTCCAGGTGTCGACGGAATGCTTGAGCACGTCCTGGTCACCGCCGTTGAGCCCCCACATCGTGGCGGATCCGGTGCCCGCGCCGGGTCCTGCGGAGCCGCAGGCGGTGAGGGTGAGAGCGAGGGCGGTGGCGCTGAGCACCGAGGCGGCGGTTCGGGTGGTGCGTAGTCTGCGGAGCCTGCCGAGTCTGCGAGAGTCCATGTGTTTCCGTTCCTCAACGCTGAGAGACGGGACCGAAATATTTCGAAGATTGTTCGAGACCCCGGAACCGTAGAAGTGGCGACGGAGACGGTCAAGAGGCCGCGCAGCACAAAGATTTGGCACCCAGGGTTGACGCCAACGACACCGGGTCCCAAGCTTCGGTCACCGAAAATATTTCGAAACTCAGGAGGCCCTGTGCCGCTCCCGCCCTCCTCGGCCAAGCCGACCCTGGCCGCGATCGCGCGCGGCACCGGAGTCTCCACGGCCACGGTGTCCAAGGTCGTCAACGGGCGGGCGGACGTGGCCGACGAGACCCGCGCGAAGGTGCTGGCCGCATTGGAGGAGGCCGGATACCGCTCGCCGTCCCAGCGCCGCACCCCGACAGGACCCGACGTCGTGGAGGTCGCCTTCGACGCGATCGACAGTGCCTACCCGTCGGCCCTCCTCAACGGCATCCTCGACCACGCGGCGACCACCGGCGTCGAGGTCGTCGTCAGTACCACCGGACGTCAGCGCACCACCGAACTCGGCCTCGGACGCAAGGCGCAGCGCATCATCAACGAAGGCCGCGCCGGAGTCATCGTCGTGACCTCGGCCTACGGCGAGTCCGGCCTCGCCGCCTTCCTCCGCCGCCACATCCCCGTCGTCGTCATCGACTCCTACAACCCGCCGCCCGCCGACGTCGTCAGCGTCGGAGCCGCCAACTGGGCGGGCGGCAAAGCCGCGACCGAACACCTCCTGGACCTCGGCCACCGCCGCATCGCCTATCTCGGCGGCCCCGAGTCGATCGAGTGCAACCAGGCCCGCCTGCACGGCCACCTGTCCGCGCTCACCTCACGCGGCATCGAGGCCGACCCCGGCCTCGTCCGACACGGTCGCTTCCGCGCCGAGTACGGCATCGAGGGGCTGACGGCGCTGCTGTCCCGTCCGCACCCCCCGACCGCGATCTTCGCGGGCAACGACGCGATCGCCGTCGGCGTCCTGCGCGAGGCCCGCAGGCGCGGCATCCGGGTACCGGAGGACCTCAGCCTCGTCGGCTTCGACGGCACGGCCCTCGCCAGTGACTCCGTCCCGGCCCTGACCTCCGTCGCACAGCCCTTGCAGGAGATGGGCCGCGCGGCGTTGCGTGCGGTGCTGCGCCAGGCGCGGGGCGAGCAGCCGGACACGCATCGGGTGGAGTTGGCGACGCGGTTGGTGGTGCGGGAGTCGACGGCGGTGCTGGGGTGAGGGGGTGCCGCGGTCGCCAAGAGTTCCGGTGGTCCGCACGGCTCCGGGGCCGGTCGGGGCAGCCCATACGATGCAGCCATGCCCCCACGCTCCGCCACCACTTCGTTGAACCGTTCCGTCCGTGACCAGAACGCGGGGGCGCTGCTGCGGCTGCTGCTCCGCGAGCCGATGGGGCGCAAGGAGCTGGCCCGCCGCACAGGGATCAGCCTGACCACCATCACCCGGCTGACGGCTGCTCTGCTGGCGGCCGGGGTGCTGGAGGAACTGTCGGCGCGAGTCGTCGTCGGCCGCGGCAAGGGGCGCCCGGAGATCCCGTTGGGCATCGCGGCCGGCGGGCGCCTGGCCGTGGGCGTACAGATCCGGGGGAGCCGCGTCACCGCAGCCGCCTACGGGCTGTCCGGCATCCGGCTCGCCGCGGTCGAGGCCCCGCACGACGGCGGTGCACCGGAACGGGTGGTGGCCACCGCGATCGAACTGACTCGGCGCCTCATCGACGACGTCGGTCCCGCGCGCGTGGCCGGTGTGGGGGTCAGCACCGGAGGTGTGGTCGACTTCGAGTCCGGGACGCTGCTCTCCAGCCCCCAACTCGGCTGGAGGAACGTGCCGCTGAGGGGGCCGATGGCGAGGGCCGTCGGTCGGCCCGTGGTGGTCGACACCTCGGTGCGGTCGTTGGCCGTCAGCCGCTTGTGGACCGACCCGGCGGCACCGGACTCCATGCTGGTGGTGTTCGTGGCGGGCATCGTGGCCTCCGCCCTGGTGCTCGAACGGCGTCTGCAACGCGGTGCCCACGCCACCGCGGGCGCCCTCGCTCACACCCCCGTCGCGGGCGGCCCCCGGCGGCCGTGCCCCTGCGGCTCCGTCGACTGTCTCGGGCTGCTGGCCACCGATCGGGCGGTGCAACGTACCGCCATCGCGGAGGGGTGGCTGTCCACCGGGTCGTCCTGGGACGACATCTACGCGGGGGGCAGCCCATCGGCCCGGAACGGGCTGGCCGGGCTGCGCCGCGAGCGCGCCGGGATCCTGGGCCGTTCGGTGGGACGGCTCGCCGAGTTCCTCGACCCGTACGAGACGGTCGTCGCCGGCCGGATCGGTACGGACGAGGAGGTCCGGCTGTGCCTCGACGCCATCGGCGCGGAACGCGGCGCACGGCACTGGCCGGTGACCGACGAGGACTGGGATCGCGGGGCGGCGTCCCTGCTCGTCGACGACTACCTGACGTGCCCGACGCGGTACGAGCCCACTCTCAGCATTTAATCGAACCCTTGACACTAATTACCGACCGGGACACGATGCAGCCCTCTCCGCCGTCCATCAGGGAGAAGTCGTGCAACGCCGTCCGAACGTCCTGCTCATCCACTGCCACGACCTGGGTAGGCACCTGTCCTGTTACGGGGCGAAGACGGTCAACTCGCCACGTCTGGACAGGCTTTCCGCGCTCGGAGTGACCGCCGAGCGGATGTTCGCCTCCGCCCCGCAGTGCAGCCCCTCCCGGGCCAGTCTCTTCACGGGGCGCTGGCCGCACAGCAACGGCGTCATGGGCCTGACCCATGCGGACTTCGCCTGGGACCTCCACGAGGGCGAGCGACACCTGGCCACCCGCCTGCGGGACGTCGGCTACCGCACCGAACTCATCGGCGTGCACCACGAGTCCAGGGTCAAGGAGGACCACCTCATAGCCGAGGACCTGGGCTTCGACAGTGTCCGCACCGGCGGCGCGGCCCCCGAGGTCGCCGAGCGCACCAACGCCGCGCTCGACCGGCTGGCCGACAGCGAAGGGCCGTTCTACCTCCAGGTCGGCTTTCACGAGCCGCACCGCATCCCGGGCCGGCAGGACCCGCCCGGCATTCAGGGCTTCATCGGGGACCACATGGACCCGGACGACAGCCTCGGCGTCGACGTCCCTCCCTACCTGCGCCCCGATGCCTCCGCCCGGGAGGAGATCGCCGAACTGCAGGGCGCCATCCGATACATGGACGCCGGTGTGGGCCAGATCCTCGACCGCCTCGACGCCCTCGACCTCACCGACGACACCCTCACCATCTTCACCACCGACCACGGCCTGGCCCTGCCCCGCGCCAAGTGCTCCCTGTACGACCCGGGCCTGGAAGTGGCGTTCATCGCCCACTGGCCGGGCGGCGGCTGGACCGGCGGGCGCCGCCTCACCGATCTCCTCGGCAACGTCGACGTAGTGCCCACCCTGCTGGAGGCCCTAGGGATCGAGGTCGACGGCGCGCCGCAGTCGCACATCCAGGGCCGCAGCTTCCTGGGCCTGCTGGACGGCGAGGCGGGCGCCGGGGGACGCACCGAGATCTTCGGCGAGATGACCTACCACGACTACTACGACCCGCGACGCTGCGTGCGCACCGACCGGTACAAGCTGATCGCCAACTTCAGCTCCGCGCCCGGCTTCATGGACCCCAGCCAGTCCTGGCAGCACCGCTGCACCGCTGTGGACGAGGGGATCGGCCACGAGGACTACCACCCGGCCGTCGAACTGTACGACCTGCACGCCGACCCGGTGGAGCTGGACAACCTCGCCGACCGGCCCGAACTGGCCGCTGTACGCGCACAGTTGCTGGCCAGGCTGACCGCCTGGATGCAGGAGGGCGGGGATCCGCTGCTGCACGGCGCCGTCGCGGGACCGCTGCACCATCGCACCCTCGACGCATTGCGCGCCGCCCACGCCGTGGCCGGCGCGTGATCGCCCTGGCCGCAGGCACCGCGGACATCCTGCGCCTGCACCTCAACGTGGTCGACTACTTGCTGGTGGGCTTCTACTTCACCCTCGTCCTCGGTGTGGGGTTCGCCGCCAAGCGCTCCGTCAGCTCCAGCCTGGACTTCTTGCTGTCCGGCCGCTCGATGCCCGCGTGGATCACCGGCCTGGCCTTCATCTCGGCCAACATGGGCGCCATCGGAATCATCGGGCAGAGCGCCAACGGCCTGCAGTACGGCATCGCCCCGGTCCACTACTACTGGATCGGCGCGGTCCCGGCCATGGTCTTCCTCGGCCTGGTGATGATGCCGTTCTACTACGGCTCCGGGGTGCGCAGCATCGCCGAGTTCCTGCACAAACGCTTCAACCGGACCACCCAGCGCGTCCAGGCCGTGGTCTTCACGGTGGCCTCCGTCCTCATCGCCGGCATCAACCTGTTCTCGCTGGGACTGCTCCTGGAGGCGCTGCTCGGCTGGCCGTTGGAGGTCGGCATCCCGGTGTCCGCGGTCGTCGTCCTCGTCTACACCGCGGTCGGCGGGCTGTCCGCCGCGATCTACAACGAGGTCCTGCAGTTCTTCACCATCCTGGCGCTGCTGATCCCGGTGACCGTCGCCGGCCTCGCCCGCGTCGGCGGCTGGAACGGGCTGATGGACAAGGTCGCCCACGGCCCCGGCGGCGCAGGCGAGCTGTCCTCCTGGCCGGGCACGTCGCTGACCGGCATCTCCGACCCGCTGCTATCGGTGTTCGGCATCGTCTTCGGCCTGGGGTTCGTGCTGTCCTTCGGCTCCTGGACGACGAACTTCGCCGAAGTACAGCGCGCCATGTCGGCCAAGTCCATGTCGGCAGCCCGGCGGACGCCGCTGATCGGTGCCTTCCCCAAGGCGATGCTGCCCTTGGTCATCGTCGTCCCCGGCATGATCGCCGGTGTCCTCGTGCCGCAGCTGGCCAAGCTGAAGGCCGGCGGCGACGCGGGCGGCGTCACGTACAACAACGCGCTGTCGTTGCTGATGAAGGAGGTGCTGCCCAACGGCATGCTGGGCGTGGCCGTCGCCGGCCTGTTGGCGGCCTTCATGGCAGGCATGGCCTCCAATGTCAGCTCCTTCAACACCGTCTTCACCTACGACGTGTGGCAGGACTGGATCCGTCCGGGCCGCGACGACCGTCACTATCTGAAGGTCGGACGGATCGTCACCGTGGCCGGCTGTGCGGTCGCCATCGGCACCGCATTCCTCGCCGCGGGTGCCTCCAACCTGATGGACTACATCCAGATGCTGGGGTCGATCTTCAACGCCCCACTGTTCGCCACTTTCATCCTCGGCCTGTTCTGGAAACGTATGACAGGTACGGCCGCATGGACCGGCAACCTGAGCGGTGCCGCGGCGGCCGTCGTCGTCGACCAGCTTGTCCGCCACGGTGCGGTGGTCGTCTCTCCGCAGGCGGGCAGCTTCATCGGCGCGTCGGTCGCCTTCGTGGTGGTCGTCCTTGTCAGCGGGGTCGTCTCACTGGTGTCCCGCCCCAAGAGCGACGACGAACTGGTGGGTCTGGTCTGGAGCCTGACCCCGCGTCACATACGGCGCGGGAAGAGCGTCCTGGGTGACGACGCCTGGTACCGCTCGCCCGCTCTCCTCGGCGTCTCCGTTCTGGCCCTGGTCGTCGTCCTCTACACCCTCGTCGGCTGAACGCCGAGACAGGAGATCCGGTCGATGTCCCGCACCACCACCGTCGACGAGCCGACGACGAACGCCGACGGCAGCACCGCATCGCAGCGCCGCAGTGCCCTGTTCGACATCCGTGCCCTGATCGCCCTGCTGTTCGGCGTGTACGGAGTCGTCGTACTGCTCGTCGGCATCTTCGCCACCAGCCACGCGGAAATCGCCAAGTCCGGCGGCATCAACCTCAACGTATGGTGCGGCGCCGGCATGCTGCTGCTCTCCGGATTCTTCGCGGCATGGATCCGGCTCCGCCCGCCATCCGCCGGATGACCGACCCCAGACGACTCCCCAGACGACGCCCAGGAGGCGCCGGCACACCTGCTGCCGCAGGTATTGCCACTTCCCAGTTACGAATCTAACGTCAGATTCAGCTTTGTCGAACCGGCGTCTCGTCAAGGGGAGTTCACAGATGTGTGACCTGGGGGCGTCGAGACGGGCCATGCTCGGGTCGGCCGTCGTGCTGGGGGCCGGGCTGACCGCGCCCGTGGTCGGGGGCGCGACGGCGCGGGCCGCCACGCGGAGCGAGGGCAAGGGCAAGGGGGCCGGGGACGCCGAGGGTACCCGGTTGATTCTGCTCGGGACCGCCGGAGGCCCCGTGCCGGTTGCCGAGCGGTTCGGGATGTCCACTGTTCTCGTGGTCGGGGACCGGAACTACCTGTTCGACGCCGGGCGGGGGTCGGTGAGTCAGTACGTGCGGGCCGGCCTGACGCTCAAGTCGCTTCGCGGAATCTTCGTCACCCACCACCACGCCGACCACACCGCGGACCTCTTCCAGTATCTGCTGCTCGGGCTGATCAGCCCGGACGGGGACCAGCTCGTGCCATCCGTGCCGGTGTACGGGCCCGGGCGGGCGGGGGAGTTGCCGCCGCAGTGGGGGAAGCCGCGTCCCGCGCCGCTGGTGAACCCGGCGAACCCCACGCCCGGACTGAAGGACCTCTTCGCCGACGCGCTCAACGGGTGGGCGTACCAGTTCAATGAGCTGGGACGGGAGGCCACGATGCCCGCGCACCCGGACCGGATCATGGCGCTGCACGAGATCGACGTCGCCCACACAGGCGCCGACCCGCTGAAGACCCGGGCGCCCCGTATGCGGCCCTTCACCGTGTTCGAGGACGACCGGATCCGCGTGAGTGCCACCCTCGTGCCGCACGGGCTCGTGTTCCCCGCCTTCGGGTACCGCGTCGAGACCCCGGACGGTGTCATCGCGTTCTCGGGAGACACCGCGTACGACGAAAACGTCGTCGAACTGGCCCACGACGCCGACGTGTTGGTGCACGAGGCCGTGAGCGTCGACTACTACGCGGATCGGGATCCGGCCGACGGGTTCATCGAGCACCTCAAGACCGCGCACACCGACGTCGTGAACACCGGCGACGTCGCCCGCCGCGCCGGAGCCCGCAAGCTCGTGCTCAGCCACCTCGGGCCCGCACGCCCCGGCATGGTGCCCGATCGTGTCTGGCACGAGGGGGCCACTCGCCGCTACGCCGGGCCGGTGGTGGTCGGCAACGATCTGGACGTGGTGCGGCTGGGCCGGGCCAGGGGAGCGGCCGGGTGACGCGGACGCGGACGGAGGCGGGGGCGACGGTGGAACAGCCGGCGGGGCCCAAGGGTGGCCAGGGTGCGCGGGCCACCGTGCGGGGGCGGGCGACACTCGCGGCGATCGAGGCCGCGGCCCGTCGCGTCGTCGCGCGCAAGGGGTTCCTCACCATGACCGTCGCCGACATCACCCAGGAGGCCGGGAGGTCGCCCGCCTCGTTCTACAACTACTTCGACTCCAAGGAAGCCCTCCTGGAGTACTGGGCGCGGGACTTCGTCGAGGAGGTCAAGACCCGCGTGCGGCCCGCCTACCGGCACGGCGTCCCGGCGCAGGACCGCGTCCTGGAGTCCGCCCGCGGGCACTGGGACACCTACCGGGGTCGTCTGGCCGAAATGGTGGGAGTCTCCCAACTCGCCATGGTGAACGAGGACTTCGCACAGTACTGGGAGGACCTGTGCGAGGGGGCCGTCGTCGGGATCGCGGAGATGGTGACGCGGGCGCAGCGCGAGGGGTACTGCCCGGGCGCGGACCCGCGCCTCACCGCCTGCGCGCTGGTGGCGATGCTCAACCAGTTCTGCTACGACCGGCTGGCCAACGGCCGTGCCGAGCAAGGCGTGGACGACGACGCGTGCGTACGGACCCTCGCACAGGTCTGGTACCACGCGATCTACTGGAAGTAGGTGTCAGGTGCGGATGACGAATGGCACCCCGGTGGACGTCCCACCGGGCGCCCCACCGGACACCCTGCTGGACGCGTTGGTGCGGCTCGGTCTCGTCGGCGACGGCGACGGCGAAGCGGTCACCGGTCGGCCGCTGACCGGAGGGGTCTCCTGCGAGGTGTGGCGCATCGACCTTCCGGGCGGACGGGGCGCCGTCTGCGTAAAGCACCCGCTGGAACAGCTGCGGGTCGCAGGAGAGTGGCGGGTCTCCACGGAGCGGACGCACTGGGAGGCCCGCTGGCTGCGGCTCGCGGCCGACGTGCTGCCGGACGGTGCGGCCTGCCCGGTGCGCGGCTTCGACGAAACCGGGCCCGTGCTGGTGCTCGGCTGGCTGGATCCCGAGCAACACCCGCTCTGGAAAAGCCAGTTGATGGAAGGGCGTGTCGATGCGGGCACCGCGGCCGAGGTCGGCCGTCGGCTCGTCGCCGTGCATGGCGCCTCCGCCGCCCCGGCGTACGACCTCGGCGCGTGGGAGAAGGCCCGGCCGCTGTTCACGGCGCTGCGCGTGGACCCCTACCTGCGGGCGACGGCCCGTCACCACCCCGACCTGGCAGGCAGGTTGGAGGAACTCGCGGTCGGCCTGGAGCAGGCCGCGTACACCGTCGTGCACGGCGACGTCAGCCCGAAGAACATCGTGGTGGGTCCCGGCGGGCCGATCCTGCTCGACGCGGAGTGTGCCGCGCCCGGAGACCCCGCGTTCGACCTCGCGTTCTGCCTCAACCACCTGCTGCTGAAGGCCGTACGGCACCCGGAACACCGCGCTGGCCTCGCCCGCGCGGCGACCGCGCTGCGCACCGGATACCTGCACGGCGTCACCTGGGAGGACCCGGCGGACCTCGACCGCCGCGCCGCCGCCCTGCAGCCCGCCCTCGCGCTCGCCCGGGTGGACGGACTCTCCCCGGTCGAGTACCTCACCGAGGACCACGGACGCCCGCAGGTGCGCCGCGCGGCCGTGCCGCTCCTGCGCCTCCCGCCCGCCGACACCACCGAACTCGTCGACCGCTGGCTCAAGTCCACCGAACCCGAGGAGCACCCCGCGTGATCCACCCCTCCCCGCTGACCAGCATCTCCGCCGTGACGGGGCACCCCCGATGGGACTCGCGCGGCCGGCCCACCGTCGAAGTCGTCGTACGGACCGGCGACGGCTCGGTGGGCCGCGCCCTCGCGCCGGCCGGCGCCTCCACCGGCTCCGGAGAGGCCGTCGACCTGCGCGACGGCGGGCCCGCGCACGGCGGATACGGCGTGGACCGGGCCGTCGACCGGGTCAACGGCCCGATCGCCGCCGCCCTCAAGGGACTTGACGCCGCCGACCAGGCGGGCGCCGACGCCGCGCTCGAAGCGGCCGACGGCACCGCGGGCTTCGCCCACCTCGGCGGCAACGCGACCGTCGCCACCTCGCTCGCCGTCGCCCAGGCCGCGGCGGCCGCGTCAGGACTGCCGTTGTGGCGCGCCCTGAACCCGGCGGCCCGCCGCCTCCCACTCCCCGAGGTCCAGATCTTCGGCGGCGGCGCCCACGCGCACGGCCGCCTCGACGTGCAGGACCTCATGGTCGTCCCGTACGGCGCAGGATCCTTCGCCGAGGCCTACGCGTGGTGCAACGACGTCTACCGCGCCGCCGGGGAACTCCTCGACCGGCGGGGCGCCCGCGCCGGAGTCGCCGACGAGGGCGGCTGGTGGCCGGCCTTCGATTCCAACGAGGCGGCACTGTCGGCCCTCACCGAGGCCATCGAGGCCGCGGGCCGCGCCCCGGGCGACGAGATCGGCATCTCCCTCGACATCGCGGCCACCCAACTCGCCGACGGTGCGGGCGGATACCTGCTGCGCCGAGAGGAACGCCGCTTCGACCGCGACGGCTGGTGCGAGCTGCTGCTCGGCTGGCTGGACCGGTACCCCGTCGTCTCCATCGAGGACCCCTTCGCGGAGGACGACCCCGTGGGCATGGCCGCGCTCACCACCGCGGTGGCGGGCCGCGTCCAGGTCATCGGCGACGACTTCCTGGTCACCGACGCCGCCCGCGTGCACTCCGCGGCCGACACGGGCGCCTGCACGGCCGTCCTGGTCAAACCCAACCAGGCCGGCACCCTCACCCGGGCCCGCGCCGCCCTCGACGCGGCCCACGCACGCGGACTGACCGCCATCGTGTCGGCCCGCTCGGGCGAGACCGAGGACGTCGCCGTCGCACACCTCGCCGTAGGCTGGGGCAGCGGCGGCGTCAAGGTCGGCTCCGTGACCCGGGGCGAACGCACCGCCAAGTGGAACGAACTGCTGCGTATCGAGGAGGAGTTGGGCGTGGACGCACGTTTCGCGGGCCGGTCCGGACTCGGCCTGGACGGAGGCCCGGCGTGAGTGCGACGAGTGCGACGAGTGCGACCGAGGGTACGGCAGACACTCCGCTCCGGATCCTCGCCCACCTCGACCCACCGCCCGCCCTGCGCGCCCGGCTCGACCGCCACCTCGACGGGCTCGACGTGCGCTGGTGCGCCGAGGACGACGAGGCACGGCTCGCCGCGCTCCTGCCCGACACCGAGGTGCTGTGGCACGTCCTGCGCCCCGTCACCGCCGCCGACCTGGAGCGCGCGCCCCGGCTGCGGCTGATCCAGAAGCTCGGCTCCGGCGTCAACACGATCGACCTGGATCAGGCCCGCAAGCGGAGCGTCGCCGTGGCCAACATGCCGGGCGCCAACGCGCAGGCGGTCACCGAGGCCACCCTCGCGCTGATGCTCGCCGCGATGCGCCGCGTGATCCCGCTCGACGCGGACACCCGGGCGGGCCGCGGCTGGCCGCTGGAGACCGCGCAGGCCGAGCACCTGGGCGAACTCGGCGGCCGTACCGTCGGGTTGATCGGTTTCGGGCAGGTCGCCCGGCGCCTCGCCCCGGTACTCACCGCGCTCGGCGCACGGGTCCTGCGGCACGATCGCTCCGGAGGCGCCGCCGTGGAGGGGGACCCGGGGGACACACCCTGGCGTCCGCTGGAGACCCTGCTCGCCGAGTCCGACGTCGTCTCCCTCCACCTGCCGCTCACGGAACACACCGAAGGGCTGCTGGACGCCCGCCGCATCGGACTGATGAAACCGGGCGCCCTCCTCGTCAACACGGCCCGCGGCGGCCTCGTCGACGAGTCGGCGCTCACGGCCGCCCTGCGCGACGGGCGGCTCGGAGCGGCCGGGCTCGACGTGTTCGCCCAGGAACCGGTCGCCCCCGACAACCCCCTGCTCGCCCTGCCCAACGTGGTCGTGGCACCGCATCTCGCGTGGCTCACCGCCGAGACACTGGAGCGCTGCGTGGCCATCGCGGCGGACAACGCGCGACGGCTGGCCTCGGGTGCGGAGGTCGCGCACCGGGTGGAGTGAGAGGTCGCGCACCGGGTGGAGTGACCGGTACTCACCGTGGCCGAAGCGCTCGGCCGGCTGGCCCAACTACGGCTCCACGTGGCCCAGTTCGCGCGGCCAGCTTCCGTCCGGTGAGCGGAGCAGCTGGACGAAGGCGCGCTCCGCCGGGGAGAGGAGGCGGTCGCGGCGGCGGGCCAGGGAGACCGGCCGGGGGCCCGGTTCGGGGGACACGGGCAGGACGGTGAGGGCGCCGGAGCGTTCCACGTCGTCCACGATCGCGTGCTCGGAGATGAGGGCGACACCAAGACCGGCCCCGACACACTGCTTGACCGCCTCCGGGCCCCATACGTCGGACCGGGACACGGTCTCCGAGATGCCCCACGACTCCAGGACCCGCTCTTGCTCGGTGCGGGTGTGCGAGCCGGGTTCGCGCATCAGGAAGCACTCACCGGCGAGGAGCCGCGGCTCCAGCGCCCCGGTGTGCCCGGCGAGCGGATGGCCCGTGCGGGCCACTAGGACGAGACGTTCCTCCAGCACCGGCTCGACGAGGAGCTGGGCCGTCGCAGCCGGTCCGCCCGCCACCACCGCGATGCCGATGTCACCGGCCAGCAGGCGCTCGGCCACGGCCCGGTTGTTGCCGACGAACACATCGCACTCCACTCCGGGATACCGCTCCCGGAACCGGGCGAGCAGCGCCGGAAGGAGGTACGTACCGACCGTCGTCGAGCCACCCACCATCAGCCGGCCGTGCTCCAGGGACGACACCTGCTGCACCGCGGCCACCGCCTCGTCCGCCAGCAGGAAGACACGCTTGGCGTACGCGGCGAGCACCTCACCCTCCGCCGTCGGCCGGGCCCGCGCCCCCGAACGGTCCACCAGTGTCACCTTCAGCGTCTGCTCAAGGCGGCGTACCTGGTTCGAGACCGAGGGCTGGCTCATGTACAGCTCGTGCGCGGCGGCGGAGAACCCCTGGTGCTCCACCACCTTCAGGAAGATCCACAAACGGTGCAGGTTGAGCTCCATAGGGCCCCGAGCGTAGCCCACTCCTGATCGGCCGGACAGGCCCGCGGCACCCCACCGGCCGGGCCCGCCGGGCTATGGCGGCCATAGCGAACTTCGTGGTTCTGCACCCCGGAACGCCGGTGGTACCCATGGATCCGAGGGACGCACCACGGCTCCCGCACCTACGACCAACAGGGGTGGACGTACATGAATCCTGTCGCCGGCACCACATCGCAGACCTCCGCCGACGGCCGGCTCACCGTGAACGGGCGAGGCTACCCGCGCCCCGGCCGTCCGGTCGTGGTCGTCTGCATCGACGGCAGCGAGGACGCCTACCACGAACGCGCGATCGCGGACGGCCTGATGCCGTTCACCGAGTCCATGCTGGCGAGCGGCAGCGATCTGCGCGGCGCCTGCACGATGCCCTCCTTCACCAACCCCAACAACCTCTCCATCGCCACCGGTGTGCCGCCCGCCGTCCACGGCATCTGCGGCAACTACTTCTACGACGCCGAGGCCGGCGAGGAAGTCATGATGAACGCGCCCGAACTGCTGCGCGCGCCCACCCTCTTCGCCGCCTTCTCGCAGACGGGCGCCAAGGTCGCCGT
This sequence comes from Streptomyces endophyticus, assembly GCF_035798155.1. Lineage (NCBI taxonomy): Bacteria > Bacillati > Actinomycetota > Actinomycetes > Kitasatosporales > Streptomycetaceae > Streptomyces > Streptomyces endophyticus. The sequence goes on along the minus strand of NZ_JAOZYC010000136.1, from coordinate 154,679 downwards.
CATCACCGCCAAGGACAAGCTGCGCCGCCTGCTGGGCAGCGGGCTCGCCGAAGGCGGCATCTGCTTCTCCGCCGAGAAGGCCGACCAGGTCACGCTCGCCGACAACGGCATCGAGAAGGTCCTGGAATCCACCGGCTTCGAACTGCCCTCCGTGTACAGCGCGGAGCTGAGCGAACTGGTGATGGCCGCGGGCTGCGATGTGCTGGAGCGCGACAGGCCCGACCTGATGTACCTGTCCCTGACCGACTACATCCAGCACAAGCACGCGCCCGGCTCCCCGGTCGCCAACCGCTTCTACGCCATGCTGGACCGCTACTTCGAGCGGATCGACGCGCTCGGCGCCGTCCTCGTCGTCACCGCCGACCACGGCATGAACGCCAAGTCCGACGCCGACGGCGAGGCGCGCGTCGTCTTCCTGTCCGACTGGTTCGACGCGGCGACCGGAGACGGCGCCAGCCGGGTCATCCTGCCGATCACCGACCCGTACACCGTGCACCACGGCGCTCTCGGCTCCTACGCGACCGTGCACCTGCCGGACGGCGCGGACCGGGACACGCTGCGCGAGCAACTCGCCGCGGTCGCAGGCGTCGACGCCGTGCTCACCCGTGAACAGGCCTGCGAGCGCTTCGAGTTGCCCGGTGACCGGATCGGCGAGCTCGTCGTCATCGCCGAGCGCAACACCGTGCTCGGCACGACCGCGGCCCGCCACGACATCTCCGGCTTCAAGGAGCCGCTGCGTTCGCACGGCGGACTGACCGAACAGCGCGTTCCGGTCCTGGTCAACCGGCCCGTCGAGCTTCCGGCCGGGCACCGGCTGCGCAATTTCGACGCCTACTGGATCGGCTGCCACGCGGCGGCGGGGGAGCCGCTCTCCGCCTGACGGAAGGAGGGGCAGTCGGTAGTTCAGCTCCGGCCCCGGCGCGCCGCCGAGGTGCGCGCCGGGGCCGTGCCATATCCGGATCCGCCGAGGATGGGACTCCCCATGGCCGAAACCGACCCACCTGTCACCGACCCACCAACCAACGACCCACCCGTCACCACCCGCGAGGCCCAACGCACCGTCCATCCGCAGCTGGTGAGCCCCCGACTGCGCTGGCAGATCTTCGCAGTCACCTGGATCGCGTACGCGGGCTTCTACTTCGTCCGGCAGGCGTTCTCCGTCGCCAAGCTGGGCATCCTGGACGACCCGGTCCTCTCCCACACACTCAACGAACGTGTCCTCGGTGTCATCGACGCGGTCTATCTCGCCGCGTACGCGCTCGGGCAGTTCGTGTGGGGAGCGTGGTCCGACCGGTTCGGCCCGCGCGTCGTCGTCATCACCGGCATGGTCGGCGCGATCGGCGCGGGGCTGCTGATGGGCGCCTCCAGCGCGCTGCTCGTCTTCGGCGGGGCCATGGTGCTCCAGGGTCTGGCGCAGTCGGCCGGCTGGGCGCCGCTGTGCAAGAACATGGGCTCGTTCTTCCCGGTCGCCGAGCGCGGCCGGGTGCTCGGGTTCTGGTCCACCAACTACGCGTTCGGCGGCCTGGCGGCACCCCCGTTCCTCGGCTGGCTGGCGTACTCCGTCTTCGACAGCTGGCACGCGGCGTTCTTCTGCGGTTCCGCGACGCTCGCGGTCGTCCTGGTGCTCTTCGTCCTGTTCCAGCGCAACGCGCCGGAGGAGAAGGGGAGTTCGGGCGAAAGGGCCGCCAAGAAGCAGCGCGGCGGCGGTCTCGCCCTGTACCGCAAGACCCTGCGCGACCCCATGGTGCTCACCCTGGGCGCCGCCTACTTCCTGCTCAAACCGGCCCGTTACGCGATCCTGCTGTGGGGCCCGGTGCTGGTCAGCCAGCGCCTGCCGGACGTCGGCAAGGTGGGGGCCACGGTCATCCCGATCGCCTTCGGCGCCGCCGGCGTGGTCGCGCCGATCGCCGTGGGCTGGGTGTCGGACAAGCTCTTCCAGTCCCGCCGGGTGCCCGCCTGCGTCCTGTCCCTCGCCCTGCTGACCGTGGTACTCGGCCTGTTCATCCCGCTCACCGCGACCGACAACGTCGGTGTCATGGTCGCGCTGCTCGCCGTGATCGGGCTCTCCGTGTACGCCGCCGACTCGATGATCTCGTGTGTCGCGGCGGTGGACTTCGGTACCGAGGACGCCGCCGGCACCACCGCGGGCCTGGTCAACGGCTGCGGCTCGATCGGCGCGATCCTCGGCGGCCTGCTCCCCGGCTTCCTCTCGGGCTCCGCCCTGTTCCTCATCTTCTCCATCGCCGCCGCGCTGGCCGGCGCGGTCATGATCCCGCACTGGAACCGCCGCCCGGGCCCGGCCGCCGCGCAGTGACACCAACTCCCGTTGAAAGGCAGGCACACATGAACCGTCAGCACGCGGACACCGTCGTCGTCGGAGCCGGAATCGTCGGGCTCGCCCACGCACTCGCCGCCGCACGCCGGGGCCGCAAGGTCGTCGTCTTCGAGCGCGACGACTTCGCGGTGGGCGCCTCGATCCGCAACTTCGGGATGATCTGGTCCGTCGGACAGCAGCGCGGCAAGGTGTACGAGCGGGCGCTGCGCAGCCGCGAGGTGTGGCTGGAGGTCGCCGCGAAGACCGGCCTGTGGGCGCCCGAGACCGGCTCGCTCCATCTGGCCACGCACCCCGACGAGATCGCGGTCCTGGAGGAGTTCCTTCAGCTCAGCGACGCGGCCCGGGACCGGGGCGCCCGGATGATCACCGCCGATGAGGCGGCGGAACGCTCCGGGTTCGTGCGCAGGGACGGCCTGCGCGCCGCGATGTGGAGTCCGACGGAGGTCAACGTCGACCCGCGCCGGGCGATCCCCGCAGTCGCCGAGTACCTCGCCGCCGAGCACGGCGTCGAATTCCGCTTCGGCACCCACGTACGCGGCGTATCGATGCCCACCGTCTCCACCACCGCGGGCGACTGGGACTGCGAGCAGGTCTTCGTCTGTTCCGGCAACGACTTCGCCTCGCTGTACCCGGAGGTGTTCGCCGCCAGCGGTCTGACCCGCTGCAAGCTCCAGATGATGCGCACCGCCCCGCTCGCCGGTGGCCGGGCGCTCGGCCCGATGCTCTGCGGCGGCCTCACCCTGCTCCACTACGCGGCGTTCGACGGCTGTCCCTCGCAGGCCGCGCTGGCCGAACGGATGGGCGGGGAGCGGCCGTTCCACCGCGAGCACGGCATCCACGTACTCGTCTCGCAGACCGCGGACGGACGCCTCACGCTCGGCGACTCGCACGCCTACGGATCCACGCTCGGCCCGTTCGCGGACGGCGCGGTGGACGACGCGGTCCTGGAGTACCTGGACACCTTCGCCGCGCTGCCGCCGGAGGCGGAGGTCACCGAGCGCTGGGTCGGCTTCTACCCGTCGCTGCGCGACGGCCGCACCGATCTGGTGGTCGACCCCGAGCCAGGTGTCACCGTCGTCAACGGGGTCGGCGGGGCGGGCATGACGCTCTCGTTCGGCCTGGCCGAGGAGATACTGGCGACGCGCTGACACACGTACGCACCACTGAAAGGGCCGGCTCCCCTCCGAGGGGAACCGGCCCTTTCAGTGCCTGGCGGGGGGGCTGCTCAGTACGAGATACAGGCCGAGTGCCACGCCGTGTAGAAGTCGAAGACCTCCGGCGAGCACTCCGGCGGACCGTACTGGCTGGCCTTGTCACCGACGTGCGGCAGATGCGCGTACGCGCCGACGCCGGGCCGGTTGACGTGCAGCATCCCGGCCTCGAAGCGGTCAAGTGCCTCGAAGGCGCGGGTCTGCGAGGCGGTGAACACGGTCCCGGACATGCCGTACTTCACCGAGTTCGCGATCCGCAGCGCGTCGTCGAAGTCCTCGGCGTCGACCACCGCGAGCACGGGACCGAACACCTCCTCCTGGGCCAGTTCCGCGTCCCACGGCACGTCCCGGATCACGGTCGGCTGCACATAACAGCCCTCCGCCAGATCCGGGCGCTCCTCGCGGCCGCCGCCGCACACCACCTTGCCGCCGTCGCGCTGCGCGCCCGCGATGGCGGCGAGCGCCGCGTCGAGCCGGGCGGGGTCCACCACCGGGCACAGCTCGGACCCCGCGTCGAAGCCGGGGCCCACCCGCAGATGCGCGACCCGGGCGACGAGCCGCTCCAGGAACTCCTCGCGCACCCGTACGTCGACGACGGCCCGGCTGGTCGCCGAACACCGCTGCCCGGCCTGGCCGAACGCCCCGTGCACGACGGCGTCGACGGCCTTGTCGAGATCGGCGTCGTCGCACACCACGACCGCGTTCTTGCCGCCGAGTTCGAGCTGGGTGCGCAGCAGCCGTCCGGCGCCGCCCGTGTGGATCGCCGTGCCGACGGGCAGCGAGCCGGTGAAACTGATCCCGGCGATGGCCGGATTGGCGACGAGCGCCTCACCGGCCGCCGCGTCGCCTTGCACCAGGTTGAGCACCCCGTCCGGGAGCCCCGCCTCGTGGAAGACGTCGACCAGCAGGGCCGAGGTGAGCGGGGTCAGCGGCGACGGCTTGAGGATGGCGGTGCAGCCGGCGAGCAGCGCGGGCGCCACCTTCCACATCGGGATGGCGAGGGGGAAGTTCCACGGCGATATCAGCCCCACCACGCCGATCGCCTTGCGGAAGGTGTACGCGAACGTACGCTCCTCCTCGGCCGGCGCGGTGACCCCGCCGAGCAGCCGCGCCTGCCCGGCGGTGAACTCCAGGACCGCCATGGCCCGTTGGACCTCACCGGTGGCCTCCTTGAGCAACTTCCCCTGCTCACGCGTGATCGCGTACGCCAGTTCCTGCGAGCGCCGTTCCAGGATGCGCAGCGCCTTCATCAGGTATGCCGCCCGCTTGATGGGCCCGATGCCGCGCCAGTGCTCCAGCGCCCTCCGCGCCTCCTCCACCGCGAGGTCCACGTCGGCCCCGCCGGACTCCGCGAACTCCCCCAGCACATCGGAGAAGTCGGCCGGATTCACATCGGGACGCCGCTGCCCCGACTGTGCCGCGACCCACTGCCCGCCGATGTGATTCTCCGTCAGGTACCCCGCCACTTCGAACCTGGTCTCGCCCGGTGCCACAGCCATGCCCCTGCTCCTTCGCAGCCGGTGGGATCGTCACGGCCACCTTCGCCCCGCCAACTGCGGGTGAACAACGGGTGATCTGCGAATACCGGGTATAGGGGGTTCCTATGTGCCTGCGGAGGCGGACGCTCCGGATCGTCGTGGCCGGTCCGCCGCTACAGGGCGCGCAAAAACTCGCGTATTCATATCTGTTGCACCTGTGCCAGTGGCGGACATGTAGGGGCAGGCGCTACGGAAGGATGCCATGCCAATCGACACCGAGGCTCAGTTCACGGACGTGTACCGGGCTCACTACGAGGACGTACTGCGGTTCGTGCGCAGACGTGCCCACCCGATGAACGTGGACGACATCGTAGGAGAGACGTTCCTGGCCGCGTGGCGCCGTCGGCGCGAGCTTCCCGCTGATCCCCGGCCTTGGCTGTTCGGCGCGGCACGCAACGTGATGCTGAACGCGGACCGCACCATGCGCCGGCAGGCCGCACTCGTGGTGCATATCCAGGCTGCGGAGGTCCGCGGCCACGAACGCGGGGTCGACGCGACGGCTGAGGTGGACAGCCGGATCGACCTCGTCGCAGCCTGGCAGTCACTCGCCCCTGCCGACCAGGAAGTGCTCGCGCTGCACCTCTGGGAGGGGCTGGGCGCTCGGGACGCGGCCACCGTCCTCAGCTGCACGCGCGCGGCCTACGCCATGCGCCTGACGCGCGCCAAGCGGCGCCTCACCGGCCGTATCGACCAGGCCGCCCCCTCCTCGCCCGCTCTCTCGCCCACGCACCGACCGGAGCCCCTTCATGAAGTCTGATCTCCACTCGCGCCTGGTCGAACTCGACGCCGCACCGCGCGCCAAACTCTCCACCGCCGAACTCGCCCGCAAAGAACAGCTGTTGGCGACTGTTCTGAGCGACACTGACCGGCCGGGCAACACCGTCACCACCGGATTCCGCCGCCCGCTCGTGCGACGCCTGGCGTACACGACGGCTGCCGGGCTCGCCGCGGGAGCAGCCCTCCTTGCGGTGACGCTGTCGGCCGAACCGCCCACGCCGGGCGGATCCGGGCCCCTGTCATCGGCCGAAGTGGCCACGTGGACCAGCACCGCCCACCGGCCGAACCGAGCGCTCAGCTCCTTCGGCTGGTGCTTCCACAAAGCGATGGAAGTCAACGGAGGAGTGAGAGGAACGGGGACGATCACCAACGCGGACCGGCGTGGAACCACCACCTCCATGATCGTGACGTCCCGCTACCACTCCGCGTACTGCCTGGCCGGCCCTGAAGGCCCCGGCGTGGCGGTACCCATCACTTCGGATACCGAGGGCGGGGTGTCCGCGAACGACGTCACACTGGACGCGCGGGGCGCGCTCGGGGACGGCCCCGCTCGATTCCGTTACATGGTCGGCCTGGTGGGCGAGGACGTGCAGGGGATCACCGTGCGCGACCAGGGGCGCACCATCCACGCCACGTTGCAGCAGGAGCCGTCGCTGCCCTACGGCAGGTGGACCGCCTGGTGGCCGGAGAGCGACTCCCGCGACGGACCGATCGGCACCGTCACGCTCACCCTCAAGGACGGCACGACCCGGACCGTCGAGGGACTGTGACGGGACACCTCTTTCAGGCGGAGGCCTCCGCCGCCACCCGCACCGGATGCTCCAAGATCTGGTTGTTGAGGTAGCCCAGCCGGTTCCACGGGACGTGTGACGGCTGGGTGCGGCCCGTGTCGTCCGTGGCGCGGATCGAGATGGTGTGGTCGCCCGGGGCGGGGTGCCAGTCGAAGTGCCAGCGGGTCCAGGCGCCCGCCTCCCGGGAGCCGGTGAGACGGGCCTCGTGCCAGGGGCCGCGGTCGATGCTGTAGGCCACGGAGGCGATGCGCTGCTCCCCGGCGAACGACCGGCCGCGTACGAGCTGGGGCTCCGGCTTCAGGTGGGCGGGCCAGTCGAGTTCCACCAGGCTGGTCACCGGGAGTTCGTTGATGGGTGTGCCCAGGACGGGCCCGTGTGCCGGGTGGTCGGGGCCGATGAGGACGTAGTCCTCGGTGTTCCAGGGGACGTGGATCGGGCGACGCGACACCTCGATGCGGCCCACCCACTTGATGCTGGCCGCACCCAGCCAGCCGGACACCACGACCCGGGCCGGGAAGCCGTGGTCGGGCGGCAGTGGCTCGCCGTTCATGGCCAGGGCGAGAAGCGTGTCGTCGGCCATCGCCTTGTCCAGCGGCATGGGGCGGCGGGCCCCGCACTCGTCGAGGGCCACCGGCATGACGTCGTGCGCGTCCGCGGTCACCCCCGCCGCCTCCAGCAGGTCACGGAGCCGTACGCCGGTCCACTCGGCGGTGCTGACCGCGCCCCGGCCCCACGGCGTACCGGCGATGCGCTGCCCGTGCTGCTGGCCGAACAGCACCCGGCGATTGCCCGCGCACTCGATCGTGCGCGTGACGGAGACCAGCGGAAACGCCCGCCACAGATCGTCGTAGCCGAACGTGACGGGCGACCCGACCGCATCGCCATCGATCCGAAGGGACCACTCCTCGGCGTCGATCCGGGGCGTGGGGGAGTGGCTGCGGACGAAGAAGCGGTCGTTGGGGGTCAGGTGGCCCGGCATCCGGTCCGCCCGGGTGCCGAAGTCGAGACCGGTACCGGTGTCCTCCATGACCTCCGCCGAGGTCGGCTTGACCACTCCGGGCAGTGCGCCGGCTGCTGCCGTGTCGGTTGTCGTCATGTCCTCAGCGTCGGCCCGTGGCGTGCGGGCCGGTAGCCGCTAGTTCCCTATGGGCCCATAAGTGCGGTCTATGTCCTCAAGGGGTTGGAGTGTTCCACGTCGCCCCCCTTTGCCAGCTGGCGCGCGATCACCCGCAGTGCCAGTACCTCGTCCGCGCCCTCGAAGATCGACAGGACGCGGGCGTCGACGAAGAGGCGGGACACCGCGTACTCCTCGGCGTAGCCATAGCCACCGTGCAGCTGCTGGGCCTCGCGGGTGACCCACTCCGCCGCCCGGCAGGCCAGCTGTTTGACCTGGGCGGCGGCCAGGGCGCCTTCGCCCGCCGTGATGGCCCGCGCCGCCGTGGCGGTGAAGGCGCGGCAGGCCGCGATGTGGGCGGCCATGCGGGCCAGCTTGGTCCGGGTGAGCTGGAAGGAGGTGAGGGGGTGGCCGAAGACGGGGCGTTGGCGTGCGTGGTCCACCGCCAGTTCCAGGGCCGACTGCATCACGCCGACCGCGCGGGCCGCGGTCTGCAGGCGGGCGTTGGCGAAGGCCTGCATCTGTAGGTAGAAGCCGCGGCCCAGGCCCTCGTCGAGGCCGATGAGGTTGTCCGCCGGGACCCGGAACCCGTCGAAGGTGACCTCGTACGAATGCATGCCGCGATAGCCGAGCGTGCGGATCGCGCGGCCGGACGCCGAGCCGCCGCCGTCCTGCGTGACCTCCCACTCGTGGCCGGGGAACGACGGCTTCTCGACGACGAACAGGGACAGGCCGCGGTGACCCGCCGCGCGGTCCGGGTGCGAACGGGCCAGGACCAGAAGGTAGTTGGCGCGTCCCGCGAACGTGCACCAGGTCTTGACGCCGTTCAGGACCCAGTCCTCGCCGTCGCGCACGGCGGTCGTGGTGATGCCGCCGACGTCCGAGCCGTGGTTGGGCTCGGTGACGGCGACGGCGCACAGCTTCTCGCCGGTCGCGATCAGAGGCAGCCACCGCCGTCGCTGCTCCTCTGTGCCGCCGCGCGTGATCGCCGTACCGATGATCTCGGGCCGGGTGATCAGCGAACCCGCGGCGCCCAGCGAGGCCCGTGACAGTTCTTCGGTCACCACGACCATGCTGAGCAACTCGTCCGCGCCGCCCTCGGCGAAGCCGCCGTACTCGGCGGGGATCGACAAGCCGAAGCAGCCCATCTCGGAGAGGCCGTCGACGATCGCGTCCGGGATGTCCGCGTCGCCCGCGTGGATGGCGTCGGCGACCGGCTTCACCTTCGCCTCGGCGAAGTCACGGAACGTGGAGCGCACCAGTTGCAGTTCGTCGGAGAGATGGCGCGGGGCCGCCTCTCCGCCGGCCGCGAGGACGCGCTCGGCGACGGTGTCAAGGAACGCGGGCGCGCGCCCGGCCGCGACGTGCTCGGCGACCGCGTCGAGCGCCGTCGTCGTCCCGTCCAAGCCCCACAGGGCCTCGCGGCCCGCCGTCCGCCCCGCCAGATCGGCCGCCGTGTCCGCGGCGAAGAGCAGCGCCAGGTCGGCCTCGGCCTCGCTGTGCGGGCCCAGATCGAGCAGGTGGCGGGCGGCGGCGACCGCCGATGACACCGAGGCGATGTCGTACGGAACGGTCTGGTCGTCGTCGCTCGCGGGGGCCACGGCGAGGCGGGCGGAGGCCTGACCCACCACCTCCTCCAGCGCCTCGACCAGCTCCGTCGCGCGCACAAGTGCGGTGGTCACGACGTCACCCGCTCGAAGACGGCCGCCAGGCCCTGCCCGCCGCCGATGCACATGGTCTCCAGGCCGTACCGGGCCTCGCGGCGGTCCAGTTCGCGCGACAGCGTGGCGAGCATGCGCACGCCCGTCGCGCCGACCGGGTGGCCCAGCGAGATGCCGGACCCGTGCACGTTGGTGCGCTCCAGGTCCTTCTCGCCGAACTCCCACTCGCGCATCACGGCGAGCGCCTGCGCGGCGAACGCCTCATTGAGCTCGATCAGGTCGATGTCCGAGAGGGTGAGCCCGGCCCGGTCGAGGGCGACGGCGCTCGCCGGGACGGGACCGATGCCCATCGTCTTCGGCGGCACACCCGCCACACCCCACGACACCAGCCGTACGAGCGGCCGCAGCCCCAACTGTTCGGCGCGCTCGGGGGTGGTGACGACGCACATGGCGGCCGCGTCGTTCTGTCCGCTCGCGTTGCCCGCGGTGACGGTGGCCTCCGGGTCGGAGTGGCGCAGGATCGGCTTCAGGCGGCCGAGAGACTCCAACGACGTGTCGGCGCGCGGGTGTTCGTCGGTGTCGACGACCGTGCCCTCGTCGCCGCGGCGCCGGCCGGGCACCGTCACCGGCACGATCTCCTCGGCGAGGACACCGTCCCCCTGCGCCCGCACGGCGCGCTGGTGGGAGGCGAGGGCGAGACGGTCCTGCTCCTCGCGGCCGATGGCGTACTCGCGGCGCAGATTCTCCGCCGTCTCCAACATGCCGCCGGGCACCGGGTAGTGGCGGCCCCCGGCGGTGGAGCGGGCGCGCGCGAGGCCGTCGTGCAGCTGGACGGCGGCGCCCTTCGCGCCCCAGCGCATCTCGGTGGAGTAGAACGCGGCGTTGCTCATGGACTCCGTGCCGCCCGCCACGACGACCTCGTGCGCGCCGGTCTGCACCTGCTGGGCGGCGTACAGCACGGCCTGGAGGCCGGAGCCGCAGCGGCGGTCGAGGTGGAGGCCGGGGACGGTGACGGGCAGGCCCGCGTCCAGGGCGACGACGCGGCCGATGGCGGGCGCCTCGCTGTTGCCGTTGCAGTGGCCGAGGATGACGTCCTCGATGGCCTCGGGGTTGATACCGGTGCGTTCGAGGAGGCCCTTGAGAGCGGCGACGCCGAGGTCCACGGCGGTCAGCGACGTGAACATGCCGCCGTAGCGGCCGATGGGGGTGCGGACGGGTTCGCAGACGACGGCTTCACGCATGGGTGCTCCTGGCCGGGTGAGGGGTGAGGGGTGAGGGGTGAGGGGTGAGGGGTGAGGGGTGAGGGGTGCGCGTACGGGGTGACGGTTCAACTCACATGAAACGGCCGCCCGTTACTTCGAGAACCGTTCCGGTCATGTACGAGGACAGGTCCGAGGCCAGGAACAGCGCGACGGATGCGACCTCCTCGACCTCGCCCGCGCGCCGCATCGGGATCTCGGCCAGCTTCTGGTCCCAGGCCTTCTCCGGCATCGCCTCGGTCATGGCGCTGCGGATCAGGCCCGGCTGGATGGCGTTGACGCGCACACCATGATGGGCCATCTCCTTGGCGGCGGCCTTCGACAGGCCGACGATGCCGGCCTTGGCGGCGGAGTAGTTGGTCTGCCCGACCATGCCGACCTTGCCGGAGAGCGAGGAGATGTTGACGATCGCGCCGTGCTTCTGTTCGCGCATCACGGCGGCGGCCTTGCGGGTGCCGTTCCACGTGCCCTTCAGATGCACGTCGATGACCTGGTCGAACTGGTCCTCGGTCATGGTGCGCATGGTGGCATCGCGGGTGATGCCGGCGTTGTTGACCATGATGTCAAGGGAGCCGAAGGTGTCGATCGCGGCCTGGATCAGGGCGTCCACCTGGGCGGCCTCGGTGATGTCGCACTGTACGGCGTGCGCGACGGAGGGCCCGCCGAGTTCCTTGGCGGCGGCCTCGGCGGCGTCCAGGTTGAGGTCGCCGAGCACGACCTTCGCGCCCTCGCGGACGTAGGCCCTGGCGATGGCGAGCCCGATGCCCTGGGCGCCGCCCGTGATGACTGCGGTCCTGTCGGCCAGTAGTGCCATGAGTCTCTTCAGCTTCCTGTGGTCGTGGTGAACGGTCGCCTGGCTCGGCGGGGGCGGATGACGCCCGCCTCACCAAGTTTCTCCAACTCGCTCTCGCCGAGACCGAGTTCGGTGCGTAGTACGTCGTCGGTGTGTTCGCCGACCGTGGGCGAGGGCGCGGGCGCGGACTGCGTGCGGTCCATGACGACGGGGGAGCCGGGCGCCCAGTGCGCGGGGATGCCGTCCTGGCCGACGCGGGCCATCAGCGGGTTCTCGCGCAGCAGTTGGGCGTCGTCGGCGGCCAGGTCGGCGAAGCTGCGGTACGTGGACCACAGCACGCGCGTGCCGGCGAGCGCCTCCTGTGCCTCGGCGAGGGAGTGTGCCGCGAACCAGCCCGCAAGCAGTTCGCCGAGGACCTTGCGGTGGGTGTAGCGCTCGAACTCGTCGGAGAGGTCGGCGCCGAGCGCGCGACCGACGGCCTCGACCGCCTCCGTGAGACCCGTCGCGGCGAGCAGGCCCTGCCAGTGCCGCGTGGTGAGGGCGACGACCATGAGGCGGCCGCCGTCGGCGGTGGCGAAGTCGCGGCCGAAGGTGCCGTAGACGTAGTTCCCGGCGCGGGCGCGCGGGGCGCGGTCGAGCTGGGCCTCCGCGAGGTAGCCGAGGTTTCCGGCCGTCGCCAGGGCCACGTCCTCAAGCGCGACGCGGACCTGCTGGCCCTCCCCGGTACGCAGCCGGTGGCGTTCGGCCGCGAGCAGGCCGACGGCGAGGTACAGCCCGGCGGCGACATCCCACGCGGGCATCAGGTGGTTGACCGGGTCGGGCGTGCTCTCCGGACCGGTGAGCTGAGGGAAACCCGTGGCGGCCTGGACGGTGTAGTCGACGGCGGCCGAGCCGTCCCGGCGGCCCGTGAGCAGCACATGGATCAGGTCGGGACGGCGGGCGGCCAGGGCCTCGTACGAAAGGTCCTGGTAGCGCTCGGAGTTCGCGATCACGATGCCGCCGCCTGGGCCGCCCCCGGTGGCCAGGCCGGCGACGAGCTCGCGCCCCTCCTCGCTGCGCAGGTCGACCTCAAGGGCGCGCTTTCCCTTGTTCAGGCCGGACCAGTACAGGCTCGTGCCGCTGTCGGCGAGCGGGTGCCGGGTGCGGTCCGGCGCGCCGTTCAGCGGCTCGACGCGGATGACGTCGGCGCCCAGCTGGGCCAGTGTCATCCCGCCGAGCGGGCTGGCCACGTAGCTGGAGAGCTCGACGATCCGCATGCCCTCAAGAGGGCGGGAGCGGGACGCCGTGGGGTGAGGCATGCGTTCTCCTCTCATTCCTTACGGGTACGTGGTGCCGGATCACGCGGGGAAGACCGGGCGGCGGCGTTCCAGGAACGCGGCCCGGCCCTCCACGAAGCCCTCGCCGCCGAGCAGTTCGACCTGCGCCTCGGCCTCCGCGTCGAGGACCGCGTCCAGGTCCTGCGCCTCCTGGGCGAAGATCCGCTTCGTGGCGGCGACCATCGCGGGGGAGGCGGCGGCGAGCCGCCCGGCCCGCTCCCGCGCCCGCTCGGCCACCTTCTCGCCCTCGACGATCTCGCTGACCAGGCCGATCCGCTCGGCCTCGGCGGCGGTCAAGTCCTCGGCGAAGAGGATGAGTTCCTTGGCGCGGGCCGGTCCGACGCGCTGGGCGAGGCTCCAGCTGAGGCCGGTGTCGGCGGTGAGCCCGATCTTGGCGAAGGAGGCCGCGAACCGGGCGTCCTCGGCGGCCACGACGTAGTCGCAGGCGGCGGCGAGCCCGAGGCCCAGGCCGTACGCGCCGCCGCGCACCGCGGCGACCACCGGTTTCGCCGAGCACACCAGGGCGCGGGCCACGTCGCCCACGACGGCGAGGCGTTCGCGGGCGACGCGCGGATCCTGCGACATGGAGCGGATGTCACCGCCCGCGCAGAACACCTCGCCCGCGCCGGTCAGCACGATCGCCCGGCACTCCGGGTCCCGCTCGGACTCCCGCAGCGCGGCGAGCAGTTCGCGCCGGTCGGCGAGGTCGAGGGCGTTGCGGCGGGCGGGCCGGTTCAGGGTGAGGGTGTGGACCGGTCCCTCGCACGTCACGTCCACGGCGGGTTCGATCATGACCGGGCCTGCCGCAGCAGCTGCTTGGCGATGATGACCTTCTGGATCTCGCTGGTGCCCTCGTAGATGCGGAACAGGCGGGCGTCGCGGAAGCAGCGCTCGACGACCGTGCCGCGCATGTAACCCATGCCGCCGTGGATCTGGACGGCCAGGTCGGCGGCCTTGGAGACCATCTCGGAGCAGAACAGCTTGGCGGCGGACGGCCGGATCCTCACGTCCTCACCGGAGTCGTACTTCTCGGCGGCGTCAAGGACCATGGCCCGCCCCGCGAGCACACCCGTCTGGATCTCGGCGAGCATGCCCTGCACGAGCTGGAACTCGCCGATGGGGCGGCCGCCCTGCTTGCTGGTCGCCGCGTGGGCGACGGACTCCTCCAGGATCCGCTCGGCCATCCCGACGCACAGCGCCGCGATGTGCACACGCCCGCGCACCAGGGACCGCATGGCCGTGCCGAACCCCGCGCCCTCCTCGCCGCCGACGAGCGCCGCCTTCTCGACACGTACGTCGTCGAAGGACACCTCGGCGGTCCAGGCGCCCGCCTGCCCGGTCTTGGCGTCCTTCGGGCCGACCGTGACGCCCGGCAGCCCCGCCTCGACGAGGAACACGGAGATGCCCTTCGTCCCGGAGGCCTCCTCGCCGGTGCGGGCGAAGACCACGAACAGGTCCGCGAGCGGGGCGTTGGTGATGAACCGCTTGCTTCCGTTGATGGCATAGCCGTCGCCCACGCGGACGGCGCGCGTGGTCAGGCCCGAAGGGTCGGAGCCCGCCTCCGCCTCCGTCAGCGCGAACGACGCGACGGCGCCCTCCGCGAGCCGGGGCAGCCAGTGCTTCTTCTGCTCCTCGGTGCCCGCGTTGTCGAGCACCTTGCCGGCGATGCCGTTGTTGGTGCCGAACATCGAGCGGAACGCGGGCGTCGTGTACCCGAACTCGAAGGCGAGCCGGACGTCCTCGGACAGGCTCGCCCCCAGGCCCCCGAACGCCTCCGGCAGCGTGTACCCGAACAGCCCCATGTCGACGGCCTTGCGGCGGACGTCCTCCGGGATGGCGTCCGTCTCCTCGATCTCGTCCTCGCGCGGGACGACGTCCTCCCGTACGAGGGTGTGGACGGCGGCGAGGACCGCCTCGAACTCCTCGGCTTCCATCGTCAATCTCCTTTCCAGGTAGGTCAGTTGAGAGGGGTGAGGTGCGCCAGCGCGTCCACCGCGAGGGCGCCCTCGCCCGCCGCGCCGAGCAGCAGCGGGTTGACGTCCAGCTCCGCGAGCTCGTCGGCGAGGTCGGCGGCCAGCCAGGACAGGCGGGCGATCGTGTCGGCGGCGGCCTCGACGTCGCGGGCCGGCTTGCCGCGCACCTCGCCGAACAGGCGGCTGCCGCGCAGCGAGAGCAGCATCCGGCGGGCGCCGACCGGGTCGACGGGGGCGACGGCGACCCGGCTGTCGGCGAGCGCCTCGACGAGGATGCCGCCGAGCCCGGTGACCACGACGGGGCCGAACACCGGGTCGTTCTTGACGCCGACGATCAGCTCGGTGCCGCCGCCATCGGCCATCCGCTGGACGAGCACGCGGGCGTCGTCCACGCCCGCCTCGCGGGCGATGCGCAGCACGTCGTCGGCGGCCTCGCGCACGGCGTCCGCGCCGTCGAGGCCGAGCCGGACGCCGCCGATGTCGCTCTTGTGCCCGATCCGCTCGGACAGCAGCTTCACGGCGACGGGCCCGCCCAACTCCTCAGCCACGGCGGCTGCTTCGTCCGGAGTCGTGGCCGGTCGCGAGGCGGCGGTACGCACCCCGTAGGCGGCGATGAGCTGCGTCGACTCGTACTCGTCGAGCTGGGTGCGACCCTCGGCGCGGGCGCGGGAGAGGACGGCGCGGGCGGCCTCGGTGTCGACGTCCGCGGGCCGTACGGGGGCGGGCAGCGCGGGGCGCAGGCTGAAGTCGGCCAGCAGGCCGAGGGCGCGGGCGGCCTGGGCGGGGTCGGTGTAGCAGGGGATGCCCAGCTCGCGCAGGCGGGTGCGGGGACGGCCGCTGCCACCCGTCCACACGACGACGAAGGGGCGGTCGGTCGAGCGGTACGCCTCGTCGAGGGCCTCGATGAGCGTGTCGGCGCAGTTGTCCGCGCACCCCAGGAGCACGGCGATCATGTCGGTGCCCGGGTGCTCGACGGCCACCTTCAACGAGCGCCGCAGGATGTCGGGTTCGGCGATGAGGCTGCCGGTGAGGTCGACGGGGTTGCGCGGGGACCCGTACACGGGGATGGCGGCGGCCATGGTGCGCTGCCACTCCTCGTCCCAGGCGCGGACCTCGATGCCGTGGGCGGCCGCCGAGTCCGCCATCAGCGCACCCGCGCCGCCGGAGACGGACAGCGAGGTGAGTCTGCGCCCCGCCGCGCGGCGGCCGGTGGAGAAGATCTGGGCGGCCTCCAGCATGGACTCGGGGCCGTCCACGCGCAGGATGCCGTACTGGCTGATCGCACCGTCGAAGACGGCGTCCTCACCGGCGAGCGAGGCCGTGTGGGACTGGGCGGCGCGGGCGCCCGCCTCGGAACGGCCGACCTTGACGGCGATGATCGGCTTGTCCCGCTCGTGCGCCTCCCGGGCGGCGTCCAGGAGGCGGCGGCCGCCGGTGACACCTTCGAGGTAGGCGAGGATCACCTCCGTATCGTCGCTGCGCACGAGACCGTCGACCAGCTCGGCGACCGAAAGGTCCACCTCGTTGCCGGTGTTGAGGTAGTGGGATATCCCGATGCGGAGGTTCTGGGCCGCGTTGAACACGAAGCCGCCGAAGGCGCCGCTCTGGCTGAGGAAGGCGATCGGGCCCTCGACCAGGTCGGCGTCCTCGTCGAGCGCGGAGGTGAAGGTGGGCAGCGCCCGCTCGTGGGAGGCGATCATGCCGAGGCAGTTGGGGCCGAGGACCCGCACCCCGCTCTCGGCGATCGCGGCCTTCAGGTCCTCCTGGAGCTCCACGCCCCGGCCGCCGACCTCGGCGAATCCCGAGGCGCCCAGGATGGCGGCGGGGATGCCGCGGCGGCCGCAGGCGCGGACGGCGTCGGCGGACTGCTCGGCCGACAGCATGATCATGGCGAGGTCGATGTCCCCGTCGATGTCGTCGACGCTGCGGTAGGCGGTGAGGCCCTGCACCTGGTCGCGCTTGGCGTTGACGGGAAGGATCCGGCCCGCGAACCCGAACCGCTTGAGGTAGTCGACGGGCCGCCCCGACAGCTTCGTCGGGGTGTCGGATGCGCCGAGGATCGCGATGGAGCGGGGGTGCAGGAGCGAGTTCAGGGCGTCGTCGGTGCGGGGGTGGGCTGCGTGCTGCTGCACGGTTTCTCCTCGGGACTGCGAGACATGAAGTACGAGTAGGGGGAGGTCAGTTGACGGCGGCGGGGGATGCCTCGGCCTGCCGCTCCTTGTCGATGGTCCTGGCCGACAGGGTGAGGAAGGCGCGGGCCGCGACGAGCGAGATGACTCCGAGGACGACCACGAACAGGACCGGGAGCACGATCGTTCCCGAGGCGGACAGCAGCGACTGGAGGATGACCGGTGCCAGGCCGCCGAGCACGCCCGCGAGCCCGTACGCCGTGGAGATGCCGGTGTAGCGGACCTTGGCGGGGAAGGCCTGGGCGAACATGCCCGCGATGATCGCGTAGTACATGACGTCCGGGATGGTCGCGAGGACCGCGCCGGTCACGGCGAGCGGGAAGCTGCCGGTGCCGATGAGGGCGAACATGACCGGGATCGTGGGGATCTGGCAGGCCAGGATGACGGTGACGGCCTTGCGGACGCCCCAGCGGGTGGCCAGCACGGCGCCGAGCGGCTGTACGAAGAACTGCACGATGCTGGCGATCAGGATGACGGTGAGGAAGTCCTGTCGGCCCATGCCGACTTCGCCGGTCGCCCAGGACAGGGCGAAGGTGTCACGGGCGTAGACGATGGCGAAGACGGTGAACGCGGCGCCGACACCGAGCAGCAGCAGCTTGGAGTGCTCCCGGAACAGGGTGACGACCGGGACCTTCACGGTCTGGTCGGCGGCCCGCAGGGACACCATCGCCGGGGACTCCTCCAGGCTGAGCCGGATCACCAGGCCGATGATCACCAGCAGGGCGGAGGCCAGGAACGGGATCCGCCAGGCCCACGCAAGGAGTGCGTCGTCGGAGAGCCGCCCGACGGCGAGGAAGGACAGCGTGGCCAGGATGCGGCCGGTGGGCGAGCCCTGCTGGGCGAAGGCCGCGAACATGAAGCCGCGTTCCTTCTTGGCGTGTTCGGTGGTGATCAGGACCGAACCGCCCCACTCACCGCCGAGCGCGATGCCCTGCACCGTACGGAACAGGGTGAGCAGGATCGGCGCGGCCACACCGATCTGCCCGTACGTCGGAAGACACCCGATGCCGACCGTGCTGACACCCATCAGCAGCAGCGTCGCGACCAGCGCCTTCTTGCGGCCGATGCGATCGCCGAGGTGGCCGAAGAGGATGGCGCCGAGCGGACGGGCCAGGAAGCCGACCCAGAAGGTGACGAAGGAGAGCAGCACGCCGATCGTCGGGGGTACGTCGGCGAAGAACAGCGGGGCGAACACCAGGGCGGAGGCGGTGCCGTAGACGTAGAAGTCGTACCACTCGATCGTCGAGCCGAGGTAGGAAGCCCAGCCCGCCTTGCGGGCCATCTTCTCCTCCGCGGGAAGCCGTCTGCTCGGCATCTCGTCCCGTCCTTCCGGTCGATGCAACGTGATCGCGCTCACAGGGAAGCTATGGCTGCCGAATGGTTTCGTCTAACACCAAAATTCCCTACCGTTGATTCGACTGCGCGACATAATCACTACTGACCTGCGAGGGAACGGGAGTTCACGTGGAACTGCGGCACCTGCGGTCGTTCGTGACGGTCGCGGAGGAGCTCAACTTCCGGCGCGCGGCCGAGCGGCTGCGGATGTCGCAGCCGCCGCTGTCCCAGCAGATCAAACGCCTTGAGCAGGAGGTCGGCGTCGCGCTGCTGCGCCGCACGACGCGGCAGGTGGCCCTCACGGCGGCGGGGGAGGCGTTCCTGACGGAGGCCCGGCGGGCGCTGCGGGCCGTACAGGAGGCGCCGCTCGCCGCCCGCCGTGCCGCGAGCGGACAGACCGGGGTGGTGCGGCTGGGGTTCAGCGGGCCCACCTCCCACGAGGTGCTGATCCTGATGACCCGGAAGTTCCGCGAGCACCGCCCGCGCGTCCGCCTGGAGATCCACGGCCCGGTGTACGGCGGCGAGTTGGTCACCCGGCTCACCGACGACGAGATCGACGCGGGGCTGATGCGGCTGCCGGTCGCGGGCAGCGGTATCCAGGCCCGCGAACTGACCCGGCACAACATCGTGGTGGCCCTCCCGGCGGGCCACCGACTCGCCACCCGCGAGGAGATCGCCATGGCCGACATCCAGCAGGAGCCCGTCGTCAGCCACCCCACCAACCGGGGCGCGGGCATCGTGGCGCTGATCCACAGCGCCTATCTGGCGCACGGGTCGAGCCCGCGCATCGTCCAGGAGGTGCCCGACACGCACACGATCCTGACGCTGGTCGGCGCCGGTGTGGGCATCGGCTTCGTGCCGTCCTCCGCCAGCCACCTCAAGGTCCCCGGCGTGGTCCTCATCCCGGCCCGCGACATCCCGCCCCTGCCACTGGCCCTGGCCTGGCGCGCGGGCGACCCGAACCCGGCGCTGCACGCGCTGATCGACCTGCTGGACGAGATCGCGGAGGACTGCGGTCCGGGGGCGGTGACCGCGTGAGGCGGCGGGCCGTGGGCGGTCAGCGGCGCTGGCGTACGTGGAGCAGCGGGGCGCCCGCCGGGTAGAGGTACTTGGCGGCGAACAGCGGGCGGCTGCCCCAGGACACGACCTGTGTGACGAGCGTCGCCGGGGTCTGCGCGGACCGCTCCATCGCCGCGCCGCGCTCCTCGCCGAGCAGGGTCGCGCCGACCGTGCCGCGGCCGGTGAGCGGGGCGTCGGTGGCGGCGAGGAGGACGGCGCCCATGCTGCGGTCGGACGCCCCGCCCCGGCCCGCGTCGGCCGTGCGGTCGAGGAGCGCGGGCCCGTCGGGGACGACCTCGGCGAGGGTGGCGTCGTCGGCGGCCCACTCGTGCGCGAAACACGCGGGCACGCCGTCCGCCGCCAGCAGGGTCTCCCAGAACCAGGTGCTGTCGCTGCCGGACAGCCGCAGGTGGTGGGCGGAGAAGTCGGTGGGCAGGTCCCGGCTGGCGGCGAGCCTGCGGCCGTGGACGTGGGGGGTGTCGAGCAGGTCCTCGACGGGTGAGAGGCGTTCGAGGCCGCGTGGCGGCAGCTGATGGCTGACCCGGCTGCCCACCCCGTGCTTGCGCGTGATCACCCCGTCCTCCTGGAGCAGGATCAGCACCTCGCGCAGCGCGGGCCGGCTCACCCCCAGCTCGCCGGCGAGCGCCGGCTCGGAGGGGAGCACGGAGCCGGGCGGGAAGGTGCCGTCGTGGATCGCGGCGACGATCCGCTCGTACAGCTCGACGCGGGGCGGTCGGCGGTGAGCCGCACGTGCGGTCATGGGGCGGGGCCTCTCGGTCATGTCCACCATTCTCCGGCCTTCAGTGGTCATACATCCACTGGGCCGGATACGGGGTCACGTAGAGCATGCACCAGAGCCAATACGCCGGTCAACACCGGAAATCAACCTCTTGTCAGCGGAGTGATCCGTACTTACGCTCCACCGCAGAACTTCAGTTGTCTGACAACTGGCTGCCACTGGATCGCATGTGGATCGCATGCGAACCCTCCCCCTCCGCGGAAAGGCCCCCGATGAACGCCCCCCTGCCCCTGCTCATGGACTGCGACACGGGCGTCGACGACGCCCTCGCCCTCCTCTACCTCGCCGGCACCCCCGGCGTGGACCTGCGCGGTGTCATCACCGTCGCGGGCAACACCAGCGCCGAACAGGCCGCGATCAACACCCTCCAGGTGCTCGAACTCGCGGGCCGCACCGACATCCCCGTCGCCGCCGGCGCCGCCACCCCGCTCACCGGCACCGACCCCGAGTACGCCACCCACGTGCACGGCGACAACGGCATCGGCGACATCCAGCTCCCGCCGCCCACCGCCGACCTCGACCGGCGCGACGCCGTGCAGCTCATCATCGACGCCGCGCACGCGGCCCCGGGCGCCCTGCACATCCTGGCCACCGCGCCCCTCACCAACCTCGCCCACGCCCTGGAGCGCGAGCCCCGGCTCCCCGAACTCGTCCGCCATGTCACCGTGATGGGCGGCGCCGTCCACCACCCCGGCAACATCGGCGCCCGCGCCGAGGCCAACATCGGCAACGACCCCGAGGCGGCGCAGCGCGTCCTCGCCGCCGGGTGGGAGCTCACGATCGTTCCCCTCGACGTGACCATGCGCGAGCGCCTCACCCCCGCCCACCAGGACCGGCTGCGCACCCACGGCACCCCGGCCTCCCGCTTCGCCGCCGACGCCCTCGACGTCTACCTCGACTTCCACGAGCGGATCGTGTTCCCGTTCCGCGCCTCCGCCTGCCACGACCCGCTGGCCGCCGCCATGGCCGCCGGTGACCTCACGCCGGTCCAGGCCCCCGTGCTGCACGTCACCGTCGACACCACGCAGGGCCCCGCGCGCGGCGAACTCGTCGCCGACACCCGGGGCATGTACCGCGGCTACCCCCGCACGCCGGAGGCCAACGCCCGCGTCCTCCTGGAGACCGACGGCACGTTCCCGGAGCGCCTCGTGGAGCGGATCGTCTCCCTCGACGTACCGACGCCGGGGACCACCCTGCCCGCCGCCGCACCCGAGGTCCTCTCGTGAGTCGCACGGTCCCCGCGCCGAGCGCCGAGGACGCGGGCCGCCGCGGGAGCTCGCACGGCCTGCTGCTCACCGCGCTCATCGTCGCGGTGATCGCGTTCCAGCTCGGCGCCTCCATGGTCACCCCCGCGCTCCCCGAGATCGCCAGGGAATTCGACGTCTCGGCCTCCCAAGTGGCGGGCGCCCAGGACCTGTTCTTCCTCGTCGGCGGCGTCGCGGGCGTCGTCCTCGGCCGGCTCAGCGACCGCGTGGGCCGCCGCCGCATCCTGCTGGCCGCGATGGTCACGATGTGCCTCGGCGCCCTGATCGCCGCCCTGGCCCCCAGCGTTCCCGTGCTCATCGCCGGACGCATCCTCCAGGGCGCTTCCGGAGCCACCTTCCCCGTCACGTACATGCTGCTGCGCGACACGATGAGCCCCGCCAGGTTCGGCCCGGCCCTCGGAATCGTCACCGCCATCAACGGCGGCGTCGGCGGGCTCGACGGTCTGGTCGGAGGCATCGTCGCGGACACCGTCGGCTTCCGCTGGATCTTCGGCGCCATCCTCGTCGTCGGCCTGACCGCGATCGTCCTGCTGCGGCGCTTCCTGCCCGAGGCGGCGCCCAAGGACGGGCGGCGGATGGACTGGTGGGGCGCCGCCGCGCTGTCCGCCGCGCTCGTCTGCGTCAACCTCGCGCTCAGCAAGGGCTCCGCGCACGGCTGGTCGGCGCCGCTGCCGCTCGCCCTGCTGCTCGCCGCCCTCGTCCTGCTCGTCGTCTTCTGGCAGACGGAGAAGCGACGCACGGCCCCGCTCATCGCCATCGAGCACCTGCGCTCGCGCCATGTGTGGCCACTGCTCGCGACGACCCTGCTGACCCTGATGGGCGTCTTCTCCGCGATCAACTTCACGTTCGTGCTGCTCAGCCAGGACGGCGAGTTCGGCTACGGGATGAGCGCGACGCTCTCCTCCCTGCTCTACCTCACCCCGCCCGCCGCCATCGGCCTGCTCTCCGCGCCGCTGACCGGGTGGCTCGCGCCACGCAAGGGCTGGCTCGTACTGCTGCGCACGGGCCTCGGGCTCAGCCTCCTCATCCTGCTCGGCACGGCCCTGCTGCCGGACAACCGATGGCTGCTGTTCGCCGCGGCCTGCGCCCTCGGCGTCGCGTACAACGGCCTGGCCATGACGCCCCTCAACGCCCTCGGCGTCGTCGTCTCCCCGAAGGACGCGCCCGGCGCGGTCCCCGGCATCAGCGCGGCCTGCTTCGGCATCGGCGCCTCGGTCGGCATCGCACTCGTCGCCCCCGCGGCCGGCTCCGGCACGCTAGGCGGCATCGAACAGGCGCTGTGGATCTCCGCGGGATTCACCTTCCTCGCGCTGCTCACGGCATGTGTCCTGCGCCTTCCGGCCAGCGAGGACGGCGACGAGGCCCAGGCGTGACCGGGCGGCCCGGCGACCTATAGTCGATCTCATGAGTCGTTGGCAGGAACTGACCGGTGGAAAGTCCGGGGGCGAGTACGCCGCCCGCTTCGAGGCGCTGGCGCGCAGCGGAAAGGACGTGCACGGAGAGGCGTCGTTCTGCGCCGCCCTCGTGCCTGCCGGGGCCCGGGTGCTCGACGCCGGGTGCGGTACCGGCCGGGTCATGATCCGCCTCGCCGAGCTCGGGTACGACGGCGTGGGGATCGACCTGGACGCCTCCATGCTCGACGTCGCGCGGGAGCGGGCGCCTCAACTGCCCTGGTTGCAGACCGACCTCGCCGAGTTCGACCCGGCCGCGCTCGGCATCGCCACGGACTTCGGCCTCGTCGTCGCCGCCGGCAACGTCCTGCCACTGCTCACCCCCGGCACCGAGGCCACCGTGGTCGAGCGCCTGGCCGCGGCCCTGCGCCCGGGCGGCCTGCTCGTCGCGGGCTTCGGCCTGGACGCGGCCCACCTGCCCGTGCCGCCCACCCTCACGCTGCCGGAGTACGACGCCTGCTGCGAGGCGGCCGGACTGACCCTCGTGGACCGGTTCTCGACGTGGGACGCCGCGCCGTACGACGGTGGCGGCTATGCGGTCAGCGTCCACCGCGCCGACGCCTGACCGGATACGCGGCCTGCCTTCGGCCATGGAACGCGTGTGTGCCGGGCAGGGATCCGCCCGGCACACGCGATAGGTGTCAGCGGCTCAACTCCGGGTGGACAGAAGGCAGTTGTGCGGGGGCGTCGTAGGAAGCACACCGCGCCTTCGGCGGCGCCGTGCGTGCCGACCGGATCGCGTCGGGCGAGAGGCCTTCCGCGTACAGGGACAGGGCCGCCAGACCCATCAACGGCTGGGCCGTTCCCATCAACCGGGCGCGCGGCAGCGGCGCCGTGCTGGGGACCTCGCCGGTCGCCTTGCCGTCGACGTAGAGGGTGATGGTGTGTCCGTCGCTGGTGAGGGCGATGTCACTCCAGCGGCCTGCGGGTACGCCGTGTCCGAAGGACGAGGTGGCACCGTCGTGGGTGACGGTGACATCGCCGGGGCCGAGTTCGATCGTGGTCGTGCGGTCGATGTCGCTGAGGAACGTGGCCTTGCCGTCCAGGCGGACGCGGGTGGTCAGGGTCCACGGTCCTGGCAGGCTCGCGGCGCCCAGCCAGTAGCCGCCGGCGTCCACCTGCTTGGTCCAGCCTTCCTGCGGGTCCCGGACGGTGGTGGTGCGGACGTTGAGCGGAGTCATGCCGCTGAGGCCGCACACGTCGCGCAGGCCCCGGCGGTTCGTCGCGGTGTGTGCGTCATAGGTACCGGGAGGGAACGCGGGGTCCATGGCGTAGTCGTGGACGGGGCGGCCGGTGTCGGTCGGGCGCGGGAGCAGCGTGCCCGTGTAGCCGGGGGCCTTGCCGGTCGCGGCGAGTCGGCTGCCGAACGTCGAGAACTCCTGCGCGCTGCGCGGCGAGGTGTTCCACTGCCGGTCGGCCACCGTCGCCCGGGGCCGCCAGGTCAGTGACTCCAGCCACTGTCCTTCCGCCCAGCCGAGGTCGTCGCCCCACACATGCATGCCCCAGCCGAGCACCTTGCCGGAGGTCGGCGGCTGCCACGTGCGCGCGATCTGCTCCTCCTTGGGCCGGATGCCCCGCGCGGGCACGGCGTAGAACAGCTTCGAATCGGCGACGATGAGGTCGTAATCGGCCAGGTGCGGGGCGGTGCCGTCGCCGGTCCAGTCCATGACGACGACATCGCGGTCGAGCTTGACCTGCTCGGTCGAGCCCTCGGACCCGTCGTAGACGATCGAACGTCGACCTGCCGCGTTGACCTGGGTGTCCAGGGTGTTCAGGAAGTCGATCGCGACATCGGACACGTTGGCGTACTCGGGGGATTGCTCGATGAAGCGCTGCAGGGCCGGGCACTTCGCCATGTCGGGCGGGAGCTCGTCGCCGCCGAGGTGCACCCAGGGTGAGGAGAACCAGGGAAGGAACTCGTCGAGGAGCTCCTTGGACATCTTGAGCGCCTTGTCGTTCATGAGGTTGAACGTGAAGTCGTCGTCGAGGTGCGAGTACGAGTAGCCGGTGCACGAGTTGTCGGGGGTGGCGCCGGTGTCGCGCTCGCCGAAGCCCGGCGCCACCTCGCGCGGACCGTCGGCCATGCCGACGTGGAAGTAGGCGGACTTGGGGGAGACATGCGCCGGGAACTCGAAGGACGGGACGAGGGAGACGTTGTTCTCGGCCGCGATCCGGTCCAGCTTCTCGATGGTCCTCCGGTCGTAGCTGTAGCCGCGCTCGGCGAGCCCCGGCCAGCGCGGGCTGTCGAGCCGGAAGCCCTCGGCGTCGTCGAGGTGCAGCACGAGGAAGTTCTGCTTCAGATAGCCCATCTGCCGGATGACGTCGGTGACTTCGCGCGGGCTCCAGTACTCGCGGGAGACGTCGATGGTGTTCATGCGCAGCTCGGTGTCGGGGGAGTCGACCAGCACACCGCGCGGCAGGGCGCGCCCGTCACCGGCCGCGCGCAGCAGCTGGATGAGGCTGCGGGTGCCGTAGTAGACACCACCCGCGGTGGTCGCGGTGATCCGTACGCTGCTGCCGATCTCCAGACGGTAGCCGTCGGGGCCGAGCTCGCCCACCAGGCCATGGTCCAGGGCGACTTGGACGCTCGCGGAGTGGCGACCGGGCGTGACGGTGACCGGCATCCGCAGCTTGGTGGCCGTCTCCACGTCCCGGGCGGCGTGCCGCGCGACGGTGGCCAGGGTGCGGTGGAACACGGCCGGGTCGCTCTCCCGGGTCATGCCCGGGACGACGGTCCAGTCACCGGCGGTGCGCGCGTCGACGTCCATCCGCGTGGTGCGGGGAAGCCGCGTCGTACCGTCGCCGGGTCTCCAGGAGCCCGGCTTGGGGACGACCGCCGTCAGCGGGTCGACGGCGGGCGGTGACTCGGCCTGGGCGGTCGCGGGCGGGCTGCCCACCCCGCCCGAGACGATCAGCATGAACGCGCACGCGAGGAGCGCGGCGACGGTGCGGGCACGGCGCTGTCGGGGCATGACGTCCTCCTACTCGTAGGTGCGGTCGAGGAGTTCGAAGAAGACGTCGCCGCGGACGATCTCGAACGGGTCGTCCAGCAGCTTCGCCACCTCCGCGATGTCGCCCGGCGTCCAGCTCCACGCGTTGATGGCCGCGGCGATGAACATCGGCTCGTCCGGGTCGCGGTCCTCGATGTGCTTCAGCAGCGCGTCCCGGAAGTCGGCGCCCTTGCCCTGCGGGTAGAAGTTGCCGATCACCGGGATCCCGGCCGGGCGGGACTGGAGATCGCCGGTCTCCCAGGACTGGATGACACCCCGCAGCGGCGTGTTCTTCTTGAAGGACGCCATGACACTGTCGTCGAACGGCACCCACCCGTCGTTGTCCGCGTTGCGCGGGTTGTACGCGTAGACGAGATCCATGCCGGTGCGTCGCAGATAGCGCCCGGTGAGCTCGGTGTACGCGTCGAGCGCCGCCTTCGGCCACGAGCCCGGGTAGGTGTAACCGGCGCCGGAGGGCCCGCAGATGAGCAGGTCGTTGTCGGTGGCCGTCCTCTGGTAGTAGGCGAGTTGGGCGGGGCCGATGTCGGCGAGCAGCGGGCTGACGGTCCAGTTGACCGGTACGTCGCCGCGCTCGGGGTCGTCCCAGATGTCGCGCATGCGGCGCTGGCAGTACTGGATGTTGTCGCCCTCGCCGACGGTGAACGTGACGTACACCCGGTTGCGCAGCTCGGCCTTGGGCCGCGCGGGTACGCGGCCGGAGATCTTCGCCGGGACGCCGGCGTGCACGGTGCCGTTCATGTAGAAGTCGGCGGCGACGACCGGCACACCGTGCTGCGAGGCGCGGTCCACTCCGCCCCACTCGCCGGCCACGTCGTTGGGGAACCACCCGGCGTACGGGGTGGTGGGTTCCACCTTGGTGAGCACCTCGTCGAGGAGTTTGCCGGTGTCGCCGGACGGCGGCAGCCACAGCACCATGGCCCGGCTCGCCACCACGTAGTCCCGGAAGTAGGGGAAGGGTTCGACGCGGGTGGGCGCGGTGGCGGTCGCGGTCACCAGGTACTGGTTCCACAGGTCGGCGTCGACGGTCAACTTCCCTGTCCCGGCAGGTGCCTTGAAGTGGTAGACGAAGTAGCCGCCGCCGTCGGCGAAGCGGTTCGCCTTGTCGCCGAGCGAGGAGTTCAGGCCGTCGAAGAGGTACGGCTTCTCGGCGTCGGTGCCGGGTGTGAAGGACGCGAGTTCCTTGCCGTCCGCCGTGACCTTGACGGTGCCGACCGAGGCACCCCAGCCGTCGTCCCCGAAGGAGTCCTGGAAGCGGAGGTAGACATCGTTGTCGCCGCCCAGTTCGGGGCTGAGGTCGAGCGTGCGCACCTTCCGGTTGGAGGTGTCCCGGATCCGCTCGGTCTCCCGTGCCACCTCCCGCCACTTGACGCCGCTCACGCTCACCGTCCGCGTCGGAGGCAGGCCGGACAGCAGGGCGTGGTCGCAGTGCGGGAAGAGCTTGTCGAGCTGCCAGCGGTAGGTGGCGAGGACGTCGTCCGGGTCGAAGCGGCCGCGCAGGTCCACCAGGGTCTTCAGGCCGTGGTCGCGCGCCTGTTCCGCGGTCGCGGCCACCCCGTTCTTGAGGCCCGCGAGCGTGGTGGCGACGTTCACGGAGTCCGGGACGTCGGGGTCGACCAGGATCGCGCCCCGCACCCGGTCGCGGTAACGGCCCACCAGATCAAGGGCGTTGTCGTGCTGGGTGACCGACGCGCCGGTACTGGACAGCCAGCGCCGGTCGGTCGCGCCGTCGTCGAAGGTGAAGTAGAGGCGGGGGCCGCCACGGTTCACGGTTCCCTGAAGGGTCGTCAACAGCAGCTGGTCGTAGCCGTTCAGGGCGCCGACGTGGGCGACGTCGAGACGGGTCGGGCGTCCGAAGGACGGCAACAGGCGGGCGGGGGCGGCGCGTTGAGAGGCGGCGGCTGCCGCCGCCGGATTCGGCAGGGAGATTCCGAAGGCCCCGGCGGCCAGGGCCGCTCCGCCGGTGCGCAGGACGGTTCTTCGAGTCACCATCGGCGATCACTGCTCCTCGATTGGGCAACGCTGACATCGTTGTCGACCGTCGGTGAACGTAACCAGAGGGTGGAGCGTTGTCCATGGGGCGCACACAGACTTCCGGTGCGACATCGATCTTTGGCCGGTCCCGGCCCGCCTTCGGCCGGTCCGCGATCGAGTCGCACCGGAGGGATGTGCGTGTCAACCGGAGGGATGTGCGCGTCAGCCGGGGGGATGCGCGCGCGTCAACTAGGGCTGCGCGTACGTCAGTCGAGGACCGCCGTCGCCTCGACCTCGACGAGCACGTCGGGTTCGAAGAGACAGTCGACCCCGATCAGCGAGGCCGGGGGAAGCCGGTCGCCCAGGCCCAACTCCCCGGCCACCTCCCCGACCCCGGCCATGAACGCGTCGATCTTCTCCGGCGTCCACCGCACGACGTAGAACGTCAGCCGCACCACGTCGTCGAAGGTCGCCCCGGCGCCCGCGAGTCCGGTCGCGGTGTTGCGCAGCGCGTGGGCGACCTGGCCGGCGAGGTCCCCCGGCGCGACCCGGTCCCCGTCCGGGGTGCGGGCGATCTGCCCGCTCACGTACACATGGCGCGTGCCGGTGGCGACGGCTACGTGGTGGTAGGGCGTGGGCTGCAGCATGCCGGCGGGGGTGAAGAGGTGAACGGGCATCGGGGGCTCCTCGTGTCTAGGTATACCTTTGCTACCTGGTACACGAAGGACACTTCAATGAGACCAGGTTTCGGCATGGATACCGCCCCCGCCCCGGACAGCGAACTGCGCGTCACCGCCCCGCACCGCGAGCTCCTCGACCAGGTGCTGGACAAGTGGTCGCTGAGCGTCCTCAATGAACTCTGCGAACGCCCCCGCCGGTTCAACGAACTGCGCCGCGCCATCCCCGCGGTGACACAGAAATCGCTCACCGCCACCCTCCGCCGACTGGAACGCAACGGCATCATCGAGCGCGAGCTGCTCAGCTCACGCCCGGTCGCCGTCGAGTACCGGATCACACCCCTCGGCAAGACACTCCGCCGCCCGGTCGACGTACTCCTGGACTGGGCCACGGACCACATGCCAGAGATCGAACGCGCACGCCGGACCTTCGACACGGAGTGAACCGGCAGGCGAGGTCATGGCTTCCGCCACGTGTCTGCACACCGCCTTCACGCAGGTGAGGGCTGTTACCCGGTTATGACACGGCGATCTTGACGGTAAGGGCCGATGGGCAAGTAGGTTCGTGATGCACCGATTTACCATGACGAACCGGCGGTCACCCGCCGGAAGGAGGGGGCGTTCCATGGGTTCCCATGCCCGACCCAACCGGCTGCACAAGACCGGAGCGAGATTCGCGACGGTCGCGCTCTTCGGGGCCGTCCTGCCGATCACCGCCGGTGGCATCGCCCAGGCGGCAACGCCGGCCGCCACGCACTCCGCCGAGCAGAACGAGGGCGCGCCGGCCGCGGATGCCCAGGACGTCCCCGACGTCGCGGCCGACCACGCCTACCTCCTGGACGCCCGTGACGGCAGCCAGGAGCGCGAGATGTGGGCCGGGGCCAAGGCCGACGAGAGTGTCTCGATGGCCAGCACGACGAAGATCATGACTGCCGTGGTCGTGCTCAAGCACCCGGAGTGGCTCGACCGGCAGATCACGGTCAAGCAGGAGTACCGCGACTACGTCCAGGAGAACGGCGCCAGCACCGCCGACCTCCAGACCGGCGACAAACTGACCGCCCGGCAGCTGCTGCACGCCATGCTGATCCCCTCCGGCGGCGACGCCGCGATGGCCCTCGCCGACAACTACGGCGCCGGGACCACCACGGAGGCGCGGATCGCCGACTTCGTGAACCAGATGAACGTCGAGGCGGCGCAACTCGGCATGACCGGCACCCACTTCGACTCGTTCGACGGCATCTCGCACGGCGACAACCGCAGCACCGCCCGCGACCTGGCCAAGCTCGGCCAGCGCGCCATGCTCCAGCCGATCTTCGCCGACGTCGTGAAGCAGAAGAAGTACGAGGCCGACGCCCCGGCCGCCAACGGCAACACCCGGTACTACACCTGGGAAACCACCAACGACCTGCTGAGCAGCTACGACGGCGCCCTCGGCGTCAAGACCGGCAGCGGCGAAGAGGCCGGCTACTCCCTGGTCTTCGCCGCGAAGCGGGACAACCGCACCCTGGTCGGCGCGATCGTCGGTGCCGACAAGGAGGTCTTCGGGGACGCCACGAAGATGCTCGACTGGGGCTTCGCGCACTGACGGGACCGCCCGCCACGCCGTACGAAGCCGTCGAAGGCCCGCCGAACCCTCCGCGGTTCGGCGGGCCTTCGATGTCTCTCGCGAAGCCGCTCAGCCCTCCGGCGGAGGCGGCGGCACCGGGGCGCCCGCCGGGGGCGTGATCTTCGAGTACGTGCGGGAGACCGGGGTCTCGCCGCCCGCCGTCTCGTCGTGCTGCTCCGGGCGGTCCTCCGGCGGCAGCAGCGCGGCGCGCTTGGCGCCCGGGTCCCAGCCGGTCTCCACGACGCGCTTCTGCCACGTGATGGCCGCGGCCAGGATCAGCAGGCCGACCACGAGCATGAGGATCACGCCCGCGACGTCACCGGCCTTGGCGACGTTGCCGAGGATCAGGCCGAGCCAGCCGAAGTCGGCGTCGCCGAACGTGGTGTTGGCCGAGCCGAACGAGCCGAGGACGCCCAGCAGGAACGCGGGCAGGAACGTGATCAGCACGCCGTTGAGGAAGGATCCGAGCGCGGCGCCGCGGCGCCCGCCCGTCGCGTTTCCGAAGACACCCGCCGCGCCGCCGGTGAAGAAGTGCGGGACGAGGCCCGGCAGCACGAGGGCCGTGCCGAACGCGGGCTTGAAGACACCGACGAGCAGCCCGAGGCTGACCAGGCCGCCGACGAACGAGCAGATGAAGCCGACGAGCACGGCGTTCTGGGCGTACGGGAAGACGATCGGGGCGTCGAGGGCGGGGATCGCGCCGGGCACGACCTTCTGGGCGATGCCCTGGAAGGCGGGGACCAGCTCGCCGAGGATCGTGCGGACACCGAAGAGGATGACCGCGACGGCGATGCCGAACTGGAGGCCCTGGTTGACCGATTGCATGAGGTAGTTGCCGACACCCGTGGCGCCCGCGCCACCGTCCGTGGCGAACGCCTTGAACGCCTCGGTCTTGCCGACCTTCGCGAGGAAGATGATGGCCATGATCATGTAGATGAGCAGCATCGACAGGGCGGTGGCCACCATCGAGTCACGCAGGAAGCGCAGGCCCTCGGGAAGGTTCATCTCCTCCGTCGAGCGGCTCTTCTTGCCGACGACCTGCCCGGTGGCACCGGAGACGATGTACCCGGCCGTTCCGAAGTGCCCGATGGCGACGGTGTTGTTGCCTGTGACGCGTTTGGTCCAGGGATGCGCGAAGGCGGGCATCGCGACGAGCATGATGCCGAGCAGCACCGCGCCGACGACGACCACGATCCACGAGGTGACACCGGCGGTGGCCATCACCATCGTCAACAGCGTTGCCATGAACAACATGTGATGGCCGGTCAGGAAGACGTACGAGAGCGGGGTGAAGCGGGCGAGGAGCAGGCTGACGAGGAAGCCGAGGATCATCAGCCACGCCACGCGCGAGCCGTACTCGGCCTGCGCGATGCCGACGATCGCCTCGTTGGTGGGGATCACACCGTGCGAACCGGTGGCGCCCGTGATCATCGTGCCGAGCGGGGCGAGCGAGTTGGTGACCAGGGTCGCGCCCGCGCCGATCAGCAGAAAGCCGAGGGTCGCCTTGATGGCTCCGCCGATGACCTGACCGGCGCTCTTCTTCAGGGCGATGAGGCCGACGGCCGTGATGAGGCCGATGAGGTAGGCGGGGACGCTGAGGATCTCGTTGACGATGAATTTCGCGATGTCGACGAGGGTGTTCATGAGGACTCCTGGGGAGGGGAGCGGTGGGGGCGGGGGATCAGACGTCGTAGAGGTCGCGCATCGCCGCGTCCACCTCCTTGGTGCTGGTGAAGTCCTCGATCACCCGCACCGGAATCCCCACGTCGCCGAGCGTCCGCGCGATCTCCCGCGAGGTCATGATGGCCACCGCCTCGGACGCCTTGCCCTTCGCGGAGATGGTGTCGGTCGCCTCGGTGGTGATGTACCGGCCCCACTTCCAGCGGTCGAGCACCTTGTCCAGCGTCGACTTGAGGAACAGGCTCGTGCCGACCCCGTTGCCGCACACGGTCAGGATCTTGTGCATGCCGTGTCCTGAGCCCTTGGAGGCGGGCCGTGCGGTTGTGGCGTCGGACGGTTCCGGCTCCGGTGCCGTGTCTGTCGGGTCCGCCGGGTCCCCCACGAGGATCTGCCGCAAGGCCTCGGGCGTCGGCGCGCGGTCGAGGGCCGCGGAGGTGTCCGGGTCGGCGAGCAGGCGGGCGAGGGCGCCCATCGCCTGGGTGTGTGCCCCGGCGTCCTCGGCGGCGAGGGCGACGACGAGGTGGACCGGGTCGTTCGTCTCGTGCCCGAAGCTCACCGGCGTCGAGAGCCGGACCCATGACATGCCCGTACGCCGGACGGCGGGGGAGGGCCGGGCGTGCGCGAAGGCGAAGCCGGGCGCGATGACGATATAGGGGCCGTTCTCCTCGACGTTGCGGAGCATCTCCTCGGTGTACGTGTCCGTGCTGACGTCCGTGGAGACGAGCAGGTCACCGGCGGTGCGCACGGCGGCCTGCCAGTCGGGGGCGGCCACGTCGAGGCGGATGGCCTCGACGGGGATCAGATCGCTCAGTTCACTCATACGAGCAGTGGTCCCGAGCGGCGGGCCCGTGTCAGCACGACACGCCGGGTGAACACACCTTCGTTATGAGGTTCCTCCGTGCGCCCGTCGGGGCCGGGCACACGCGGAGGCGGCCCCGCCGGAGCGGGACCGCCTGAGTCATGCGTCATGCATCACGCGCAGGGCCTGAGCCCCCCGGGTGACCTCAGCGACCGGCGTAGTCGATCCACCGGTGGTGGTGCTTCCAGGCGCCGACGTTGTGGTGGGCGGCAGCCGAGTTAGAGACGGTGACCCCGTTGCTGCCACCCACGTTGACGAACTCCTGGCCGGCGACCCCGGCGTTGTCCCACACGTGGCCGACGTCGTGACGGCTGTCGTCGACGTCGGCGACTGCGGGACCCGCGGCCAGGAACCCGGCCACCGCGGCGACGGCGGCAGCGGCTGCGATGCGACGCACCATGAACTTCTCCTTCTGAGAGGGATCAAGTGATCACTTAAAACATCAGCAGACCGCGGCTCGAAGCGCACCTCGGGCCGCCTCAAGACACCCGCGTGCAGCAACGTGTTCCCCTGGTCGGCCCCATGACCGGCGGGTCGGGTCGACCGGGAGTCCCTTTCTCGTCAGCGGGTCACCAGCAGCCCCCGCCCCCGCAGCACCCGGCGCTCCAGCGGGCTGAAGATCAGCAGGTCGATGGCGATCCCGACGAGAAGGATCAGGAGGATGGCCAGGAACACCTGCGACATGCTGCTGTTGTTGCGGCCGTTCTCCAGCAACTGGCCGAGGCCGACGCCGAGGTCGGGCGACGAGGCGATGATCTCGGCGGCCATCAGCGAGCGCCACGAGAAGGCCCAGCCCTGCTTCAGACCGGCGAGATACCCGGGCAGCGCGCCCGGCATCACGATGTGCCAGGCCCCGCGCAGCCCGGTCGCGCCCAGGGTCTGTCCGGCGCGCAGGTACAGCGGCGGGATCTGATCGACGCCCGCGACGAGGCCGTTCGCGATCGAGGGGACCGCGCCGAGCAGGATCACGGCGTACATCATCGAGTCGTTGAGGCCCAGCCAGATCACGGCGGGCGGCACCCACGCCACCGACGGCAGGGACTGCAGACCCGACAGGATCGGGCCGATGGCCGAGCGCACGAACCGTACCCGGGCCACCAGCAGGCCGAGTGGTGTGCCGATGGCGAGGGCGAGCAGGAAGCCGAACAGGCCGCGTGACACGGACGTCCAGATGGAGTCGAGGAGCGTGCCCTGGAGCCAGGCCGTGCGCACCTCGTCCCACACATCGGACGGCGAGGGCAGCTTGTAGTCGGGGACGACCCCCGCCCACACCAGCACCTGCCAGACCACCAGCACCACCGCGACCGCGGTGAGGGGCGGCAGCACCTTGCGGCGCAGTGTCTCGCGCAGCGGCGTACGGACGGTCTGGACCGAGTCCAGTGCGTCGAGCCCGGCCTCCAGACCCGCCAGATCGCTCGGGCGCCGGGGCTCGCCGGGCGCCGGGGAGCCGTCCTTCGTCACCTCTGCGTCGAGGGTGGCGGCATTGTCAGTGGCGGCCATGGCGGCGGATCTCCCCACGCAGTTCTTCGGTGATCTCGGTCGACAGTTCGGCGACCGCGGTGTCCTCCAGGCGCCGGGGCCGCGGCAGGTCGACGGTCCACTCCCGGGCGACGCGGCCGGGGCGGGACGACATCAGGACGACGCGCTCGGCCAGGCGCACCGCCTCGCGCACGTTGTGCGTCACGAACAGCACCGACACACCCGTCTCCTGCCAGATGCGGGTGAGCTCGTCGTGCAGCACGTCGCGGGTGATCGCGTCGAGTGCGGCGAACGGCTCGTCCATCAGCAGCAGCCGGCTGTCCTGGGCCAGCGCACGGGCGAGTGCCACGCGCTGGCGCATCCCGCCGGACAGTTCGTGCACCCGCTTGCCGTGCGCGCCGCTCAGGCGCACGAGGTCGAGCAGCCGCTCCGCCTCGGCGCGCCGCTCCTGCGCCGCGACGCCGCGCAGCTTCAGCGCCAGCTCGATGTTCTTGCCCGCGGTCAGCCACGGGAACAGCGCGTGCTCCTGGAACATCAGGGCGGGCCTGCCGTCCGTGGCGATGGAGCCCGCGGACGGCAGGTCGAGGCCGGCGGCCAGATTGAGCAGGGTGGACTTGCCGCAGCCCGAGGCCCCCAGGAGGGTGACGAACTCACCCGGCGCGACATCGAGTGTGATGTCGTCCAGGACGAGCTGCTGTCCGCCGGGCGTGCCCGGTGCGGGGAAGGACTTCGAGACATGCTCGATACGCGCTGCGTGTGTCACCGTCTCGACGGCCTCGGCCGACTTGGGTGTCGTGGTGGCCATGGGCGTCACCTCCTGAGGGCTCGTCGACGCGTCGGATCGTCGACTCGCCCGGTTCGATGGGGCGTTACTTCGTGCCGAGGCCGGCGTCGTCGACCCCGTCCTCGCCCTCGGCCTTGAGGACCTTGTTGAGCGGCTTGAGGTCGTAGATGCCCTTGAGGTCCGGCTGCTCGAGGAGCCCGGACTTCACCGCGTGCTTCGCTTCGCTGTCGAGGGTCGAGGCCAGCGGGTCGTCGAGGAAGTCGATGGACTTCCAGGCCGGGTCGATGACCTTGGCGGGCAGCGCCTTGCCCGACAGCTTCTGGAGCGCCGCGTTGGCGGAGGCCTTGGCCTTCTCCGGGTTGGCGTTGATCCACTTGTTGGTCTTCACCGAGCCGCGCAGCACGGCCTCGACGACGTCCGGGTGCTCCTTGAGGAACTTCTGCGACACGATGATGTTCGTGATCACGAACTTCTTGTCGGGCCACAGGTCGGCCTCGTCGAGGATGACCTTGCCGCCTTCGGAGACGAGCTTGGACGCGGTCGGTTCGGGCACCCAGGCGCCGTCGATGGAGCCGGACTTGTAGGCGTCCGGCGTGATCTTGTTGTCCGAACGGACGACGGAGACATCGCCCTTGCCGCTCTGGGCGTCGACCTTCCAGCCCTTCTCCGCGATCCAGTTGAGGAACGCGACGTCCTGCGTGTTGCCGAACTGGGGCGTGGCGATCTTCTTGCCCTTGAGGTCGTCCAGGGACTTGATCTTCTTCGGGTTGACGACCAGCTTCACGCCGCCGGAGGCTGAACCGCCGATGATCCGCAGGGACTTGCCCTGGGACTTGGTGTAGCCGTTGATGGCGGGGGAGGGGCCGATCCAGCCGATGTCGATGGACCCGGCGTTGAGCGCCTCGATCTCGGAGGGGCCGGCGTTGAAGGTCGACGGCTTGATCTGGGTGCCGCCGAGCTCCTTCTGCAGCAGGCCCTTCTGGACGCCCACCAGGGCGGTGCCGTGCGTCAGGTTGGGGAAGTAGCCGATCTTCACCGAGTCGGCGGAGAGCTTCTTGGCGCCCGACGCGGCCTTGGCCTGGCCGCCGTCGTCGTTCGACTCGGACCCGTAGCCGCACGCGGTCAGCAGGAGGGGGAGTGCTGCTACGGCGGCGAGGGTGCGCAGGGTGGTGCGAGGGCGTGCGGCAGACACGGAGGTGTCCTCTCGGGAAATGGGTGATTCAGGGGAGGCGCGCGGGGCGCCGTGGGACCGGAGGCCGGTTTGCGGCCGGCCGCGGGCCGTCGCCACGCGGGCGGCCTCGGGCGGCCCGGCGGACGGAGACGGCTCAGGCGGCCCGACAGATGGCGCTGGACGTGCGGCCGAGGTCGATGTGGCGGCGCGAGGTCAGCAGGAGGCGCGACAGGTCCGCGCGGCTGAGCGTTCGCATGGCCACCCCCTGACTTCCCCAGTTTTCCTACCTGACAGATAGGGATCGTGGCAGAAGGAAGCGCTCACCCCAAGAGGGTGTTCATTATATGGACATACCCGTCTCGTATTTCGAGAACGGAGTGAAAACCCTCAGGCGGGAAGGGCGAACGGAGGCTGCGCACCATTGAGGAAGTAGTCGCCGATGTCGCGGAGTTGGTGCCCCAGCGGCTCGTACAGGGTGTGGGTGCGGGCGTTGCGCCAGAAGCGGTCGAAGCCGAGGCGTGCGGAGGCGGCGCGTGGGCCGACGATGTCCAGGGCCCGGGTGGTGGACTCCTGGGCGGCCCTTGAGGCGGCGGTCTCCGCCATGGTCACGAGGGCGGCGACCTCCGCGTACTCGTCGTAGGCGAGCTCGTCGCCGAGTGCCAGCGCGGCCTGTACGGCTCCCAGCGCCTGGTCGGCGAGCGCCGACGCGGAGCGGGTGAGGACGGTGAGCTCCCCGTAGGTGGTCAGCACCTGAGGGTCGTGCGGGCTGCCGACCGGCCAGGCCGGATGCAGGGGTGTCTGGCCCGTCCTGCTGTACTCGCGGGCCTCTGCAAGGGTTCCCTCGGCCGTGCCGAGCAGGACCTGGACGGAGACGAGGTGGGCGACCGGCGACGCCAGGGCGGTGCGGGGCGGCAGGAAGTCCTCGTCCGCGGAGAGCGGGCCGAGCACCTCGTCGGCGGCGACCGCCACGTCGTCGAACTCCACGCTGCCGCCGGCCGCGAGTCGCCGGCCGAAGGTGTCCGCCGCGGCGTCGATCACGACACCGGGGCGGTCGGCGTCCACCACGACGGCGAGCGGCGCGCCCGTGTCCGCCCGCACGGCCCGCACGGCGATCCGGTCGGCGGCCAGGACCCCGGTCGTGTAGTCCTGCCGACCGTTCAGCACCAGCCCGCCGGAGCTCCTGGTCAGCGTCAGCGCGGGCTCCTGGCGGGCGAATCCGCCGCCCCAGCACCACTGCTCGGCCGCGGACCGCTCCTCGATCTGCGCGGCGAGCGCGGGCCCGGCGAAGAACCGGGAACTGCCTGCCAAGAAGTAGTGGCAGCCGAGGAGTTGGCCGATCGCACCGTCCGCCGCGGCGATCTCGCGGACGACGGCGAGGGCGGCGGCCCAGTCCCAGCCGCCTCCGTCGGTCTCGGCCGCCGCCGGCGGTGTCAGCAGACCCGCCTCGCGCAGCCGGGACACCTCGTCGACGGGGGCCTTGCCCGCCTGCTCCCTGGCGACCGCGTCGGTGGCGAGATCGTCCGCCACCTCGCGGGCCACCCGCAGCCAGTACGGACGGTCGGACCCGGTCCGGTCGTGGGCCGAGGTGGGGCGGGGCGACGCGGTGGCAGGGCCCATGGTGGTGATCTCCTCAGGGTCGGTGGCAGGGGGTGGAGTCCGGGCTCTCCTGCCCGTCGGGTCGCCGCTCGGGGACGTACTTGTAGCCCACGCGTCGCACGGTGACGATCCGTTGGCGGTGGGCCCTGCCCAGCTTGCGCCGCAGCCGGGCGATGTGGACGTCCACGGTGCGGCCGTCACCGACGTGGTCGTAGCCCCAGACGGCGGTCACCAGCAACTCGCGCGTCAGCACGTGGTGGGGGCGCTTCACGAGGTGGGCGAGGAGCGCGAACTCCAGGTAGGTGAGGTCGAGTTCACGACCCTCCAGCTCGGCCACGTGCCGCACCGGGTCGATGCGGATGACGTCGTCCACCGCCGCCGGCTGTGCGGCGGCCGGCAGGGCCGGGATCGGGTCCGCGGGGTCGACCGGCCGGATCTCGGGCCGGGGCCTGCCCTCGGCGAAGAGCTCGGCGGGGTCGGTGCCCTCCGGGACGAGCAGCAGATATCCGACCATCGGGACGGAGGAGAGCTGACCGCCGGCGTGCCGCGGGGCGTCGCGGACGAGGCTGAGGTGGCGGGCGTCGGAGGGTGGCGCGGTGGCGTGGGTGGTCCGGGTCTGCGGTGCCGTGGTCATGGCGGTTGTCCCTCGGTGGTGTGTCGGGTCACCGGGCGCGGTGGGTGAACCTGCCCTGGTGACCTGGGAATTGGCGCGCGGAGCGGCACGGGTGGGCCTGTGGGCCGGGTGCCTTACGCGCGACAGCACGCGGCGCTGGCGACGTGACCAAAGTCGACATGCCGACGACGAACGAGTCGCTGCTGCGTACGGGACATGTGCCTCATCCTGTGCGCCCGTGCCGGGCCGGTCAAGTATTTCCTAGTAATTCGATAGGGAACGTGGGGAACGTCTCGCATGGTGAGAGGCGGACGGCCTCCCAGGCCCGTCGTGGCGAGGGTGCGGCTCACCGGCCGCGGCCGGTCTTGGGGTGCGCGTCGGCCGCGGTCACCCGGCTCAACCGGGCGCGAACGACGTCGAATCGGCCGCGCAGTCGCCGAAGCGGGGTGGGTGGCAACGTCCGCGAGTCGCCCCGCGCGTAGTGCCGCTCGACGTAGTACTGCCCCACGCTGAGCACGCTGGTGACCGCGATGTACCAGAGCGTGGCGACCATGAGCAGGGGAATGACCTGGTATGTCTGGTTGTAGATGAGCTGCGCCGAGTACAGCAGGTCGTGCACGGCGAGCACGCTGACGATGCTCGTGCCCTTCAGGGTGCCGATCAGCATGTTCCCCGCGGTCGGCACGATCGAGCGCATCGCCTGCGGGACGACGATCCGGCGCAGCGTGCGGCGCCTGCTGAGGCCGAGCGCCTGGGCGGCCAGGGTCTGTCCGGAGTCCACGGAGAGGATGCCGCCGCGTACCACCTCGGCGGCGTACGCGGTCTCGTGCAGCGTCAGGCCGATCAGGGCGGTGAGGGTCGGACCGAACAGGTTCACCGTCTTGACCGTGATGAACTCCGGGCCGAACGGGATGCCGATCCCGAGCGTGGGATACAGGGTTCCGATGTTGAACCAGAACAGCAGCTGCACCAGGAGCGGCGTGGACCGGAAGATCCACACATAGCCCCAACTCAACGTGCGCAGCACCGGGTTGGCCGACAGTCGCATCGTCGCGAGGACGGTGCCGAGCAGGAACCCGAGCACCATCACCGCCGCGGTCAGCCACACCGTCAGGAGCAGCCCGTCGAGCACGGCGGAGGTGGTGAAGTAGTGGCCCACCACCGCCCACTGGAAGGCGTCGTTGCGGACCACGGAGTTCAGCACCATCGCGAAGACGAGCAGCGCGACGGCGGCGGACGCCCAGCGGCCGAGGTGCCGGCGCGGCACGATCCTGGGACGGTCGGGGGCGCTCGTCGACTCCTCGGGCGGTGCGGCGGGGGAGGGTTCTACGTAGGACGACGTGGTCATCGGGGGTTCTCCGGAGAGGGATCGCGGGCATGGGTGCTCAAGGCGTAGGTGAGAACGCCCGGCGGCACTCGCGGGTACGGAGTGGGGCCGGGGCTCGGCGTCGTCACATGCGCCGCGTCCCTCAACGCGACCGGAGCGGCCGCCGCGCACGGCGGGGCCGGTCCGCCGTCGATCGTATGTGCCCGCCACGCGGATGTGTCAACAGCGCCCGGACGCCGCCGAGTCGAGGGCATCCGGCATCCGGACACCGGCCGTCCGCGGCTTGACGAACAGCTGGATGTACTGCTCAATTGTCCGCATGACTGCCCAGCGCCTGGTCTCGCGTGACCACATCGACTTCGGTCGGGTGTGGTCCGCGGCGTGTTGCGCCTGAAGCGGCAGCGGGCCCTCTGACCGGCCCTTCCCTCCCTCGGTGACCCCGTCGCGGGCCGAGCTCTCTTCCTGACGCGCGCTGCCGCGAGTCCTCATGTCACGACCTCTCGTGACACCTCACGATGCTCGACGTCGTCACACCTGTCCCGGCCCGTCGCCCTCCTTGCCGACGGGCCGTCATTCGACATGCCTGCGGTGCCCCGCGCACTGTTCGCACACCTGAAAGGCTCCCGACCCGTGAACCTGTCCGGGACCAGAACCCGACCGCGCCTCGCCGCCCTCGTCCTGCTGCCGCTCCTCGCGCTGACCGCCTGCGGCTCGGGCGACACCGACACCGACGGCGCGGCCGGGGCGGGCGCGCAGGCCGCCGCCGCGCCGACCGGCAATCCCGTCGCCGCCGTCCGCAAGGTGGACTCCGCCGCCAAGCTGCTGCCCGCGGACGTCCGCAAGAAGGGCACGCTACGCATCGGCAGCTCGACCGGAGGCCCGCCCGCCGCGTACTACCCGAACGGCACCGGCAAGAAGCCCGTGGGCGAGGACATCGACCTCGCCGACGCGGCGGCCAAGGTGCTCGGCATTCAACTCCGGCGCCAGGACGCCTCGTTCGAGACGATCCTCCCGGCCCTGGAGAGCGGCAAGTACGACCTCGGCACCGGCAACTTCGGTGTCACCGCGGAGCGTCTGAAGACCATCGACTTCGTCACCTACATCAACGACGGCCAGGGCTTCGCGGTCAAGACGGGTGACACCTCGTTCGGCAAGAAGATCACCGACCTCAAGCAGCTCTGCGGCCGGAACATCGGCGTCGGCGCGGGCACCACGTTCGAAGCGACCCTCGACGCGCAGAAGGCACGCTGCACCAAGGCGGGCAAGAAGCCCTACGACGTGCAGGTCTTCTCCGACAACGGCGCCACCCTCACCGCGATCCAGCAGGGCCGCATCGACGTGATCATGTCGACCATCAACGGCCTGCGCCACCAGGCGAGCAAGACCGCATCGG
This sequence comes from Streptomyces endophyticus, assembly GCF_035798155.1. Lineage (NCBI taxonomy): Bacteria > Bacillati > Actinomycetota > Actinomycetes > Kitasatosporales > Streptomycetaceae > Streptomyces > Streptomyces endophyticus. Next base: position 113,646 of record NZ_JAOZYC010000136.1, on the reverse strand, counting down.
GGACCACCTTCCTCGGCGAGTTCCACCGGCTCGACGTCGGCTTCGCCTTCAAGAAGGACTCCCGGCTCACCAAGGCGTTCCAGGCCGCCGTCAACGAGCTGATCAAGGACGGGACGTACGAGCGGATCCTGAAGAAGTGGGGTACGTCCGAGTCCGCGATCGAGACATCACGGATCAACCCGCCCGAGCACACCTGAGCGGGTACGGGGACCCGGCAATGGCTCCCCGCACCCGCCCTGTTCACGGCACCGCGCCTACTTGGTGATCACCTCGCTCACCACGGGCGCGGCCGAACCGTCGGCCCACACGAGCCGCACCGCGTCCGCACTCGTCCCGGCGGGCGCGGGCAGGGCGGTGACGGAGCCGTCGAGCGGCCCGAGGTCCTGCCACGTGCCGTCGACGCGCAGCTGCACCCGCGCCTTCGAGGCGCTCGCGTCGTCCGGGCGCAGCACCGTCACCGAGGACACGGAGCGCGGCGCCGGGTACGTCACCGCGAGCGCGTCACCCGAGGCCGGGGCGGAGGCGGCACGGTAGGCGTTCTCGGGGACGCCGTCCGCCGCGGCGGCAAGGCTGCTGCCGTTCGCCGCGGCCGGGCCGCCACTCACCGTCGGACGGTCCGTCCGCGCCACCGTGAACTCGCGGACGACCAGCCAGCTCGTCTGGTCGGCCGTCGCGCGGGCACGTACGTACCGGGCGGTCGTGCCACTCGGAGCGTCCGCCGTCCACGTCGCCTTCCCGCTGAACTCCGCGCCCAGCGCGTGCCACGTCGTGCCGTCCGAGGAGTACTCCAGGACACCCTTGTGCAGGTAGTCCTCGGTGCTGCCGGACTTGCCCATGGCCACCGACACCGAGCCGAGCGGCTGCTCACCGCCCAGGTCGACACCGACACCCTCGCCCGACTTCGGCGACCGGCTGCTCCAGAAGTACGTGGAGTCGTCGCCGTCGGTCATCCGGTCGGCCGTATTGCCGTTGTAGACAGGCAACTTGGTGGTGCCGGTCGGCTGCGGCGGCAGGCCGAGGTCCTTGTTGGAGGTGTCCCGCACCTTCGCGAAGAACGGCTCTAGCACACCCTCACCGACGACCACAGGGACCTTGTTGCCATTGAGGTCGGTGTACCGGAACGACTTCGCCTCGGCGACCAGTCCGGGCAGCTGCTGACGGAGCGTCCAGGCCGCGTCGGCGTGCCCGGCGCGCTGCTCCTCCAGCATCCGCACCGCCGCGACCCCGGCCCTGCCCCACGCCCCCGCGGAGTCCAGCCACGGCCCGGAATCCTCGACGAAGCCCTTCTCGACGCCGCCGCGGATCGTCGCCGGTGCGTCCCGCAGCGCCGCGAACGCCGCCGTCAGCCGGGACGCCTGGACCGAACCGTCCGCGTACCCCTGCATCAGCTTCGCCAGCTCCGGCGCCTCCGCGGAGTCCATCCGCGAGCTGTGGTTGACGTCCGTGAACGCCCGCAGCGCCCGCGCGACCTTGGCGTTCCCGCCGGCCGTCTCGTCGACGGCGGCGCGGTAGGAGGCGTCGGGATCGTACGCCGAGTCGTTCCACGTGTAGTCGGCGACGGTGTGCAGGGCGAGCTTCGAGGCGTACGGCTGGATCATCGGGTTGGCGGTGATCCCGGCCAGCTCCTCGGCGAGCCCCTTCTCGCGACCGCTGAACGGGCCGAGGAAGAGACGCCCGGTCGCGAAGTCGTTCACGGGATAGTTGTCCCAGGTCAGAATCGCGTGCCCGAAGACCTCCTTGGCCCGCTTCGCCTGAGCCACCGTCATCGTCGGCGCCACGACACCCTCGCCCGTCCACTCGACGAGCACATCCTTGTCGAGCTGCCCGGCGATCGCCGTCTTGTACGGCGTGGAGGTGGTGTTGTAGTACTCCGTCGGCACCATCTGCAGCGGCAGCGCGCCGTCATGGGTCTTGATGAACTGCTGGTTGACGCGGTTAAGGAGATAGGCCTGCGCCTGACCGGCGGCGCCGCCGCCGGTGCCCCACTTCGCCTTGTCCGCGTCGCAGTTCCAGTCGGTGTAGCTGATGTCGTCCAGCGGCACCGCGAACTGCCGCACCCCGATATCCCACAGCGTCTGGAACTTGTCGGTGAGCGCCTTGAGGTCGTCGTCCGAGCTGTAACAGACGCTCAGGCCGGGGGAGAGCGCGTAGGTGAACTCGACGTGGTTCGCCCGCGCCCGGCCCACCAACTCCTCGATCTGGCCCAGCTGTTCGGCCGGGTACGGGTCGCGCCACTTGGCGCGCAGATACGGGTCGTCCTTCGGCGAGTACACGTAGATGTTCATCTTGTGCGCGCCGTAGTAGTCGAGCTGGTCCAGGCGCGCCTCGTGCGACCACGGGGTGCCGTAGAAACCCTCGATGACACCGCGCACCGGCGTCGCGGGCCAGTCGCGCACGGCAAGGCCGCGCACGGTGGCGCCGGGGACCTCGCGGTGCGGCAGCACCTGGCGCAGCGACTGCGCCGCGTAGTACGTGCCGGTCGGATCGGCGCCGGACAGCACGATGCGGCCCGCGCCCTTGCCGCCCATGGCGAGGACGTAGCCCTCGGCGGCGAGCCCGGCAGGACCGTCGGTGCGCAGGGCGTCGAGCGCGCCCGCGGAGGCCGGGTTCTCGGACGGCCCGCCGACGTAGACCGCGAGCGAACCGGAGCCCGCGGGGGCCTTCTGTGCGGTGGTGACGTCCCGCGCGCCGGCCGCCTTCAGTACGGCGGTGGTCAGCTTCACGGCGGCCGGGTCGGACTTCGCGCCGGTGACGACCGTGACGGCGGGGGTGATGGTGACCCGGTCGGAGCGTTGCCGCTCGCTGTGCGGGGCCGGGGTGATGGTGGGTGCGCCCCCATCGGGCCCGGACCCCGACCCGGCGCTGGCCGGGCCCGAGCCGAACGTGAGGGGAGCGGCGGCCAGGGCCGCCACGGCGAGGACGGCGATGAGCGGCGTCCTGCGGGATCTGTGCTTCGGGCGGAACATGAGTGAACCTCCACGGTGGGCACATACAACATGCTCTAGCGGACTAGACCACTCTGATGACGAGGTGTCAATGTTGCGTGAAGAAGCGGGAGTTCGAGCAATTTCACGCATCCAGGTGCTCCGCTCCGCCGACCCCCATCGCGGCTCCGAGGACCAACAGCCCCTGTGCCGTGCGGGGGTTGACGCCGGTCAGCGCGTCGACGCGGGACAGGCGGTTGTCGATCGTGTTCGGGTGGACGTGGAGCTGCTGCGCGGTCTGCCGACGGTTGAAGTCGTTCGCGAAATAGGCGCCGACCGTCGTCAGCAGGTCCGGTTCGGTGCGCAGTTGCTCCACGAGGGAGCGCAGGTGCGGGACCGCCTCGCTCTCGTGGCGGAGGTGGTACGTGAACAGGTGGTCGCCGAGTACGGCCACCTCGTCGGGGGCCACGGTAAGGGGGAGGAGGCGGCGGGCCTGCGCGGCCGCGGACGGGATCCGGGCGTGGTCGCCGGCATGGGCGAAGCCGGCGGTCATGTCGACCCCCGTGGCCTGCCGGACCCGTGGCAGCGCGGCGCGCGCCGTCTCCAGCCCGTGGTCCGGGCGGCCGGGATCTGAGGGGACGAGGACGAGCCCGCCGTCCGGATCGAGGGCCGTCAGCAGGTCCGCTTCGCCGGCCTCGTCGCTGAAGGCGCGCAACAGCTCCTCGGTGAGCCGGTGCACCTTGCGGCGCCCGGCGAGGCGGCGGCCCAGCGCGTCCCCGATGGACTCCGAGTGGTCCGTGACGAACCGCAGCGCGAGCACCGCGTAGGAGTCGGCGAGCCGGATGCCGAAGCGCGTGGCCGTCCCGGTGGCCCGCTCGCCCGCCACCAGTGCCCGCACCGTCGCCCGCCTGGCCTCGCGCTCCTCGCTGCGGGCGGCCTGGAACTCCTGCTGGTGCGCGTCGAGCGCCTCGCGCGTCACGTGGCGCAGCCAACGCAGCAGCACCGCGCCCGCCTCCGGCGGCAGTTCACCGTCGGCGACCAGCGTCAGCTCGTGCCACACCTCTTCGGCGCACAGGTGGTAGGCCTCCATGAAATGCGCGGCCGGAAGCCCCTCCGCGCCCCGCGCGTGGGCGCGCTCGCGGAACAGCCGCAGTTCCTCGTCGCGGGGCTCACGCAGTTCCCGTGCCATGCGGACGTAGAGGCGGGCCCCCTCGCGGCAGGTGTGCGCCATGTGGCGGTGCAGATGCTCCGTCACGACGCCCTGGTAGTGCGGGGAACCGTCCACGTACCTGCGCAGGATGCGGTCGACCACCGTCGGTATGCGCCGCTCCAGCCTGTCCCACAGCCCTTGTGACATGTCACAGCACGGTAGTCGAAATCTTGGTGACCAAGCGCTTACTCCCGGTGGTTCGCGTCGGCACAGTGGGATCCGTCCGCGGTGGTCCGAGCCACAGGGAGTTGTCCGTTGGTGCCCGAAGTCATGCGTTGCGAGCCGCTGTTCCGGCCGAAGTCCATTGCCGTGGTGGGTGTCTCGGCGTCCCAGGAGCTGTCATGGGGGCGCATCACCGTGCAGCGGCTGCTGTCCGGTGGATACGAGGGTGATGTCTACGCCGTCACCAGGGGAGAACTGACGCTCCCGGGCGTCAGGACCGTGGGATCGCTCGCGGAGCTCGGGCACGGCCCGGACCTGGTCGTCCTGGCGACCCCGGCGGCGACCGTGCCCGGTCTGCTGCGCGAGGCCCGCCAGGCAGGCGCCGGCGCGGCGATCGTCTACGCGTCCGGCTTCGCAGAGGAGGGCGACGACCGACTCCAGGACGAACTGCGCGCCGCGGCGGGCGACATGCCGGTGCTCGGCCCCAACTGCCTCGGCCTGGTGAGCCGCCCGGCCGGGGTGCAGGTGTCGACGACGGTGTTCCTGGACCGCGAGCGAGGGGATCCTGGCCCGGTCGCGATCGTCACGCAGAGCGGCGCCGTCGGCTTCGTCCTCGCCGACCTCCTGGAGCGGGCAGGCCTCGGGTACTCCTACTACGCCAGTGTCGGCAACGAGGCGTGCCTGTCCGTCGGCGAACTCGGCGGCCACCTGCTCGCGCAGCCCGACGTCGAGGTGCTGGTCCTGTACCTGGAGGGCGTCCGCGACGCGGAGGGGCTGCGGGAACTGGGGCGCCAGGCCCGGCAGTCAGGGAAGACCGTCGTCGCGCTGACCGTGGGCCGCAGCGCCGCCGGCCGCCGGGCCGCCCTCTCGCACACCGCCGCCGTCGCCGGCGACCACCTGCTGCTCGCTTCCCTGTGCCGCCAGGAGGGCATCCGGCTGGTGACCGACGACGACCAGCTCGTGGACGCGGTGCTGTGCGCCCGCCGGGGCATCCGGCTCCCGCCCGCGCCACGGCTCGCGGTCCTCACCATGTCCGGCGGCGCGGGCGGTGTGCTCGCCGACAACCTGACGGCGATGGGCGTCCGCGTCCCCCCGCTGTCGGCCGAGACGCGGAGCCGACTCGCCGCGATCGGCGGCGTGGAGGCCACCGACGCCAACCCGGTCGACCTCGGCGGCAACCTGTTCCGCTGGATGGACCGCGTCGAGAACCTCCTCGGCGCACTCGACGAGGACCCCGAACTCGACGGCGTCGTCCTGTACTTGACGTTCGGCGACCTGTTCCCGGAGGCCTACCACCGCCTCGCGCGAGCGGCGAAGGCGATGCGGACACCGGCCTGGTTCGTGTGGGCGTGCGCGCCGTCCGGGGAACTCGAACGGCTGGGCATGCCGGAGACGGTGGTCGGCAGCATCGGCGCGTTCCTGCGGCGGCTGCGCGTCCTGGTCCCGGACGCCGCGCCGGTCGGTGCCGTGCCGCACGAGCGGCCCGCCGCGACGCGGTGGGCGTGGTCCGAACTGCGGTCCGCGCCACTGATCGAGTCCGTTGGCATCGCCCACGTACCGACCGTCTCCGCCGAAAGCGCGGACGGGCTCGTCGCCGAGGTCCGGAGTGCCGGCCGGCGGGGCCCCTACGTCCTCAAGGGCGACGCCGCGGACGTACCGCACCGCGCGCGGCACGGCCTGGTACGGATCGGAGTGGAAGAGGGACAACTGGCGGAGCATGCAGCGGAGTTGGCGCTTCGCCTGGCGAGCGCTTCCACCGACCAGGACCGTCGCCTGGTGGCACAGCCCCTCCTAGAGCACACCGCCGAGCTGGCACTCGGCGCGACCCACGACCCGGTCTACGGCACCGCCCTGCTGCTCGGCGCCGGTGGCGACCGCGCCGAGGACCCCACAGCACCACGCCGCGGCCTGCTGCTGCCGGCCACCGACGAGCAGATCCGCGAACTCGCGGACTGGGCCGCCTTCGTACTCGACGCGCCCGCGGAGGCGACCGCGCAGGCCGTCACCTCCCTGGCCCGGCTGCTGGACGAGCACCCCGGCATCGAAGAGGTCGACATCAACCCGCTCTGCGTCGTCGGCGACCGGCTGATCGCCGTCGACGCGCTGATCACACACCACGAGGAAGAAGGAGCCCGCACATGACCGACGACCTGCTCGCATACGCCGACCGCGTATGGCGCGGCGAGGCAAGCACAAAGGTCTACCACTCCGGCGAGCTGCGCCGCGAAGGACTGCGCGAGGTCGCGGACGGGGCGTGGATGTGGCCGGCCTTCGGCAACGTCTACCTCTTCCCCACCTCCGACGGCCTGTTCTGCTACGACACCGGGGAGAAGCGCACGGCGGGCGATCTGCACGCCGCCGTGCGGGCCCGCACGGACGCGCCGCTGCACACCGCCGTGTACTCCCACGGACACATCGACCACGTCTTCGGCATGGCCCCCTTCGACACCGAGGCCGCCGAGTGCGGCGCGCCCCGCCCCACGGTCGTCGCCCACGAGAACACCCCGCCGCGCTTCCGCCGCTACGCCGCGACCGCCGGCTACAACGGCGTGATCAACCAACGCCAGTTCCAGCGCCCCGACTTCCGGTGGCCCACCGACTACCGCCACCCCGATGTCACCTACTCCGACCGCACCGACCTCCGTATAGGAGACCTGGACGTACGGCTGCGGCACGCGCGCGGCGAGACCGACGACGCCACCATCGCGTGGCTGCCCGAGCGCGGGATCCTGTGCTGCGGCGACTTCTTCATCTGGTCGTCGCCGAACCCCGGCAACCCGCAGAAGGTCCAGCGGTACGCCCTGGAGTGGGCGCAGGCCCTGCGCTGGATGGCCTCTCTGGGAGCGGAGATCCTGCTGCCGGGCCACGGCGTGCCGATCGTCGGCGCCGAGCGCGTCCGCACCGCACTCACCGACACCGCCGAGTTCCTGCAGACCCTCCACGACCAGACGCTCGCCGCCATGAACGCCGGGGCGACCCTGGACGAGGTCGTCCACGAGGTCACCGCACCCGCCGAGCTGCTGCGCAAGCCGTACCTCAAGCCGTCCTACGACGAGCCCGAGTTCGTCGTCCGCAACCTCTGGCGGCTGTACGGGGGTTGGTACGACGGCGACCCCGCCCACCTCAAGCCCGCCCGCCGCAGCGAATTGTCCCGCGAGATCGCGCAGCTGACCGGCGGCGCGGACCGGCTCGCCGAACGGGCCCGCGAACTCCTCGCCCGCGGCGAGCACCGGCTGGCCGGTCACTTCGCCCAGCTGGCCGCCGACGCCGCCCCGGACGACAAGGACGCACACGCGGCCCGCGCCGACGTCTTCGCCGCCCTGGAGAAGGCGGCCACGTCGACGATGGCCAAGGGCGTCTACGCCTGGGCCGCCGCCGAGTCCCGCGCCGTCCTCGCGGGCGACGACCTCGACAGCCAGCTGCGGGCGCGGACCGCGGGCCGTACCCGGTGGGCCCTGTGACGGTGGGCCCTGTGACGAAGGAGAGCCGGCGTGGACATCCCCTCCGTACGACCCGCGACTGACCGAACCGACACACCACCCGTAGCACCAGCACCAGCACCACCGCGAGCGCGTGAGACACGGTGCGGCAGTCCCCGGCGTGCCTGGCTCGTGACCTTCCTGCTGCTGGTCTTCATGCTGATCAATTTCCTCGACAAGGCCGTCCTCGGCCTGGCGGCGAAGCCGATCATGCACGACCTGGGGCTCAGTCCCAGCGAGTACGGGCTGCTCTCCAGCGGCTTCTACTTCCTCTTCAGCCTCTCGGCGATCCTCGTCGGCTTCGCCTCCGACCGCGTGCCCACGAAGTGGCTGCTCATGACGATGGCCGTGGTGTGGGCGCTGACCATGCTGCCGGTCCTCGCACCCGTCGGATTCGGTGTGCTGCTCGCCAGCCGCGTGGTGCTGGGAGCGGCGGAGGGCCCTGCCAACCCTGTCGCCATGCACGCCGTGCACAAGTGGTTCCCCAACGAGAAGCGGAGCCTGCCCACCGCGCTGCTCAACGTCGGCCCCGGAGTCGGAGTGGCGCTGGCGTCCCCGCTGCTCGTCGCGGTGATCGCGGCATTCGGCTGGCGGTGGGCGTTCGTGTCGCTGTTCGCGGTCGGTGTGGTGTGGGCGCTGCTGTGGGCCGTCCTGGGCAAGGAGGGAAGTGTCTCCGGCGCCGGGTCCCAGCACCCGAGCGGGACACCGGCGGCCGTGCCCGAGGAGCCCCGCATCCCGTACCGCCGCATCCTGCTCAGCGGCACCTGGCTGGGCGGATTCGTGGGAGCCTTCGCCGCCTACTGGGCGCTGGCACTGCTGATCGCATGGGTACCGCCCTACCTGGAGACCGTCCTCGGCTACAGCCCGGCCACCACCGGCACGCTGGTGGTGCTTCCCTGGATCGCCACGGCCGTGTTCAACCTCGCGCAGGGTGTGTTCACGCAGTGGCTGATGCGGCGCGGAGTCTCGAGCCGGATGGCCCGCGGTGTGCTCGGCGGGGTCGGCATCCTCGTCGCGGGCGTCGCGATGCTGCTCTTCCCGGTCGCCCCCGGCGGCTGGCCGCAACTCGCCCTGCTCACCGTCGCGTTCGGCCTGGGTGGGATCCTCTTCGCCATCGGGGTCACCGTCACCAGTGAGATCACCCCCACCCGCCAGCGCGGCTCCGTCCTGTCCATCACCGTAGGCATCGTCACCACGGCCGGCCTGCTCGCGCCGTACGTGACCGGCCTCATCATCGAGTCCGCACCGGACCCGGCCGCCGGATACGGCCTCGCGTTCACGGCGGCCGGAGCACTCATGCTGGTCGGCGGGCTGCTCGCCGTGATATTCGCACGCCCCGAGCGCGACGCCCGCCGCCTCGGCCGCACCCACCCGTGATACCCCAACTCCCGCCCGCAAGAAGGAGCGTTGCCCGTGCTCACCACGAAGCCCGACGACAATCCCCTGCTCGGCTCCCGAGAGGTCCAGGTCGTCGCACCCGGCGTCTACACCATCGGCCTACAGGGCAACAGCCTCGCCGTGGAGACCGATCAAGGGCTGCTGATCATCGACTCGGGACCCGCCCCGGCCGTCGTCCCCGGGGCCCTCGACCGGCTGCGCGAACACACGGACAAACCGGTGCGCTGGATCGTCTACAGTCACGGACACCTCGGCTACAACTACGGAGTGCCGGGCTTCCTCGACGCCGCAGCCGAACGCGGGGAGCCCCGGCCGACCGTCATCGCCCACGAGAACGTCGTCCGCCGCTACCGCCGCTATCTGGAGACCGCCGGCCTCCAGAACCACATCAACACGCGCCAGTTCCGCAGGCGTTCCGAGGCCTTCCCGACCGTGCCGCCGCTGACCTTCCCCGACGAGACATACGGCGACTCACTCACGCTGGGCAGCACGGGCCGCACCGTCCGGCTACTGTGGGCCCCCTCGGAGACCGACGACGTGACCGCCGTGTGGCTGCCGCAGGAACGCATCCTGTACGGCAGCGCCGCCGTCATCAACGGCATCCCGAACATCGGCACACCGATGCGCACCATGCGCGACACCGTCCGCTGGGCCGACACCCTCGACCGGCTCGCCGCCCTCGAACCCGCCACCGTGATACCGGAGTTCGGCCCGGTCATCCGCGAGGGCGGCGCCGAACAGCTCACCGCGACCGCGGCCGCCCTGCGCTGGCTGCGCCGCGCGGTCGTCGACCGCCTCAACGAGGGCGCGTGCGCGGACGACATCGTGCACGAACTCGACTATCCCGCCGAGCTGTTCGACGTCCCGTGGATGCGGGAGGCCTACGGTCACCGCGAGTACATCGTCCGGGACATCGTGCGCTCCGAGACCGGCTGGTGGGACGGGAACCCGACGACCCTGCACCCCGCGCGCCCCGCCGTCGCCGCGGCGGCCCGCGCGGAGGCGATCACGGACAAGCAGGCGGTGCTCGACCACGCGGCCCGGCTGCGGGACGCGGGCCAGGTGCAGGAGGCCCTGCACGTCGTCGACCTCCTGGCCCTGGCCCCCGGCGACGCCCCCGAACTCGCGGCGGCCCGCGAGCTCAAGAGTGAACTGTGCGGCCTACGGGCGAAGGAGGCCACCAGCTACGTGTCGCGCAGCTTCTACCGCGTGACGGACTGAACCGCCTGCCCGGCGGGGCGGAACTCAGCCGAGCGTGAGCCTCACCTGCACCGGCAGATGGTCACTGGGGAACTGACCGTTCTTCTCATACGTGTTGATGGACGCGGAGTGCACGGTCACGCCCGGCGTGGCGAGGATCCAGTCGATGCGGTCGCCGTCCGGGACGAGCGGCTTGTAACCGTGGAACGTCGCGTAGAGCTTGCCGCGTTCGGCGGCCGCGTCCCAGGTGTCCTTGAGGCCCGTGGCGAGGAGCTGGTCGTAGACCGGGTTGCCGTGCGCGGCCACGTTGAAGTCGCCGGTCATCAGCAGCGGCAGGGACGTGTCGAGGGCCGCGATCCGCGAGGCGATCAGCTCCGCCGACTTCACGCGGGAGAGCTGGACCTGGTGGTCGAAGTGGGTGTTGAGGACGTAGAACTCCTTGCCGCCCTCGGTGAGGTCCGCGAAGCGCACCCAGGTGGCCATCCGGATCACCGAGTTGCCCCAGGACTTCGAGCCGATCAGCTCCGGGGTGTCGGAGAGCCAGAAGTGGTCGTACTCGACGGGGCGCAGCCGCCGCGTGTCGTAGAAGACGGTGGCGAACTCGTCCCGACTGCCGCCCGCTCTGCCCGTACCGATCCAGGCGTAGTGCTCGCCCAGGTCGGCGTGGATGTCCTGGAGTTGGTGGTACAGGCCCTCCTGGGTGCCGATGATGTGCGGCCGTTCCTGGCGGAGCAGGTCGCGCATCACGGGGCGGCGGTCGGCCCAGGAGTGGGGCGAGGTGTCGGAGGCGTAGCGGAGGTTGAACGTCATGACGTGCAACCGCCCTCCGCGGCCCGCCGTGGCGGCGCCTGCGGGCGAGGCGGCGGTGGTGGCCAACGCCGCGGCGGCGGGCAGCGCCGCGGCCACGGCGAGTACGGCACGCAGCCCGTGGCGGCGCGTGAGGCGGGGGTGCTCGGTCATGGGTCCTCCCGGTGTGTTGGGGGCGGGGCAGGGGACCCACAGTGGCGAGCTCGGGTGAGGCGGAGGTGAACGTTTGGCGGCGGTGGATGTGACGTCTGTGGGCCCTTGACTCCCTTGTGCCCAGGGGGTGTTGGGGTGAAGCGGGAACGGGGGGTGTACGCGGGGCGGCGCGGCCACGGGGGAGCGGCTGGCTGCAAGGCCGGCGAGCGGCTCCTGCGTCCGCCCGGTTTGGTTCCTGTGGGAGGACGGCGCGTTCTGGGTGCTGACCGGCCCGTGGGTCCGGCTGTTCGACCGGGTGAAGGAGGACCCGAACGTCGCGCTCGTGGTGGACGAGTGCGACGTCGCGACGGGCCGCGTTCAACAGGTGATCGCCCGGGGGTGGGCGGAACTCGTACCGTTCGACGTGCCCCGGGGCCGCCGCAAACTGGTCCGCTATCTGGGCGCGGACGAGGCGCTGTGGGACGAGCGGTTCGTGGGGTATCTGTACGACGAGCCCGACGAACGCGGCACGATGTGGCTGAGGTTGAGGTCCACCTCGCTCACGGCCAAGGACCTCAGCTACTCGGCCGCGTCGTCCTGACGGCACGCCAGGCGGGGGCACCCACGCATGCGCACTCTCTACGTCGTCACGTACCCGGAGGCGACACACCACGTCGAGGCGTGGCCGGTGCCGAGGCCAAGTCGGCCTGGGCGCAGCGCATTTACGCCGCCACTGATCCTCCGGTTCTCTGCCCTTCTGATCCTCGCCGTACGGGTGCGCACCCGGGCCGCACTGTGGAGCCGGGCCCGGGTGTGCTGCTACCCGGTCATCAGCAGTCCCGTACCGGATCCGTCTCGCTGTAGATGTCGGTGTCCTTCATGAAGCCGAGGCGGCCGTTGTCCGCCACCGTCATCAGCCAGCGGGTCGGGTGCGGTCCGCCGACCCAGTCCTGGTCGTCCATTTTGCAGTAGAACCAGCTGGGGTTGGAGTTCATGTGGCCGACCACCGTGCCGGGGTCCGGGTAGATGTGGTTGTTGCCGATGGTGCCGTACACCGGGGCTCCGGCGACGTTGTTGCACCAGTAACGGTTGCCGTCGTGTCGGCAGCCGTCCGCGGCCGACGCCGTGGGCGCGAGGGTGGCGACGGCGCCTGCGGCGAGGGCTGCCGCGCCCAGGATCGAAGCGAGCTTCTTCTTCATGCTGAGGAAGACGGTGTCGTTCGTGGGCACGGTTGTCGGAGTCGCACGGTCTTCACCCGTACGGACGACCGGCACCGCATGCCGTCACGCGGGTGCCACCACGACGGCGGCCCAGAGCAGCAGCGGTGCCACGGCTGCCATGGAGAGTCCGTAGCCGAGCAGTCGGCGGAACAGTCGGTCGCGGTCGTCGGGGGATGCGTTGGCCACGAGGAGTGCGCCGTTCGTCGACAAGGGGCTCACGTCGACGATCGTCATCGCGACGGCCAGCGCCGCGGCCACCGTCGCCGCGCTGAGGTCGGAGACCGCGAGCACCGGCAGGATGAGCGGGACGATCGCCGAGATGATCCCGGTCGACGAGGCGAAGGCGGAGACGACCGCTCCCACGTAGCAGGCGATGAGCACGGCGATCGTCGGTGTCGACGAGGAGGTGATGAGGTCGGCGGCGGCGTCGATCGTCCCGATCCGTTGCAGCAGGGCGATGTAGGTGAAGACTCCGCATACCAGGAGGACGACGTCCCAGGGCACCTCGCGCAGCGCCGACCTGGACACCTCCGGCTGAAGCAGCGCCAGGACGAACGCGCAGGCGAGTGCGGCGAGTCCGATGTGTGCCCCGAAACCCACGACCGCGACGACGAGTGCGAGCAGGGCGGCGAGGGTCGCGACGTAGCCGAACCGGTCGCGGCGGGAGGCTGTCGCTGTGCGGGACTGCTTCGTCAGGAGGGTTCCGGTCGGTGTGCGGGAGTCCTCGGGCGTTACGAGAGGTGCGGAGGCCGGTGTGTGGGAGTCCTCGGGCGTCACGGGAGGCGCGGAGGCCGGTGGGCCGGAACCCGTGGCCGTCGCGGCGTCCGTCGACGCTTGCGGGCCGGCGGTCCGTAGCGGGCGGCGGGCCAGCCAGACCACGAAGACGGCGAGCGCGGCCAGGGTGTTGGCGATCGCGCCGACCATGAAGACCCGCATCGGGCTGCCGGTGATGCCGGCCTGGCCGAGCACCGAGTTCACGATCACCCCGAACACGCTGATCGGGGAGAGGACTCCGGCGCCCCAGCCGTGGACGACGAGCAGGCCCATGACCGTCGAGGAGACGCGGTAGCGGGCCGCCAGGGCGAGCGCCACGGGGGCGATCATCGCGACGGCGAAGACCGAGCCGAGTGCCGCGAGGCCACCGGTGAGCACGAACATGATCCACAGGACGACGCCGGGGCGGGCTCCCACCCGGCCGACGAGCCAGTTGATCAGGAAGTCGAGGGTGCCGTTGCGCCGTGCGATCGTGAACAGGTAGGTCGTGCCGACCAGGATGACGAAGACGTCCCCCGGGAACTCGGCCACCAGTTTCTCGGCGGGGAATCCGGCTGCCATGACACCGACGACGAGCGTGCAGACGAGTGCCAGCGCGCCGAGGTTGATGCCGAGCGTGGTGGTGAGGACGAACGCCACGACGAGCAGGGCGATGGCCAGGACATGGATCATCGCCGTGTCTCCCCGGGCTCCTCGTTCCCCTCGTGGCCCGCGCGCTTGCGGTTCTTGAACCGGGTCATGTACTTCTGCGGCTCACCGGTCGAGAAGGCGTGTCCGAAGGCCTCGACGCTCTCGGTGATGGCCTCGCTCAGTGGGCTCTCCTCCCAGGTACGCAGCAGCTTCTTCTGCTGCCTGACGACGTCCGGGCCGAGGGCGGCCAGCGCCCGGGCGGTGCCGTCGACCGCCTCGTCCAACCCGCCGACCGGGGCGAGCTTCTGGACCAGGCCCCAGGAGTGGGCCGTCACGGCGTCCACGTTCTCGCCGACGGTCACCAGCCAGGTGGCACGCGAGACACCGATGAGGCGGGGCAGCAGGGCGGCGTGGATGACGGACGGGATGCCGACGTTGACCTCCGGCATGCCGAACCGGGCACCTTCGTCGGCGATGCGCAGGTCGCAGGCGGCGGCGACTTCGAGCCCGCCACCCAGACACCATCCGGAGAGCCGGGCGATGACCGGCGTCGGGAAGGCGCGTACCGCCTCGCACAGATCACGAAGGCCGCGGATGAAGACCTTGGCGGTGTCCGGGGTGAGTTCGGCCATCTCGTGGATGTCGGCGCCGCCGATGAACGCCTTGTCTCCGGCGCCCCGGAGGACCAGGACGCGGACGTCGTCGCGGGCGCGCAGCTCGGTGATCGCGTCGGTGAGGTCGCGGACGGCGGGCGTCCCGATGATGTTCAGGGACTTGGCGCCGGTGAGGGTGAGGGTGGCGACCCCGTCGTCGTCGATGTGGGTGTGGGAATGAGGGGAGGTGTGGGTGTGCCGGGTGCGGGCGTTCATCGGGAGCTCCTAGGCGCGCGAAGGGCCGAAGGGGGAAGAGGTCTTGTGGCGCGGCGTGGTGACGGTCAGGCGGACATGGCGACGCCGGCGACGACGCCCGCTCGGACGAGGCTGTCGACCGCGTCCGCGGTCAGGCCGAGTTCCCCGAGGATCTCGGTGGAGTGCTCGCCCTTGAGGGGCGGCGCCTTGACCTCGCCGGTCGAACCGGGAGCGAGCAGCGGGTTGCGGACCAGCGGGACGGTGCCGGCGACCGGGTGTTCGGCGGTGATCCGCAGCCCGCGGTGGAGGACCTGCGGGTCGGCGAAGACGTCGGCGAGATCGTTGATGGGCCCCCAGGAGATCTTGGCGGCGTCGAGTTCGGCGCCCCACTCCTCGCGGCTGCGGCCCGCCATCGCGTCGGCGACGAAGGGCCTGAGCGTCTCCAGGTTCTCCAGGCGTGCGCCGTTGGTGGTGAAGCGGGGGTCCTGCGCGAGGTGCGGGATTCCGGCGAGCGCGCAGAACGCCGCGAACTGGCTGTCGTTGCCGATCGCCAGGATCATGTGCCCGTCCGCGCAGGCGAAGACCTCGTACGGGGCGAGGTTGGCGTGTGCGTTGCCCAGGCGCTGCGGTACGTCGCCCGACACCAGGTAGTTGGAGCCCTGGTTGGCGTTGAGCGCGACGGCCACGTCCAGGAGGGCGAGGTCGATGTGCTGGCCCTCGCCGGTGTGTTCACGTTGGAGCAGCGCGGCCAGTACGGCGGAGGTGGCATACATGCCGGTGGTGAGGTCGACGACGGAGACACCTGCGCGCAGCGGCCCGGCGCCGGGGTCCCCGTCCGGCCGCCCGGTGTAGCTCATCATGCCGCCCATGCCCTGGAAGACGTAGTCGTAGCCGGGCTTGCCCGCCATCGGTCCGGTGGGGCCGAAGCCCGTGATGGACAGGTGGATGAGCCGGGGGTTCACGGCGCGCAGGTCGTCGGAGCCGAGGCCGTAGCGTTCGAGCGTGCCGGTCTTGTAGTTCTCGACCACGACATCGGCCTGGGCCGCGAGGCGGCGGACGAGCGCGGCGCCCTCGGGCGCGGCGAAGTTGATCGCGATGGAGCGCTTGCCCCGGTTGCAGGCGAGGAAGTAGGCGGAGAATCCCGCGTCGTCGGCCGGGTCGCCGAGATAGGGCGGGCCCCAGCCGCGGGTGTCGTCGCCGGACCTGGGGTTCTCGACCTTGACGACCTCGGCGCCCAGGTCGGCGAGGTTCTGGGTGCACCAGGGCCCGGCGAGAATACGGGAGAGGTCGAGGACCTTCACCCCGCGCAGAGCGGTGTTCAGCATGTCGCTGCCCCTCGGAATCGGTGTCGGGAGCGGAATGTGAACGCACCGTAGAACGCGGGGTGTTGAGCGGGGAATCGGAAAGATTCGAAGCCAGCTTTCGGCGGCATCAAAGGCGGCTTCAAAGGCGGCTTCAAAGGCGGCTTCAAAGACGGCTTCAAAGACGGCTTCAAAGACGGCTGCAAAGACGGCTGCACACGCCACTTCAAAGGCAGGCGGCGCCATGCCTTCGCCGCGTCTCGACGGCCGCGGAATGACCGAGGAGGTGCTCGATCAGCGCGGAGGTGAAGGCCGGGGGCCGTTCACCGGCGTGCGTGACCAGGTTGAGGTGGCGTACCGCCCAGGGGTCCCGCAGCCGGAGGGTGGCCGTGCGCCGCTCGCTGCCGGACAGCCGCAGCATGTGCGCCGGTACGAGGGCCACGCCGACGCCCGCCGCGACGAGGTCGAGGACGGCGTGGAAGTGATCCACGTGAAGGCGGACATTCAGCTTCCGGCCGTAGCTCTTGGCGGTGTCGGCGAGAAAGGTGAAATTGCTGCTTTCCCTGCTCATACAGACGAAATCGCAGCCCAGTGCGTCGCCGAAGGCGATGGTGCCGCGTTCGGCGAGTTCGTGCCCGGGGTGCACCGCGAGGACCAGTTCGTCCACGGCGAAGGGGACGGAGCGGACCTGCCCGTTGTCGAGCTCGCCCGCGAGGATTCCGACACCGATCTCCTGGGCGGCGACGGCATCCAGAATGTCCCGGCTGGACCGCTCTTCGAGGTCGACATTGACATGTGGATGGTCCAGCAGGAAGTCCCCCAGCGCGGGCACCACGAAGCCGTTGAGCGAGCTGCTGTTGGCCCACAGCCGCACATGCCCGCGCAGCCCGGACGAGAACGACTTCATGTCGTCGTTCATCCGCTCCAGGGTGCGCAGTGCCTCGCGTACGTAGTCGAGCAGCAGCACTCCGGCCGGGGTGGGCTCCATTCCCCGGGAATTGCGGGTGAAGAGGGGGGTGCCGAGGGCCTGTTCCAGGTTCTTCAGGCGGTAGCTGGCCGTGGAGGGGGTGATGAAGACCGCGGCGGCACCGGCGGACAGGCTGCGTGCCTCGGCGATGGCCAGGAAGAGCCGCAGGTCGGTCAGTTCGTACCGCATGGTCGCTCCAAGAGGTGTTGAGACTGATGTCGGTACGCGACACGCGTATGGCCCCTTCATGAACCTTCATGAAGGGGATGTTGCAGTCCTGCCCCGGGCGTCCCACGCCCTTGACCCGCCTCCGACGGCCTGGCTAGCTTCGGCGGCATGTCCGACGACCAGCGGTATCACAAGCGCCGAGCCATCGATCTGATGCGCGTCGCCACCGCCGTGTGTAGTTGAGCCGCGCCGCCCGTTCCGCGAGTCCTCAACCCGCGTCGCCGCTCCTCCTCCCTGTGAAGGCTCGAATGAAGCCCCGTCCCCGCATACCCATGTCCAGATTCCGGAGCGTCGCCGTCGTCGGTTCGCTCGCCGCAGCCCTGCTGCTCACCTCCTGCGCGAACAACTCGGCCTCGACGAGCGGCAGTCGGAGCGTGGCGTTGAAGAAGATCCCCGCCAAGGTGTCGGCGGACACCACGCTCACCGTCGGCGCCCCGATCCTGAAGGTGGCCCTCGAACTGTCCGGGCAGATCGACAAGCTGCCCTTCAAGGTGAAGTGGGCCAACATCAGTGGCGGACCGCAGTGCTCCGAGGCATTCCGCGCCGACGCCCTCGACATCTGCTCCGCCGCCGAGATCCCGTCCATCAACGCCCACTGGACCGGGCTCGACACCAAGCTCGTCGGCGCCGAGTTCCGCAAGGACCCCATCGCCGACCCGATCTACGAGCTGGGCATCGCGCCCGGCGCAGGCATCAAGAAGCTCTCCGACCTGCGCGGCAAGAAGATCGCCTACAGCCCGGGCCAGGCGCAGGGCGCTCTCGTGCTGCGCATCCTGAAGAAGGCCGGGCTCAGCAAGCAGGACGTGAAGCTCGTCGAGCTGGCCAGCACCGGTGATGTGTTTCCGACGGCCCTCGGCAATCACCAGGTCGACGCCGCGCCCATCGCTGGTGTGAACATCAAGCGCTATCTCACGAAGTACGGCCGGGACGGTGCCACCACCATCCGGCACGGGCTGCGGGACGATCCCGGGCACCTGTGGGCGCTGACCGACGCCGTCGCCGACGCGCAGAAGTCCGCGGCCATCAAGGAACTCATCCGCTTCTGGGCGCGCGCCGAGGTCTGGATCGACGCACACCCCAAGCAGTGGATCGAGGGCTACTACGTCAAGGACCAGGGGCTCAGCCGCGAGGACGGCGAGTACCTCGTCGCGCACGCGGGCCACCCGGTCTTCCCCGCCAGCTGGAGCGGGGCCATCAAGCGGCAGCAGCAGACCGTCGATCTGCTGGCGAAGGAACAGAAGCACAAGCGCTTCGACGCGGGCATCCTCTTCGACCGCCGCTACGAGCGGGTCGCCGCGGACGCGCTGGCCGACGGGGGCGGTGAACAGGCATGAGTACAACGGCTGTTGACCAGAGGGTCGCGGAGGCCAGGACCGCACCGGGAGACCGTCCGGCGCACGTTCCCCGCACCCGCGCCCGCAAGCGGCTCGCCCCCGGGCGGCCCGTGCCCTACGGCTGGGCGCTCGGCCCGGTCCTGCTGCTCGCCGTGTGGGCGGCCGGTTCGGGCGCCGGTCTGATCGACCCGCGCAACCTGCCGGCCCCGTGGGTCATCGCAAGTACGGCGGGTGACCTCATCGCCGACGGCAGGCTCCAGTCGAACCTCGCCATCTCCGCCCAACGAGCCCTGCTGGGCCTGGTGTTCGGCGTGCTGGCCGGGCTCGCGCTCGCGCTCGTGTCGGGGCTGAGCCGGATCGGCGAGGGGCTCGTCGACGGGCCCGTGCAGATCAAGCGGTCGATTCCCTCACTGGCCCTGATCCCGCTGCTGATCCTGTGGTTCGGCATCGGCGAGTCGATGAAGGTCGTCACCATCGCGCTCGGTGTGTTCGTGCCGATCTACATCCACACTCACAACGGGCTGCGCGGCATCGACAGCCGCTACGTCGAACTCGCCGAGACGGTCCGCCTGGGGCGTACCCGGTTCATCCGCCACGTCGTGCTGCCGGGCGCACTTCCGGGCTTCCTGCTCGGACTGCGGTTCGCGGTGACCGGGGCGTGGCTCGCCCTCGTCGTGGTCGAGCAGGTCAATGCCACCAGCGGCATCGGCTACATGATGGAGCTGGCACGGACGTACGGACAGACCGATGTGATCCTCGTCGGGCTCGTCGTGTACGGAGTGCTCGGCCTCGTCTCCGACGCCCTGGTACGGCTCGTGGAGAGGAAGGCGCTGACATGGCGACGCACCTTGGCCGGCTGAACCCCGTGCTGCGGCACGACGATGCCGCGCGGGCCGCCACCGTACGCATCGAAGGACTCGTCCGCACCCTCGGCGGGCGTGACGTACTGAACGGGCTGCAACTCTCCATCGCCGACGGGGAGTTCGTCGCCCTGCTCGGCCGCAGCGGCTCCGGCAAGAGCACGCTGCTGCGGGCCCTGGCCCGGCTGGACCACGACGTGCCGGGCGGGGGCGAGCTGATCGCACCCGACAACGTGTCCGTGGTGTTCCAGGACGCCCGGCTGCTGCCCTGGAGGCGCCTCCTTGACAACGTGGTCCTCGGCCTCGACGGTCCTGACGCGGTGGAGCGCGGGCGCACCGCACTCGCCGAGGTCGGCCTCGAAGGGCGCGAGCGGGCGTGGCCGGTCGAGCTGTCCGGCGGCGAGCAGCAGCGTGTCTCGCTCGCCCGCTCCCTCGTCCGCGAACCCCAACTCCTGCTCGCGGACGAACCGTTCGGCGCGCTCGACGCGCTGACCCGGATCCGGATGCACGGGCTGCTCCGGCGGTTGTGCGAGCGGCACCGGCCCGCGGTGCTCCTGGTCACCCATGACGTCGACGAGGCCATCGCCCTCGCCGACCGGGTGGTCCTCCTGGAGGAGGGCCGGATCGCCCTCGACCTCCCGGTACGCCTCCCGGTGTCCCGCCGGCGCGACGACCCCGAGGCCGCGGCCCTGCGCGACCGGCTGCTGCGGCAGCTCGGCGTCGAGACCACGGAGAGTGCCCTGGGGGGTGCTCTGGAGAGTGCACTGGAGGGCGCCGCGGCGGAGCAGGCCCATGGCAAGGCGACTGGCGTGGAACCGGAGGCGCGATGACGGCGAGCGAGGAATTCCTGTGGTACATCCCCAACACCGTCGAGCCGGGACACCGCGGCGACGACACCAGGGCGGGCTGGGGCTCGATCGAGTTCTCCACGCGGCTCGCCCGCACCGCCGAGGAGCACGGCTGGGGCGGCGCCCTGCTGGGCACCGGCTGGGGGCGGCCCGACACGTTCACGGTGGCGACGGCGCTCGCCGCGCGGACCACCACGTTCAAGCCGCTCATCGCGATCCGGCCCGGGTACTGGCGGCCGGCCAACTTCGCGAGTGCGGCGGCCACCTTGGACCAGCTCAGCCAGGGGCGGGTGCTCGTCAACATCGTCAGTGGCCTGGACAACCCGGCCGCGTACGGTGACACGAACGTCGACCCCGCCGCGCGGTACGCGCGCACCCGGGAGTTCCTGCACCTGGTGCGGCGGCTGTGGACGCAGGAGGACGTCACCTTCGAGGGCGAGCACTTCCAGGTGAGCCACTCCACGGTCTCTCCCCGCCCGTACGGGGTGCCGGGCCGCGCGCATCCGCGGCTCTACTTCGGCGGTGCCTCCGAGGCCGCGGAGCGGGTCGCGGCGGCCGAGGCCGACGTCCAGCTGTTCTGGGGCGAACCGCTCGACGGGATCGCCGAACGCATCGACCGGCTAAGGAAGTTGAGCGAGTCGGAGGGGCGCGTCCACGCCCCGCTGGAGTTCGGCCTGCGGATCACCACGGTCGTCCGGAACACCAGCGAGGAGGCGTGGGAGGCGGCCGAGCGCAAGGTCGCGAAGATGGCCGAGCGTGCCGGTGACACCACCTGGACGGGCAACCGCCGTACGGCCGTCGGCCAGCGCCGGCTCCTCGACCTGGCCGAGCGTGGCGAGGTGCTGGACCGCTGCCTGTACACCACACCGGGCCGGTTCGGCGGCGGGGGAGCGGGCACCACGTGGCTGGTCGGCTCGGCCGACGAGGTCGCGGCGGCGCTGCACGACTACCGAAGGCTCGGCATCTCCCACTTCGTCCTGTCCGACACCCCCTACCGGGAGGAGACCATCCGCGTGGGCGACCAACTGTTGCCCGCATTGCGGAAGTTGGCGACGCCTCGACAGGCGTGACTCACCCCGGGTCTCACCCCGGCCTCACCCCGGTCTCGCCCTGGGCACACCCCGGTCTCACCCCTGTGGGGGCTCGTCCCCCACCGACTCCCGCAGCCGGGCGCTCGCCATCCGCATGTGTTCGGCCATCGCCCGGTCCGCGCCCTCGGGGTCCCGGTCGCGGATCGCCTTGAGGACGGCGTCGTGTTCGCACAGGGTGCCGCTGACGGTGCCCTCGATGTCGCTGACCCGCTCCATCCAGACCTGGAGCAGCGCGCGGATGCTGTGCAGGATGTCGCTCAGGACGGTGTTCTGGGCGATGCTCGCGCACTCCAGGTGGAAGGCGATGTCGGCGTCGATGAACGCCTTCACGTCGCTGCCCGCCTCCCGCATGTGCCGCAGGTGCTCCTCCAGGCGCGCCACGTCCTCGTCGCCCGCGCGCTCCGCGGCGAGCCGCGCCGAGACACCCTCCATGTAGGTGCGCACCTCGACCAGGTCCCGGGTGCGGCGCTGACCCAGCATCAGGCCCCAGTTGATGGCGCGCGGCAGGAACTCCGACGTGCCCTCGCGCACGTACGAGCCGGAGCCCGGCCGGATCTCGATGATGCCGAGCACATCGAGCGCGGACAGCGCGCCGCGCACGCTGGAGCGTGCGACCCCGAGGGCCTCCGCGAGCTGCCGCTCGGCGGGCAGCCGGGTGCCGGGCTTGATGTTCCCCGCGGAGAGGTGGTCGAGCAGGCGCTTGGCGACCTCGCTCACGGACGACTCGCGTACGACGGGGCGCAGGAGCCGGGCGAGGTCGGCCTCGGGGGCGGCGTCGGAGGGCTGGTTGGTCACGGTCACCAGTAGACCAGACGGGTCGTCCGGACCGTTCCACGGCCGCGCGCGACGCTCTTCGGTGCCCGCTTTGTCAAGGGTTCAGCCATGAGCAACAAGTGCGACGCTCACCACATTGGTAAATTGGTGACCAATTTGCGGATCGGGTCTAGCGTGAAACGCAGATCGGCCCGACCTGAGCGGCCAGCCAGCTGCTGCAGCGCCCTCGCCCCTCGTGCCGAGCGTGACCCAAGTCCGGACAGAGCTGTCCGGCGAGCCGAGGAGTCGCCATGCCTGCCACCGCCGCGCCGCCCGTGAAGGCGACGAGGTCGGCCGTCGAGAAGTCGGCCATCAAGAAGATCTCGATCCGCCTGGTCCCCTTCGTGGCCCTGATGTTCTTCGTGAACTATCTGGACCGCACCGCGGTGTCGTTCGCGGAACCGAACGGGATGGGGGACGACCTGGCGCTCACCGCGGCCCAGTTCGGCTTCGCCTCCGGGATCTTCTTCGTCGGTTACATCGTGCTCGAGGTCCCCAGCAATATGGCGTTGCACCGCTTCGGCGCCCGCCGCTGGCTGGCCCGGATCATGGTGACCTGGGGCCTCGTCTCACTGCTCTTCACCTGGGTGGACAGCAGCGGAGGCCTCTACACACTGCGCTTCCTGCTGGGCGTGGCGGAGGCCGGGTTCTTCCCCGGCGCGATCCTCTTCCTCAGCCAGTGGGTGCCCAGCCGCCACCGCACCAAGGTCCTCGGCCTCTTCTACCTCGCACAGCCGCTGACCACGGTCTTCGGCGCCCCGCTCGCGGGCTGGCTGATCGGCCACCACGGCCTCTTCGGCCTCGAGGGCTGGCGCGTGATGTTCCTGTTCGTGTCGATCCCGGCGATCCTGCTGGGCGTCATCGCCTGGTTCTACCTGATCGACCGCCCCGCCGACGCCAAGTGGCTCACCACCGAGGAGCGGGACTGGCTCACCGAGGAGCTGGCCGCCGAGAACGCCCAGAAGACGGGCCACGAGAACCAGCACGCCAAGGGCGACCTGAAGACCGCGTTCACCAACGGCCGCGTCTGGACCCTGGCCGTCGTCTACTTCGGCTTCGTCTACGGCCTCTACGCGCTCGCCTTCTTCCTGCCGACCATCATCGACGGCTTCCAGGAGCAGTACGACACCACGTTCAGCGTGATGGACAAGGCGTGGATCACGGCCATCCCGTACCTGCCGGCCGCGATCGTCCTCTTCTTCTGGAGCCGGCACGCCACCAAGCACGGCACCCGCACCTGGCACGTCGCGGGCCCCGCCGTCGTCGGCGGTGTGTCCATCCCGCTGGCCCTCTACATGGGCTCGCCGACCGCCACCGTCGCCGTCATCACCGTGACCGCCTGCGCCATCTTCGCCGCGCTGCCGGTGTTCTGGGCCGTGCCCTCCCGCTTCCTGACCGGAGCGGCCGCCGCGGCGGGCATCGCGCTCATCAACACCGCGGGCAACATCGCGGGCTTCGCCTCCAGCTACATCACCGGCTGGCTCAAGGGCTGGACGGGCGGCTACTACGCCCCGCTCTACCTCGTCGGCATCTTCATGCTGCTGTCCGCCGTGCTGATGCTCCTCCTCGCCCGCCGCGCGCCCATCAGCTCCTCGTCCCTCCCGGAGAACCAGCGATGACCCGCCTCCACAACGACCCCGCCGCCTTCGCCGACGAAGCGCTCGAAGGCTTCGTCGCCGCCCACCGCCGCTGGGTGCGCCCCGTCCCCGGCGGCGTGGTCCGCGCCACCGCGAAGACCCCCGGCCGGGTGGCCGTCGTCATCGGCGGCGGATCCGGCCACTACCCGGCCTTCTCCGGCCTGGTCGGGCAGGGGCTCGCGCACGGCGCCGCCGTCGGCAACGTCTTCGCCTCGCCCTCCGCCCAGCAGATCCGCGGCGTCGCCAAGGCGGCGCAGGCGGGCGGCGGTGTGCTGCTCATGTACGGCAACTACGCGGGCGACGTCCTGCACTTCGGTCAGGCCGCCGAGCGGCTGAACGGCGAGGGCATACCGACCCGCACGTTCGCCGTCACCGACGACATATCCAGCGCGGGCCCCGACGAGGCCCACAAGCGGCGCGGCATCGCCGGCGACCTGCCCGTCTTCAAGGCGGCCTCGGCCGCCGCCGAACAGGGCAGCACTCTCGACGAGGTGGCACGGATCGCCGCCCACGCGAACGACCGCACCCGCTCCTTCGGCATCGCCTTCTCCGGCTGTACGCTCCCGGGCGCCGACCACCCGCTGTTCACGGTCCCCGAGGGCCGGATGGCCGTCGGCCTCGGCATCCACGGCGAACCCGGCATCGGCGAGGAGCCCGTCCCCACCGCGGACGAGGCCGCCGAACTGCTCGTCACCACCCTCCTCAAGGAACTCCCCGACGGGATCGGGACACCGCACGGACAGCGCGCCGCGGTGATCCTCAACGGCCTGGGATCCGTGAAGTACGAGGAGCTGTTCGTCGTCTACCGCAGGGTCGCGCAGCTCCTCGACGAGGCGGGTGTGACGGCCGTCGACCCCGAGGTCGGCGAACTCGTCACCAGCTTCGACATGGCCGGCATCTCCCTCACCCTGACCTGGCTCGACGACACCCTCGAAGCCCTGTGGACCGCCCCCGCCGACACCCCCGCGTACCGCAAGGGCGCCGTACCCGAGGCGGCCGCCGCGGACGAGGAGTCCTACGAGGCCGAGGAGGGACCCGAGGCCTACACGGCGAGCGAGGAGTCCCGGCGGGCCGCCGCGACCGCGCTCGACGCGCTGCGCCTCCTCAAGGAGACCGTCGACACGCACGCCGACGAACTCGGCCGCATCGACGCCGTCGCCGGCGACGGCGACCACGGCATCGGCATGCAGCGCGGCTCGACCGGCGCCTACGAAGCCGCCCTGGAGGCGTGTGAGTTGGGCGCGGGAGCCCGGTCCCTGCTGACGGCCGCGGGCGACGCCTGGGCCGACAAGGGGGGCGGCACCTCCGGCGCCCTGTGGGGCATCGTCCTGCGCGCGCTCGGCGACGCGCTCGGGGACACCGAACGGCCGACCCCGGCGTCCGTCGCCCACGGAGTCCTGCGGGCGTCCGACGGCGTCCGCAGGACCGGCGGCGCCGAGGTCGGCGACAAGACCATGGTCGACGTCCTCGTGCCCTTCGCCGAGACGCTGGGCCAACAGGTCGACGCGGGCGCCGAGTTGACCGCCGCGTGGGACGCCGCCGCCACCGCGGCCGAGCGCTCCGCGCGCGACACCGCCCACCTGCTGCCGAAGATGGGCCGCGCCCGCCCCCACGCCGAGAAGTCGCTTGGCACCCCGGACGCGGGCGCCCACTCCCTCGCCCTGATCGTCCGCGCCGTCCACGGCGCGCTCGCCACCTGCCAGTAACTCCCTTTAAGGAAAAGCGACATGAGTGAGAAGCTGCGGATCGTCGTCGGCTGCGACGACGCCGGATTCCAGTACAAGGAGGCGCTGAAGCGGGACCTCCAGGCGAGCGACCTGGTCGAGTCCGTCACCGACGTGGGCGTGGACGCCGAAGGCCACACCGCCTACCCGACCATCGCCATCGAGGCCGCCGAGCGCGTCGCCCGCGGCGAGGCCGACCGGGCGCTGCTGGTCTGCGGCACCGGCCTCGGCGTCGCCATCGCCGCCAACAAGGTCAAGGGCATCCGTGCCGTCACCGCCCACGACTCCTTCTCCGTCGAGCGCGCGGTCCTCTCCAACAACGCCCAGGTCCTCACCTTCGGCCAGCGCGTCGTCGGCATCGAACTGGCCCGCCGCCTCGCCGCCGAGTGGCTCACCTACCGCTTCGACGAGCAGTCGGCGTCCGCCGCGAAGGTCCAGCTGATGTGTGACTACGAGGCCGCCTGATGAACGCCCCCGTCCTGCTCGGGGTGAGCCTGAAGATGTACTTCGGCCACCACGAGACCCTCAACTGGTCCCGCCGCATCGTGCGGTTGGCGGACAGGCACCCGGCCGTCACCAGCGGCGCGGCCCGCCTGTTCGTGCTGCCCGCCTTCCCGGCGATCGTGCCGGTGGCCGGGATCCTCGCGCGCAGCGGCGTCGCCGTCGGCGCGCAGGACATCGCCACGGAGGACGTGGGTGCCTACACGGGCGAGGTGTCGGGGCCGCTCCTCAAGGAGATCGGCTGCCGCTACGCCGAGGTCGGGCACGCCGAGCGCCGCCGCCTGTACGGGGAGGGCGACACGGTCGTCGCCGCGAAGACCGCGGCCGCGCTCCGCAACGGCCTCACCCCGGTCCTGTGCGTCGGCGAACTCGACCCCGTGGAGCCCCAGGAGGCCGCGCGCCGCACCGTCGCCGAGGCCGCCCGCCTGCTCTACGGCCTGGAGGGCCCGGTCGTCCTCGCCTACGAGCCGCAGTGGGCCATCGGCGCGCCCGAGCCGGCCTCGCCCGAGCACATCACCACGGTGTGCGGGGCGCTAGGAGAGTGGCTGAACTCCCGCCCCCAGCACGCCGGTTCCACCGTGATCTACGGCGGCAGCGCCGGCCCCGGCCTGCTCAGCCGCCTCGGCGGCTCCGTCGGAGGCCTCTTCCTCGGCCGCTTCGCCCACGACCCGGAGGCCGTCGCGAAGATCCTCGACGAGATCGAGCCCGCAGGTCCCGCCGCCTCCCGTACGGAGGTGGCCTGACATGGCGTACGGCATCAGCACCTACGCGTACTTCTGGCGCATCTCGTCGCGCGCCCCGCGGCCGATGACGGCCCTGGACATGCTCCGGGACATCCACCGGCTCGGCGGCCAGGTCTTCCAGATCTGCGACTACGCGCCCATCGAGTCCTACGACGCCGCGCAGCTCACCGAGCTGAAGGCGGTCGCCGCCGACCTCGGTGTCACCCTCGAACTCGGCACCCGCGGCATCGGCCCGGACCACCTGGAGCGCTACCTCCGCATCGCGGAGCGGCTCGGCGTGACCTTCGTACGCTCCATGCTGCACACCGCCGACCACAAGCCCGGCGTCGAAGAGTCGGTCGCATTGCTGAAGCAGGCCATCGGCCGCTACGAGGAGCAGGGCGTCACGCTCGGCCTGGAGACGTACGAGCAGGTCGCCACCGCCGATCTCGTCGAGGTCGTCCGCACCGTCGACAGCCCGCGCCTCGGCATCGTCCTCGACCCCGGCAACTGCGTGGCCCGCCTGGAACACCCGGCGCAGGTCGTGGAGTTGACCGCACCCTGCGTAGTGAACGTGCACGTCAAGGACTTCGCGTTCAGCCGCAGGGACGGCTGGGTGGGCTTCACCTACGCCGGAGCGCCGCTCGGTACCGGCCTGCTCGACTACGCGTCGATGATCGCCGCCGTGGGCGAGCACGCCCCGGACCCCGCGTCCGTCAACCAGATCGTGGAGCACTGGCTCCCGTGGCAGGACGGTGGCTTCGATGTCACCGCCGAGCTCGAACACCAGTG
Organism: Streptomyces endophyticus; assembly: GCF_035798155.1. Lineage (NCBI taxonomy): Bacteria > Bacillati > Actinomycetota > Actinomycetes > Kitasatosporales > Streptomycetaceae > Streptomyces > Streptomyces endophyticus. The sequence goes on along the minus strand of NZ_JAOZYC010000136.1, from coordinate 86,044 downwards.
GACCAAGCACAGCATCAGCACACTCCTGAAGGGCGAATGAACATGGCCGCCGAGAACAACAAGACCGTTGCCGTCATCGGGGCCGCCGGCAAGATGGGCCAGCGCGTCTCCAACAACCTGGTCGAGAGCGACTTCACCGTCCTCTTCTCCGAGAATTCCCCCAAGGGCCAGGAGCTGATCCGCTCGCTCGGCCGTGAGCTGACCGACTCCGAGACCGCCGCCCAGCAGGCCGACGTCCTGATCCTGGCCGTGCCGGACATCGTCCTCGGCAAGGTCTCCGAGCAGCTCGTCCCGCTCCTGAAGCCGGGCGCCGTCGTCCTCACCCTCGACCCGGCGGCCGCCTACGCGGGCCTGCTGCACCCCCGCGCCGACGTGCACTACGTCTGCGCCCACCCGTGCCACCCGTCCGTCTTCCTCCAGCGCAAGACGCAGGCCGAGGTCGACGACACCTTCGGTGGCATCGCGGCCCCGCAGGAGGTCGTCGCCGCGTACGAGGGCGGCGACGAAGAGAAGCAGGCGCTCGCCGGGGCCGTCATCCGCGTCATGTACGCGCCGGTCGTCGACGTCCACTGGGTCACCGTCAAGCAGCTCGCCGTCCTGGAGCCGACCCTCGTCGAGACCATCGCGTGCATGGTCGGCGCCCTGCTCAACGAGGCGCTGCACGAGACCGTGCACACCGTCGGCGTCCCGGAGAAGGCCGCCCGCGCCATGCTGCTGGGCCACACCCAGGTCGCCCTCGCCAACACCCTCAAGGGCGACAACCCGTTCTCCGACGCCTGCCTGATCGCCATGGACTACGGCCGTGACTCCATCGTCAAGGACGACTGGAAGAAGGTCTTCGACGACGGCGAACTCGACAAGGTCATCACCAAGATGCTGAAGATCAAGGAGATCCGCCGCTGATCCGACACCTTCGGTCAGGCCCTCGCGCTCAGGCCCCCGCCCGGAACGCCCCCGGTGTCACCCCGGTTCGCAGCCGGAAGAACTTCGTGAAGTCACTGGGGTCGTCGAACCCGAGCCGCCCCGCCACCTCCTTCGCGGACAGGCCGCTGTGCCAGAGCAGCCGCTTCGCCTCCAGGAGGACCCGGTCGTCGACGTACTGCTTCGCGGTACGCCCCGTCGCGGCGAGGGCGGCACGGGTCAGGGTGCGGGGGCTGTAGCCGAGGGCCGCCGCGTAGTCCTCGACGCGGCGGGTCACCGCGTGGTCGCGCTCCACGGCCGCGTGGAAACGGTGGAAGGTGTCACGGGACGCGGCCGGTGCCGGGTCGCGAACCGCCGCGAGGCGCATCACCAGCACCGACAGCAGCGCGCGCAGCACCTCGGCATGGGTCCCCAGCGGGAGCGAGGACATCGCCCCGTACTCGTACGTGAGGTGTTCGACGGCCCGTCGTACCGACTCCGCGTCCCGGCCGCGCGGGGTCAGTGGACGCTGTTCGTACGGCGGATCCATGTGTGCCGCCGAGACGATCGCCGGCGGCAGGAAACCGGCCTTGAACAGGACGATCACGCCGTCCGCCGACGCCAGATCCGGGCCGAAGCGCTGCACCTGGCCCGGGCGGATCCACATCCAGGACCCCGGGCGCAGCTCGTACTCGACAAAGTCCACGGCCACCCGCAGCGGGCGCGCGCGGGCGCCGATCAACTGGTGGAAGACGGGCCGCAGCGGCGCGTACGGATCGTTGCCGTGCCGCAGCGAGCGGTCGTGAAGGTCGGCCAGCTCCGCCACCTCGACACCGGTCGGGGCCCCCACGGTCGGTGTGTACGCGAGATCCCGGACCTCGGGGCGTTCCTGTCTGATTTTCCCCATCGTGAGTCCCGAGCGTACCGCTGCCGCACCCGTCCCGCCGCCTAGCGTGAAAGCACAGGTCAGCGACGTGTGAGGAGTGTCCGGTGCGATTGATCGTGGGAATGACCGGGGCGACGGGCGCCCCGTTCGGTGTCCGTCTCCTTGAGTGTCTGCGCGAGCTGCCGGACGTGGAGACACATCTGGTGCTCTCCCGGTGGGCGCGCACCACGATCGAGCTGGAGACCGGTCTGTCGGTGGCGCAGGTGTCCGCGCTCGCCGACGTGACACACCACCCCGACGACCAGGGCGCCACCATCTCCTCCGGCTCGTTCCGCACCGACGGCATGGTCATCGTGCCGTGCTCGATGAAGACGCTCGCGGGGATCAGCGCCGGATACGCCGAAGGGCTCGTGGCACGCGCCGCGGACGTCGTCCTCAAGGAGCGGCGCAAGCTCGTCCTCGTCCCGCGCGAGACACCACTGAGCGAGATCCATCTGCGGAACATGCTCGAACTCGCCCGCATGGGCGTCCAGTTGGTGCCGCCCATGCCCGCCTTCTACAACAACCCGCAGACGATCGACGACATCGTCGACCACATCGTCGCCCGGGTCCTCGACCAGTTCGACCTGCCGGCCCCGGCCGCCGAGCGCTGGGCCGGCATGCGCGCCGCCCGCACCGCCCGCGCCGCCGCCGACTCCGCAACCCCCGTACAGAACACAGGAGTTACCCATGCCCTATGACGATCTGCGCAGCTTCCTCGGCACCCTGGAGAAGGAGGGCCAGCTGCTGCGCATCTCCGAAGAGGTGCTGCCCGAGCCCGACCTCGCGGCCGCAGCCAACGCGACGGGCCGCATCGGCGAGAACGCTCCCGCCCTCTACTTCGACAACGTCAAGGGCTTCACCGACGCCCGCATCGCGCTCAACGTGCACGGCTCCTGGGCCAACCACGCCCTCGCGCTCGGACTGCCGAAGAACACGCCGGTCAAGGAGCAGGTCGAGGAGTTCGCGCGGCGCTGGGACGCCTTCCCCGTCGCTCCCGAACGCCGCGAGGACGCGCCGTGGCGCGAGAACACCCAGGAGGGCGAGGATGTCGACCTCTTCTCCGTCCTGCCGCTCTTCCGCCTCAACGACGGTGACGGCGGCTTCTACCTCGACAAGGCCGCCGTCGTCTCCCGCGACCCCGAGGACCGGGACAACTTCGGCAAGCAGAACGTCGGCATCTACCGCATCGAGGTCCTCGGCGCGAACCGCCTCGCCATCCAGCCGGTGCCCGTGCACGACGTCGCGATCCACCTGAACAAGGCCGAGGAGGTGGACGAGGACCTGCCCATCGCCATCACCCTCGGCAACGACCCGGTGATGGCGATCGTCGCCGGCATGCCGATGGCGTACGACCAGAGCGAGTTCGAGATGGCCGGCGCCCTGCGCGGCGCGCCCGCGCCGATCGCCACCGCCCCGCTCACCGGCTTCGACGTGCCGTGGGGCAGCGAGGTCGTCATCGAGGGCGTCATCGAGTCGCGGAAGCGCCAAATAGAGGGCCCCTTCGGGGAGTTCACCGGCCACTACTCGGGCGGGCGCCGGATGCCCGTCGTCCGCGTGGACCGTGTCTCGTACCGTACGAACCCGGTCTTCGAGTCCCTCTACCTCGGCATGCCGTGGACCGAGTGCGACTACCTCGTCGGCCCCAACACCTGCGTCCCGCTGCTCAAGCAGCTGCGCGAGGCGTTCCCCGAGGTGCAGGCCGTCAATGCCATGTACACGCACGGCCTGATGGTGATCATCTCGACGAAGAAGCGGTACGGCGGGTTCGCCAAGGCCGTCGGCATGCGCGCCATGACGACACCGCACGGGCTCGGTTACGTGGCCCAGGTGATCGTCGTCGACGAGGACGTGGACCCGTTCAACCTGCCGCAGGTCATGTGGGCCATGTCGGCGAAGGTCAACCCGAAGGACGACGTCGTCGTCATCCCGAACCTGTCGGTCCTCGAACTCGCGCCCGCCGCCCAGCCCGCCGGCATCACCAGCAAGATGATCATCGACGCGACGACCCCGGTGGCACCCGACGTCCGCGGCAACTTCTCCACCCCGGCCAAGGACCTCCCGGAGACGGCGGAGTGGGCGACGCGCCTTCAGAACATGATCGCGGCCCGTCACTGATCCCCGTCGCGATCCCCGTCGTGATGCCCGTCGTATCCCTCCAGAAAGGTCAACTCCCATGAACGACAACCTGGTTGACGGCGCCGAGTGCCCGCGCTGCCCCGCCGACACCGTCACCCGCCTCGCCACGTCCCCCGTCCCCGGGGTGTGGGACGTGCTCCAGTGCACCCGCTGCCTCTACACCTGGCGCACGAGCGAACCCGACCGCCGTACCCGCCGCGACGCCTACCCCGAGGCCTTCAAGCTGACGGACGCCGACATCGAGAACGCGATCGAGGTCCCGGCGGTGCCGCCGCTGCGCGTTTGACCTTGACACGGTGACAAGGTCTTCACTGCTGGTCGAGGAGGTGGTCCCGAACATGATCACTGGACAGGACACGGAGACCTTGCGCGCGCTGCGGGGGCTGGCGGACCGCGATGCGTCGGTGCGGCTGCGGGCCGCGATGGCGGTCGGCTCGGCGCCCGACCCGGAGTTCGTCGGCAGGCTCGTCGAGCGGTGCGCGGTCGAGTCGGAGTTCTTCGTCCGCGACATGCTGACCTGGGCGCTCACCCGTCACCCGGCGGGCGTCACGGTTCCCGCGCTGGTGCGTGAGGTGCGGTCGGGCAAGGCGCAGGCGCGGAGCCAGGCGCTGCACACGCTCTCCAAGATCGGCGACCGGAGCGCCTGGCCGGTCATCACGCGGGAGCTGTTGACGGACGCGGACGACGAGGTGGCGCGCAGCGCGTGGCGGGCCGCCGTCGTGCTCGTACCGGACGACGGCACGGGCGGCGGCACGGGCGGCGGCGCGGACGACAGTACGGACGACAGCACGGGCGGCGGTTCGGATGACGAGAAGACCGCCCTCGCCGCCGTACTCGCGACGCAGCTCGGCCGGGGCGGGCGGGAGACGCAACTCAGCCTGGGCCGGGCTCTGGTCGAGCTCGGTGACGTGGTGGCGCCCGCGCTGCGCACCGCGGCGACATCCTCCGACCCGGACGTGCGCGCGCACGCGCTCGCCACGCAACAGGTGCTGCGCGACCCGGACACCGGGTTCGGCTTCGCGATCGAGGAGGCGAAGCGCGTCGTGGCCCTAGGCGGGGCTCCCGTGGTGGACGATGAAGTGTGTTGATCGGTGAGGTGGCGCGGAGGTCCGGGGTCAGTGCCCGCATGCTCCGGCATTACGAGACGCTGGGGCTCGTGCGGCCCTCGGAACGCACGGGCTCCGGCTATCGGGAGTACTCGGGCGACGACATCCGGCGGATCTTCCACATCGAGAGCCTGCGGTCACTGGGGCTCTCGTTGCGCGAGATCGGGCGCGCGCTCGACGAGCCGGACTTCACGCCCTCGGCGCTCGTCGGCGATCTCATCCGGCAGACGCGTGAACGCATCGCGGCCGAGACCGAGTTGCTCACGCGGCTCAACCGGATCGACGCCGCGGGCCCCGGAGACTGGGAGGAAGTCCTCCAAGTCGTCGCGCTACTACAGGCGTTGAGCTCGAAGAGCGCCGACGCCCGGCAGCGCGCGGCCCTTTCGTCCGGCGGCCAGGACGCGATGCCCGTGGAGGCCCTGGTCGAAGCCGTGTTGAGCGAGACGGACACGAATGTCGCCGGGGCCCTGCGCTGGGCGCTGGTGCGCTCCGGCGGCGCCGACGGTCTGCCGCTGCTGGTGGAGGCGCTCGGCTCGCCGGTGCCCGCCGTACGGGAGCGGGCCGCTCAGTGCCTCACCGAGCTGCCGGGCGACGCGGCCACCGCGGAGCTGCGGCACGCCCTCGCGAGCGCCGACGCCGTGGTCCGGGGGCGCGCCGCCGTGGCGCTCGGCAACCGGGGAGCGGCCGACGCGGTCCCGGAGCTGATCGACATGATCGTGGCGGGCAGGAACGACACCGACGCGGCGGATGCGCTGAGCGTGCTGGCGAGCGACACCGCACCGGCGGAACGCATCGCGACCGCGCTCGTCGACCGCCTCGCCCACGCCGCCACCGAGGCGCCCGCACGCGGCCGACTCACGCAGGCGCTGGCCGGAATCCCGGGAACGACGGCGACGCGCGCCCTCGTCGAGCTGTCGGCCGACGAGGACCGCGCCGTGGCGCTGACCGCGGTGTATCTGCTTCGGCTGCGCGAGGCGCCGTAACGGTCGTCGAGAACGGGACTGCCCGACGGGCTCGGTCCGCCACGACCTGGTCCGTCAGGACCTGGCCCGTTCCCCGTTGAGCTGGGCGAGGTGGGTGTCGAGGACCCGCACGGCCCACTCGGTGTCGTCGTCCGGTTCCTGGCGGACGAGGTGCAGGGCAAGGCCGTCGAGCATGGCGTGCAGCCGCGCGGCCTCGACGGGGACGTCACCGGCCCGCAGGGGCAGCGTCCGCGCGGCCCGTTCGCACACGTCGCGCAGGGTCTGGTGCACGGCGCGGTGGGTCTGGCGCAGGGCCGGGTCGGTCATCGCGGCTGTGCCCAGGATCAGGGAGACCTCCATCTCCAGGCGCCGCTGCTCGTCGAGCGGCAGCAGCTCCATGAGCACCTTCCTGGTCCACTGGTCGTCGTCCTCGGGGATCGCGGCGACCCGCGTCGTGGTGTGCTCCGCGACCATCTCGTAGGCCTTGATCCGCAGGCTGGCCTGCGTGGGCAGGGTGTACCGCAGTGAACTGGGCGGCAGTCCGGCCTCGGCGGCGACCTTGCGGACGGACAGCGCCGGGATGCCGTCGCGGACCAGGACCGTCCAGGCGGCCTGGGAGACCAGGCGATTGCGTTCTACCGCGTCAAGGGTGCGGGGCATGACCCCATAGTCGCACAGTCGTGCGGGAACGTGCTATATCTTGTTTCAGCACACTCGTACGAAAACGATTGGGAGGTCACGCGATGGCGTGGATCGTACTGATCGCATCAGGAGTGCTGGAGGCCGTCTGGGCCTCCGCGCTCGGTGCGTCGAAGGGCTTCAAGCGCACCAGGCCGACCGTGCTGTTCGTCGTCGCCCTGGTGCTCAGCATGGCGGGCCTGGCCTATGCCATGGGGTCGCTGCCCGTCGGCACCGCCTATGCGGTGTGGGTCGGCATAGGCGCCGTACTGACGGTCCTGATCGCCGCCGTACGGGGACAGGACAAGCTGACCCCGCTGCGTACGGCGTTGCTGGCCGGTCTGATCGGCTGTGTCATCGGCCTGAAGGCGGTGAGCTGAATGCCGTGGGTCATCCTGTTCATCAGCGCCGGTCTCGAAGCCGTCTGGGCCACCGCGCTGGGCGCGAGCGACAGCTTCACCAACGTCGTCCCGTCCGTCGTCTTCTTCGTCGGCCTGGCCCTGAGCATGGCCACGCTGGCCTTCGCCACGAGGCACATCCCGATCAGCGTCGCGTACGCGATCTGGAGCGGGTCCGGTGCCGCGCTCACGGTCATCTGGGCCATGGCCACCGGCACGGAGACGGCCGGCGTCCTCAAGGTGCTGTTCCTGACCGGAATCGTCGCCTGCATCGTCGGCCTCAAACTGCTCAAGCCGCACAAGGCGGAGGTCGCGTAGGCGCGATGCCACGTGCAAGGGCGCGGCCCGGACCCCCCAGGGGTCCGGGCCGTGTGTCGTGCGCGCTCTCGGTGGTTACTTCAACCAGCTGTCCACCAGCTGCTTGTTGTCCGCGATCCACTCCTTCGCCGCGGCCTGCTCGTTGCCCGTCCCCTTCTTCTGGAGGAGGAGTTCCAGGCTGCCGAGCTGGCTGCTCGTGAGGTGGAAGTTCTTCAGCCAGCCGGCCACCTCGGGGTTGGCCTTGGAGTAGCCCTTAGAAGCGACCATCTGGACCTTGTCGGGCTTGCCGTAGGCCTTCTTGGGGTCCTTGAGGACCTTCAGCTGCATCTTGGTGTACGCCCAGTGCGGCCGCCAGAGCGTGACCACGATCGGTTTCTTGTTGTTGATGGACTTCTGCAGGGCGGAGAGCATCGCGGACGTGCTGGACTCGGTGAGCTCGTACTCGCTCTTGAGGCCGTAGTCCGGCAGCACGGGGGAGCGGGTCAGGCGCATCAGTCCGGAGCCGGCCTCGATACCGACGATCTTGCCGCCGAACTCGCCGGCCTTCCCCTTGAGGTCGTCGATGGTGTTGACGTCCTTGACGTACTTGGGGACGGTCAGGTTGAGGTCGGCCGGCTCGTACCAGGTGCCGAGCTTCTCCATCTTGGGGCCGAGCTTCTTCCAGTACGTCTCATGGGTGACCGGCAGCCAGGCGTCGAGGTAGATGTCGGCCTGCTTGTTGGCGATGCCCGCGTAGGTGCTGGCGATGTCCAGGTCACGGACGTCGACCTTGTACCCCTTGTCCTCCAGGATCTGCTTCCACAAGAAGGTCGCGGAGACTCCCTCGTCCCATCCGGCGACGTAGGCCAGCTTGACCGTCTTCGAGCCGCTGCCACTGTCGGCGTCGGAGCCCTCGTCGACCTTCGAGGTGTTCCCGCTGCATGCGGCGGTGGTGAGCAGGGTGAGCGCGGCGGCGGTGCAGCCGAAGAGGTAGGTGATGCGGCGGCGACGATTGCGGATCATGACTGGAGCTCCTGTCTTCACGCGGAAACCGGAGTGGTGGAAGAGGCGGAGGACGATTTCTCCACCTCTTCCGCCGGGGTCGTGCCTGCGCGCCTGCGGCCCGGGCGGCGTCGGATGCGGGGGGTGGCGAGAGCACTGGTGACGCGGTCGAGGAAGATCGCGAGGAAGACCACGGCGAGGCCGCCCTGGAACCCGATCCCGACTTCGAGCTGGCTGATGCCGCGCACCACGATGCTGCCGAGACCGGGGGCGCCGACCATGCCGGCGATGACGACCATGGACAGCGCCAGCATGATGACCTGGTTGATGCCGGCCATGATCGAGGGCATGGCCAGCGGGAGTTGGACGTCGCGCAGGATCTGGCCGCGCCGGGCACCGAAGGCGTGCGCGGCCTCCACGACTTCCGGGTCCACCTGCCGGATGCCCAGTTCGGTGAGGCGTACGGAGGGTGCGACGGCGAAGGCGATGGTGGCGACGACGCCGGGGGCGAGCCCGATGCCGAAGAAGAAGACGGCAGGGATGAGATAGACGAAGACCGGCAGCGTCTGCAGGAAGTCGAGGACGGGCCTGACCAGGGCGCTGGCCAGCGGACTGCGGGCGGCCCAGATGCCGATGGGCACCCCGATGGCCACCGCGAACACCGCGGCGACCACGACGACGGCGAGCGACTGCATCGCCGCGATCCACAGGCCCATGCCCTGGATGAGGAGGAAGGCGCCCACCGTGTAGAGGGCGAAGATCCAGCCGCGGGTGAAGTACGCGAGGACGGTGAACACCACGATGATGACCAGCATGTGCGGTGCGGTCAGGACCTGAAGGACCGCGTTCACCAGGGACGTCACCACGGTGGTGACGGCGTCGAAGAAACCGCCGAGGTTCTCCGTCAGCCAGTCGACGGCCTTGCTGACCGGGGTGCCGAGATCAACGCTGAACAGCATCGGCCACCTCCTCCTGTGAGCTGCCTGATGCTTCGGAAGTGCCTGCCTCTTCGCGGGAGTTGGGGGCCTTCGGTGCGGAGAGCGCGGTGAGCAGCGCCGCGCGGGGCACGACCCCGAGCAGCCGCCCGTCGTCATCGGTCACGGCCAGCGGCACCGAGTACCGCCCGGCCGCCGGGAACAGATCCACGAGCAGTGTGTCGGGTCCTGCCCGCCCGTAGGCGTCGGTCAGGCACTCCGGGCTGTCGCGCAGGGAGGCGTGCCCCGCGTCGGCGGCCCGTGCGACGGCATCGTCGTGGGCCACGCCGGCGACGCCGCCGTCGGCGTCGAGGACGTAGACGGCGCCCGCCTCGATGTCCGCCAGGGAGCGCAGGACGTCACGCGGGTCGTCGTCGAGACCGGCCGTCGTCAGAGGCTCGCGCATGACGGCGCGGGCGGTCAGCACGCGGGAGCGGTCGACGTCGGAGACGAAGTCGCGTACGTAGGCGTCGGCGGGGGAGTCGAGGATGTCGGTCGCGGTGCCGAGCTGCACCACGCCGCCGTCGCGCATGACCATGATCCGGTCGCCGAGCCGCATCGCCTCGTTGAGGTCGTGGGTGACGAAGACGATGGTGCGGCGCAGATCGCGCTGCAGACCGAGCAGCAGGTCCTGCATGTCCCGGCGGATCAGCGGGTCGAGCGCGCTGAACGGCTCGTCCATGAGCATGATTTCGGCATCCGTGGCCAGTGCGCGGGCCAGGCCGACGCGCTGGCGCATGCCGCCGGAGAGTTCGCTGGGGTAGGAGTCGGCCCAGTCGGCGAGGCCTACGGTGCGCAGTGCCCAGTCGGAGCGTTCCTCGCGCTCGGCGGCCGTGGCGCCGCGCAACTGCATTCCGTAGGCGGCGTTCTGACGGACCGTCCGGTGCGGGAAGAGCGCGAAGTGCTGGAAGATCATGTTGACCTTGCGGTTGCGCAGCTCGCGCAGGTTCGTTTGGTCCATCGCCAGCAAGTCCCGGCCGTCGACGTGGAGTTCGCCCGAGGTCGGTTCGACGAGGCGGTTGAGCATCCGGAGCAAGGTCGACTTCCCGGACCCGGACAGGCCCATGACGACGAAGAGTTCGCCGGGTTCGACGGTGAAGGACACGTCGCGCACCGCGTGCGTCGTGTTGTCGGCGGATTCGAAAACCTTGTTCAGCCGTGCTGCTTCTATCACCGTGCCCCACCTCCAGGGGTGCGCGCGGGGCGCTTGGAACATGTCCGGGCTGGTGTTTCGCAATGCGCAACAAATGTGCAGTACGGTGTGACGATGCCGTTGATCGTGACGGCACGTCAAGGCTCTTGCATCCGGGCAACCGCGAATTAACGTCTACGGGCGGCGAGTTGGGCCGCCGAGGCGGAGAGCTGGAGGGCGCTGTGGTGACGACCGGCAGCCGTGGGCGAGCGCGCGATCGTGCGGTGCAGTCCGTCGACCGTGCGGTGTCGGTCCTGCAGATCCTGGCCGTGCGCGGGCCCTGCGGCGTCACCGAGATCGCCGGGCAGCTCGGCGTCCACAAGACGACCGTGTTCCGGCTGCTCGCTACTCTGGAGGCGCGCGGCCTGGTCGAACAGGGCGCGGGGCGGGGCCGCTACCGCATCGGCCACCCGCTCACCGAACTCGCCGCCGCGGCCACGAAGAACACCGATCTGTTCCTGCTCAGCCGCCCCGTCTGCCAGGAGCTGGCCCAGGCCGCGGGCGACACCGTGAACGTCTCCGTCCGCGAGGGCCGCGACGTGGTCACCGTGGGCCAGGTGGCGGGCGAGGCGTCGATCGCCAGCGTCGACTGGGTCGGCAGGCGCTGCCCGCTGCATGCCAGCGCCGCGGGCAAGGTCTTCCTCGCCCACCCCGCCCCGGACCGGCACGGGCGGCTGCCCTCGGAGCTGCCCCGGGGCAAGCGCATGGAGCGGTACACGCCCCGCACCATCACCCGCCAGGAGCACCTCGCGAAGGATCTCGCCGCCGTACGCGAACGGGGCTACGCCGTCTCGTTCGAGGAGTACGAGATCGGTCTCGTCTCCCTCGCCGCGCCGGTCCGCGCCCTGGACGACACGGTGGTCGCCGCCGTCACCCTCGCGGGCCCCGCCTTCCGCATCCGCGAGGACACCACGCCCGCCCTGGCCGGTCTGCTCCTCGCGGCCGCGGCGCGGATCTCCTGGCGCCGGGGGCAGGTCAAGCGGGGCTGAGCCCGGCGGGGCTGAGCCCGGCGGGGCCGGTCCGGGGCGAGCGCCACCGGTGTGCGCAGGCGCTTCCTGGATAGGCTCCCCGTATGAGCAGCAAAGGTCGCGCGCGGGACACGTCGGTGCAGTCGGTGGACCGGGCGGTGTCGATCCTCCAAGTGCTGGCCGTGCAGGGGCCGTCCGGCGTCACCGAGATCGCCGATGCCCTGGACATCCACAAGTCGACCGTCTACCGGCTGCTCGCCACGCTGGAGGCGCGCGGCCTCGTCGAGCAGGACAGCGAGCGCGGCAGTTACCGCATCGGCTACACCGTGGTCGAACTCGCGGGCGGCGCGACCAAGGGCAACGACCTGTCGCTGCTGAGCCGGCCGGTCTGTCAGGAGCTCGCCGCCGCCGTCGGCGAGACGGTGAACGTGGCGGTCTACGACGGCGAGGCCGTCATCAGCATCGACCAGGTGCTCGGCAACGCGGCCATCACCAGCATCGACTGGGTCGGCAAGCGCACGCCCCTGCACGCCACGTCGGCGGGCAAGGTCTTCCTGGCACACATGCCGCAGCCGGAGGCCGCCGAGGTCCTCGAGCAGTCGCTGGAGGAGTTCACGCCGCACACCATCACGGACCCGGCGCTCCTGAAGGAGCAGTTGCAGGGGGTCCGCGAACTGGGCTACGGCGTCATCAGCGAGGAGCTGGAGATCGGGCTCGCCTCGCTGTCCGCCCCCATCAGGTCGCTGAACGGCGAGGTCATCGCCACCGTGACCGTCTCGGGGCCGACGTTCCGGATCAACGACCACACGATCTCCGGGCTCGCCGAACAGCTGGTGGCGGCCGGCGAAAAGATCTCGTGGCGCAAGGGCTACATCCGGCGCGGCTGATTACGCAGCGGTAGGGGTTGACGACGCGGTCTCGTGCGCCGCACATTTGTCTCGCATCGCGTTGTTGTTTCGTATCGCGAAACAAGGCGCCCTTGCGGTCATTGCATCCGGGCCACAGAGCTTCCCTGTCTCCCTTGGAGCTGTCGTGCGCGCACCGAACACGAACCTGGATCCCCTGCTCCAGCCCTTCCGGCTGAAGCACCTCACCCTTCGCAACCGAGTGGTCAGCACGTCCCACGAGCCCGCCTTCGGCGAGGACGGACTGCCCAAGGACCGCTACCGCGCCTACCACCTGGAGAAGGCCCGCGGCGGCGTCGGCCTGACGATGATCGGCGGCTCCGCGGTCGTCTCCCCCGACAGTCCGCCCTCCTTCGGCAACCTGCTGCTCTACCGCGACGAGATCGTGCCCTGGCTGCGACTGCTCGCCGACGACGTGCACGCGGCCGGCGCGGCCGTCATGTGCCAGGTCACCCACCTCGGGCGCCGCACCAGCAACTACACAGGGGACTGGCTTCCGGTGGTCGCCGCCTCCCCGCTGCGCGAGCCCGCGCACCGCGCGTTCCCCAAGGCCGCCGAGCCCTGGGACCTGGACCGGATCGTCGCCGACTACGCGGCCGCGGCGGTGCGCTGCCGGGAAGGCGGCCTGGACGGCATCGAGTTGCAGTCCTACGGCCACTTCTTCGACGGCTTCCTCTCCCCGGCGACCAACCACCGCGACGACGAGTACGGCGGCGACCTGGAGCACCGAATGGCCTTCCCCCACCGGGTGATCCGCGCGGTGCGCGAGGCCGTGGGGCCCGACTTCGTCGTCGGCATCCGCATGGCCCTGGACGAAGACCTCCCCGGCGGCCTCACCTTCGCCGAAGGCCTCGCCGCCGCCGAGCAGTTCACCGCCGACGGCATCGACTTCATCAGCGCCATCCGCGGCACCATCGAATCCGACGCCTCCCTGTCGAGGACGATCCCGTCGATGGGCACCCCGCTCGGCCCCTTCCTCGACTTCACCGGCGAGATACGCCGCCGCCTCGACATCCCCGTCATGCACGCCGCCCGGATCGCCGACCCCGCCACCGCCCGGCACGCCCTGCGCGAAGGCCTCCTCGACCTCGTCGGCATGACCCGCGCGCAGATCGCCGACCCGCACCTCGTCGCCAAGATCACCTCCGGTGACGAGGACCGCATCCGCCCCTGCGTCGGGGCGAGTTACTGCCTGGACGCGATCTACGACTCCGGGGACACCAAGTGCGTCCACAACCCGGCCACCGGCCGTGAACTCCAGATCCCCCACACCGTCCCGGCCGCAACGGGGCCGCGCCGCAAGGCAGTTGTCGTCGGCGGCGGCCCGGCCGGTCTCGAAGCCGCCCGTGTCCTCGCCGAACGCGGCCACGACGTCGTGCTGTTCGAAGCGGGCGACCAGGCGGGCGGACAGATCCGGCTCGCCGCACAGAACCCTCGCCGCCTCGACCTGCTCGGCATCGTCGACTGGCGCGTCGCCGAGTGCAAACACCTCGGCGTCGACCTGCGCCTGGGCACGTACGCCGAACCGTCGGACGTGCTCGCCGAACATCCCGACCTCGTCATCGTCGCCACCGGCGGCCTCCCCAACCGCTCCTTCCTCACCGCAGGGGAAGGGCTCGTCGCGGACACCTGGGACGTGATGTCAGGATCCCTGCGCCCGCGCGCCGGAAGCGAGGTCCTGATCTACGACGACCACGGCGGCTACCCGGCCATGGACGCCGCGGAACTCCTCGCCACGCACGGCGCCCGCCTTGAGTACGTGACACCGGAGCGGGCGCTGGCACCCGACGTCGGCGGCATGAACTCCCCTGCCTATCTACGGGCGTTCACCGAGCACGACGTCACCGTGACACTCACTCGACGCCTGCGCTCTGTGCGCCGGGACGGGGGCGGGGGCGGTGCCCGTGACGGTGGCGGTCGGTTGGTGGCGACCCTGTTCAGCGAATACACCGGCACCGAGACCGAACGCGCCGTCGACCACGTCGTCGTCGAACACGGCACCCTCCCCAACGACGAGCTGTACACCGAACTGCTTCCCGCCTCCCGCAACTTCGGCGAGGTCGACCACCAGGCACTCCTCGCCCGCGAGGCACAGACCGTCGTCCGCAACGAGGCGGGCCGCTACCAGCTGTTCCGCATCGGCGACGCGGTCACCAGCCGCAACATCCACGCCGCCGTATACGACGCGCTGCGCCTGTGCCTGCCCGTTTGACGAGTCCTCGGAGAGACACCATGACAGTTCACGCCTCCGACACCGCCTCCGAGGCCGCCTCCCACGCCGCCCCCGCCGACCTCGTCGCCCGCCGGATCCCCGGCCACAGCCTCGAAGCACCCTTCTACACGAGCGACGCGTTCTTCCGTCTCGACGTCGACGCCGTCTTCGCCCGCAGCTGGATCTTCGCGGCCGCCGAGGCCGAACTCCCCGAACCCGGCGACTACATCACGCTCACCGTCGGCGCGTACTCCGTCATCGTCGTCCGTGACGACGACGAGGAGGTGCGGGCCTTCCACAACGTGTGCCGCCACCGCGGCACCCGCATCCTCAACGACGAGCGCGGCTCGGTCGGCAACATCGTCTGCGGCTACCACCACTGGACGTACGGCGTCGACGGGACGCTGCTGCACGCCGAGTCGCAGCCGCCCGACTTCGACCGCTCGTGCTTCGGCCTGCGATCCGTCCACGTTCGCACGGTCGCCGGCCTCGTCTTCCTGTCCCTGGCGGCCGAACCGCCCGCCGACTTCGGCGAGTTCGCCTCCCGCGTCGAGCCCTACCTCGCGCCGCACAACCTGGCGCGCGCCAAGGTGGCCAAGCAGATCGACCTCGTCGAGCACGGCAACTGGAAGCTCGCCATGGAGAACAACCGCGAGTGCTACCACTGCGCGGGCCACCCCGAACTCCAGCGCTGCTACTTCCCCCTCTACAACTTCACCGAGAACGAGGTGCCGCCCGGCATGCGGGCCACCTTCGAACGCTTCCAGAAGGCCGACGCGGAGGCCCGTGCCACGTTCGAGTCCCTCGGCCTGCCCTACGCCGCCATCGAGGAACTGGTCGAGCGCCCCACCGGGTTCCGTATCGAGCGCGAACCGCTCGACCTCGCGGGGGAGTCCTTCACCCCCGACGGCAAGGCCGCCGTACGCCGTCTGCTCGCCGACTTCCCGACGGCGCGCCTCGGTCACCTCGGTCTCCACCTGCAGCCCAACGCCTGGTTCCACTTCTCGGCGGACCACGCGGTGCTGTTCTCCGTCGTCCCGCTCGCCGCGGACCGCACCCTCGTACGCACCACATGGCTCGTGCACGCGGACGCCGAGGAAGGCATCGACTACGACCTCGACACCCTGACCGGGGTCTGGGTGGCCACCAACGAACAGGACGCGGTCTTCGTCTCCCGGGCCCAACTGGGCGTGAGCAGCCCCGCGTACGCGCCGGGCCTCTACAGCCCGACCGAATCCCAGGTCGAGTCCTTCGTCACCTGGTACATCACCCGGCTCACGGCGCACCTGGAGGGGCCATGACGACTGCGACGCTGACGGCGGCGGGAGCGCCGCCCGCCTGGGCCGACGGCCTGTTGGTGTGCCAGCAGATACTCGACGTGACGGCGGACGTGAAGACGTTCGTCCTCGCCCCCACCGAACCGCGGCTCTTCCGCCACGACCCCGGCCAGTTCCTGACCCTCTGCCTGGACATCGACGGCGAGCCCGTCGAGCGCTGCTACACCCTCTCCTCGGCGCCCACCCGCCCCGACCTCGCCACCATCACGGTGAAACGGGTCCCCGGCGGGCACGTGTCCACCTGGCTGCACGACCACCTGACACCCGGCAGTACCGTGTGGGCGCGCGGCCCCCTCGGCCGGTTCACCATCAACCAGCACCCCGCTCCGAAGTACCTGTTCCTGTCGGCGGGCAGTGGTGTCACCCCGCTGATGTCGATGACCCGCACGCTGTACGACCTGGCCCACCCCGTGGACGTCGCCTTCGTCCACAGCGCCCGCACCTTCGACGACATCATCTTCCGCCGGGAACTCGACTTCATCGCGGCCGCGTCCCCCCACTTCCGGGTACGCCACCTCCTCGACGACCACGACGAGCAGCTGAACGCACAGGTGCTGCGGTCCTTCGCCCCCGACTTCGCCGAACGCGAGGTGTTCACCTGCGGCCCGGCCGGCTACATGGAGGCCGTACGCGGGATGCTCACCTCCGAGGGCTTCGACATGGCCCACCACCACGAGGAGAGCTTCACGTTCGAGCCGCCGCCGGCAGCCGAACCCGAATCCGGCGTCGGCACCGGCTTCAAGGTCCAACTGGCCCGCACCGGACGCACCATCGAATGTGACCCCGAGACACCCGTCCTGGCGGCCGCCGCCCGCGAGGGCATCACGCTGCCCGCATCCTGCGCGCGGGGCATGTGCGGCACCTGCAAGACGACCCTCCTGTCCGGCTCGGTCGACATGCACCACACGGGCGGCATCCGCCCCCGCGAGATCGCCAACAACAAGATCCTGCTGTGCTGTTCGACACCGCGGGAGGACCTGGTGATCGACGTGTAGCCGCGGTCACTCGGCCCAGGGCAGCGGGATCCGGTCCTCGCTGCCGGGCAGCATCGCCTTGCCACCGACCGCCATGGCGACCAGCGCCTGCGCCGGGCCGCCCACGGCCGTCAACTGCCGCACCGTGCCCGCGGGCACGATGACGGCCTGTCCCGCCGTGGCCCGACCGGTCCCGCCCTCCACCTCGACCGCGAACTCGCCGGTCAGCGGCATCCAGACCTGTTCGCGGTCGATGATGTGCACGGGAGTGCCGGACCCGCTTCCGAACTCCACCCGCCACGTGGCGACTTCGGTGCTCCCTTGACTCGGCGCGGCCAGACCGACCGTCGCGCCGGCGGGGGTCCTCGTCGTCCGCTGCTCGCTCTCGCTGACCACGTTCATGACGCCTCCCGTAGTGTGTAAAGCCCCTTTACTCGTGACGAGTAAAGGGGCTTTATTCGGGTGTGTCAAGATGAGGGCATGGAGACCCGTGACCCGCTCGAGCGCACCGAACTCACCTTCCTGCTCGGGATGGCCTTCCAGTTGGTCCTCACCGAGTTCGTCAGCCGTGTGGACGCCGCCGGCTACTCCGACCTGCGTCCTGTGCACGGTCTGGTCTTCCAGGTGCTGCGCGGGTCCGGTGCCACCAGCAGTGAGCTCGCCGAGCGGCTCGGGGTCACCAAGCAGGCCGCCGGCCAGATCATCGACGACCTGGAGAAGCGGGGGTACGTGGAACGGCAGCCGCATCCCGCGGGTGGCCGCCGCAAGCTCGTCGTGCTGACCGACAAGGCCATGAAGCACCTCGCGGTGGCCGGAGGGATCCTGCACGAGCTGGAGGCGCAGCTGGCCGGGCGGCTCCGTGAGGCCGGTCGGGAGCTGCCCCGGGCCGAACTCGCGGCCATCGTCCGTACGTTGGCGGGCGACGCGATTCCGCCGCTCCGGCCGGTCTGGTGAAGCAGGGGCCCGGGGAGCGCGTGGTCCCCGGGCCCCGGTCGGCTACTCCGTCACCGCGGCGGGTGCGGAGATCCGTCCCGTGATGGCGCCGGCCGCCGCCAGTCCGGCGACGGCCAGGCAGCTGCTCGCCAGGAACGGGTCGAAGCCATCGAGGGCGGGAGCAAAACCGATGCCCACGTAGAGCGTGACACCGGTCGATCCGCCGAGTTGGTCGGCGGCCCGCTGGATGCCGGAGGCGATACCGGCGTCGTCCTCGGTCACGCCGGTCACCGCGACGTATTGCAGCCCGACGATCCCGAAGCCCATCCCGGCCGCGATGAGCGTCATGGCCGGGACCATCGCCCAACCGGCCGCCCCGAGCGCGGAGACCAGCGCGATGGCGGCCATCGCAAGGACGGTGAAGCCGATCCCGGCCAGCACACAGACCCGGGCGCCCCAGCGCCCGAGCAGCCGGGGCACCAGCACGGAGGCCGCGATCAGGGACACCGCCAGCGGCAGCATCGTGAGCCCGGCCTGGAGCGGTCCGGCGCCCAACCGGTCCTGCAAGTAGTACGTGAACAGCAGGAACGATGTGGACAGCGCAGCGCTCAGCAGTGCGGTGGCGGCGTTGGCCAGGACGCGCGGCCGGTTGCGGAAGAACCGCAGCGGCACCAGCGGATTCCGCGACCGGCGCTCGACCCTGACGAACAGGATGCCGGAGGCCACCGCGCCGCCCAGCGCCACCGGCGGCAGCCAGGGCAGGGTGCCGTCCGCCGCCCCCGCCTCGACGACGCCGAGGGTGAACAGCAACGGCGCCGCGATCAGCAGGACCGAACCGGGAAGGTCCAAAGGAGCGCGCCCTGCGGGCCGTTCGCCCGGCACGAGGAACACCGCCGCGGCGAACACGATCAGGATGAACGGTACGGACGCCAGGAAGATCCACCGCCAGCCGAGCAGCTCGGTGATGACACCGGAGACCACGAACCCGAGGACGAGGCCGCAGCTCGCGACGGCCGCCCACACACTCAGCGCCCGCGACCTGCGCGGCCCCTCGGGGAACAGAAGCACGATCACCGCCATCGCCGCGGGAAGCGCGATCGCCTCCCCGGCGCCCTGGAGCAGCCGGGCCGCCACCAGCACCGCGAACGACGGCGCGAGACCCGCCAGCAAGGACGCGGCGCCGAACAGCGCGGTGCCGAGCAGGAGGACGCGGCGCCTGCCCAGCACGTCGCCCAGCCGACCGCCCAGCATCAGCAGACCGCCGCCGGTGATCGTGTACCCGACCACGACCCAGGTCAGGGTGTGCCCGTCGACGCCGAAGTCGGCGCCGATCGAGGGCAGGGCGACATTGACCACGGTCACGTCGACCGCGATGAAGAACTGCAGCATGGCCATGCAGCACAGCACCAGCCACGCACGCACCGGGGACGAACTGCCCCCGCGCGAAAAGGGATTGCCTGAAAACACAGAGTGCTCCGTTGCCCAGAGGAGATTCCGAGCAGCACAAACGCGCCGCTCCGGTTCGACCGAGGAGCGACGGGACGTTCCGCAGAAAAACAGAAAGCAGAAGTGAGAGGGACGCCCCGCGCTAGCGGAGCGTCCTCGTCACCGCGGCGCAAGCGGCCGCGCACGAAGCAGCAGACATGCCGATGATGCTACCGGACCGCCCCGTAGGGGTGTCCGGGGCGCGTGGCGCCGTCCTTCGACGGGCCCGCCCCTGTTTCATGGCCCGCATGCCTGGCACCGCCGTACGCGACGAACACCCGCCCACACCGCAGGAGCGGTCCCTCGACCAGAAGGGCGGGCCGGGGCACACGCTCCTGCTGGCGCTCGCCCTCGCGATCCCCGCCGTGAAGGTCGCCTACACGGTCGGCGGTGGCGAGCCCGCTCGCGATGTGTTCGTCGGGATGGAGCTGAGCAACTGGCCCGACGTGCTCATCGGCATGCTGCTCACCGAACCCGCACTCGGGTCGGTGCTCGGCGTCGTGGTGTCCCGCGTCGTGTTCGCCCTGTTCGCCGCGCGCGGCGCCGTCCCGAAGGGGAGCGGGGTGGCGCAGGCGGCGCGGCGGGTGGCGCTCACCGTCGTCAATCCGGTCGCCGTGGGGATCATCGCCGCCTGCTTCTACGGGCCTTGGTGGGGCCTCGGCACCGGGATCGTGGCGTACGGGCTGCGGCAGGGGGTCGTCGTGGAGTACCGGGCGGGGCGACGCGGCCGCAGGCACCACCAGGACGACTACGTGCCGGGGCGGTGGCTCGGCCGGTTCGCCGCAGCCGAGCAGTGGGTGTCGCTGGCGCTGACCGTCGTCGTCCTGCCGCTGCTCGCCTTCGGGTCGGCGGTCGACGGGAAGGCGTGGACGTCGGTCCTGGAGTGCCAGGTGCAGGAAGGCACCCGGAACACGTCCCAGCGCCTCATCGAACTCGGCCGCAAGGGCAACGGCGTCGTCGGCTGGAGCCTGGACACCGAGGAGGTCGTCAACGGTGTCGGGTGCGTGGACACCGGAAGCCTGCGGGTGCGCCGCGCCTGGTGGTGACGGGGCGGCGCACCCGGTCCCTCAGGCCTTGCCCGCCCCGTTCGGCTGCGGGGTGTCGGCCACCGGCGCCGGCAGGTCGACCGCCAGGTGGTCGTGTGTCGCGTCCGGGTCGGTCAGGCGGTTCAGGCGGGCCGGGACGTCCAGGCCGACGAGGGCGACGACGATGATGGTGCCCGCGAAGGTGAGGACGGCCAAGGCCCGGCCGAGTGGCATCCCGTCGGCCAGCGACGCGCCCAGGACCGGGGCCACGGCACCGCCGAGCGCACCCACGTTGTACGTGAAGCCGAGCGCGGCCGCCCGGTTCTCGGTGGGGAAGTGGCCGCCGATGTAGCGCGGCAGCAGCCCGGAGATGCCGAAGCTGAGCCCTTGCAGCACGAACAGGAGCGAGCCCAGCAGGAGCAGGTTGTCCTTGACCGCGAACACCGGGAAGACGAACACCATCGAGGCGATGAGTGTGAGCGCGTACGCCTTCTTCGTGCCGATCCAGTCGCCGACGAACCCGGCCAGCCAGCAGCCCGCCATCGTGCCGAAGCCCGCGAAGAACATCGCGTTGCTGACCTGGTCCGGGGAGTAGCCGAGATCCGACTTGAGGTACGTCGGCAGCAGCGCCTGGATGGGCCAGGTGTAGAGGAACGCGAAGAACACCGTCACGGTCATCGCCACGTACAGCGGCCAGCTGCGGCGCCCGCCCAGCTGCGCGGCGAGCGCGATGAGGCTGACGCCCGCGACGACGGCGAGCACGGGCACGTACCCCGCCCCGATGGGGGTGAAGACGGCGAAGAGGGAGATCGTCGCGGCCACCGCCAGGACGGTGTTGGTCGTCGCGAAGAGCGGGCGGAAGGGGTTGGGCTTCGTCGCCCGCTGCTCGACCGTCTCGCTCCACTCGGCGGCCTCCGGCAGCGCCCGGCGCAGCCACAGGGCGACCACGATCGGGATGATCCCGATGTAGAACATCCACCGCCAACCCAGCGTCGGCACCACCCACTTGTACACCTCGGCGGCCAGTACCGAACCGACCGAGAATCCGGAGATGAGGAACCCGCTCGCCCGGTTGCGCAGCCGCGCGGGCCAGCTCTCCATGGCGTACGTGGCGCTGGCGCTGTACTCGCCCGCCATCCCCATGCCGATGGCGAGCCGGGCGACGAACAGGCTGGTGTAGTCCCAGGCGAAGCCGCAGGCGAAGGTGCCGATGGAGTACAGCAGGATGCTGATGACCATCGAGAGCTTGCGGCCGTAGCGGTCGCCGAGGGCGCCGAGCACGGCGCCGCCGATCCACCGGGTGATGAACGCGGCGGACACCAGGCTGGCGCCCTCCACCGTGCTCAGCCCGAAGTCGTCACTGATCTCCGTGAGGACGAGGGTGATCAGGACGAAGTCGAAGCCGTCCAGGACATAGCCGACCCAGGCGGCGAAGAACGACTTCCACTGGGTACCGGTCACCTCGCGGTACCAGGGACGTGTGTCGTGGGTTGTGTGGCGCACGATGTCTCCATGATGTCGGACCGCCTCGGCATTGAGCACGGGCCGCGGGCGGTGATGTGTCAGCGCTGGGTGAGTCCTGCGACGAATTGCCCGGTCAGGGCGGTGGGTGCGGTGATGGCTGTGCCGACGACGACACTGTGGGCGCCGCGCGCGAGTGCCTGCGCGGCCTCCTGCGGGGTACGGATGCGGCCCTCGGCGACCAGGGGGACATCGAGCGCCGCGGAGAGCGCGGCGACGAGGTCGAGGTCAGGGCCTTCCTGCTGCGGGGAAACCGGGGTGCCGGGGACGTAGCCGGAGAGCGTGGTGGACACCAGGTCGGCGCCCTCGGCCGCTGCGGTGACACCTTCGTCGAACGTCGCGACGTCGGCCATCACCAGGGCGCCCGCCGCGTGCACGGCGTCGGCCGCCGCGGCGAAGGTGCTGCCGTCGGGGCGCGGGCGGTCGGTGGCGTCGATCGCGACCACGTCGGCACCGGCCTCGGCGATCGCCACGGCGTGCCGGACGGTCGGCGTGATGTAGACGCCGGTGTCGCCGTCCTTCCAGAGGCCGATCAGGGGCAGGTCGACGGCGGCGCGGATCGCGGCCACCACCTCGGGTTCGTTGGCGCGGACGGCGGCCGCGCCGCCCGCGGCGGCGGACCGGGCGAGGCGCACGAGGGTGGAGGTCTCGCGCATCGGGTCGCCGGGCGGGGCCTGGCAGGACACGATCAGCCGGCCGGCGAGGGCTTCGGCGAGGTCGGTGGGGGAAGTGGGGGAGGGGGTGCTGGTATTCATCAGAGGTTCTGCTTCTGGTGTCGGGGGTGGTGGAGGGGCGCGGTCGCGGTGAGCGCGGCGGCGCCGAGTACGGCCGCGTCCGTGCCGTTGCGCGGCGGCCGCGGCCTCAAATGCCGTAGCAGAGGCAGGAGTTCACTCGCGAAGGCGCGGTCCAGCGCGTCCCGGTACAGCGGCCCGATCCGTGGCACGCCGCCCGCGACCACGACACGGTCGGGGCCGAGCGCGTTGGCGAGTCCGCCGAGGGCGCGCCCGGTCGCCGTCGCGCCGATCGTGATCGCGCGGACCGCGTCGTCGTCCCCGGCCGCCGCGCGCTCGGCGACCGTCTGCAAGCGGTCGACGGACCGACCGGTGAGCCGCTCGTACAGGGCCGTGATGCCGGGCCCAGAGGCGACGGCCTCCAGGTGTCCGCTCGCGCCGCAGGTGCACGGGAGGCCCGCGGCCTCGGGGCTCGGCAGGTGCCCGAGATGACCGGCGACACCCGCGACCCCGTGCAGCATGCGGCCACCCGCGGCGACGGCGCCGCCGACCCCCGTGCCGACGGCGACGAACAACAGCGTGGCGTCGTCGCCGAGCGCGGCGAGTTCGGGCCCGGCCGTGGCCCGCACGTCGTTGTCGCAGGCGACCGGGAGGCCGGTGCGCTCCGCGAGCCCGGCACCGAGCGCCGTGCCCGCCCACCCGCGGATCGTGTCGGTCGAGGCGGTCACCATGCCCGTACGGGGGTCGACCACGCCGGCCGCGGCGACACCGACGGCCCGCGCGTCGTGGTCGAGGGACCGCGCCGCCTCGCCGAGAGCGTCGAGGACGGCAACGGGCCCATCGTTGGCGGGAGTTGGCCTGGTGTGCCGTTCGAGTACGGACCCGTCCGGGCCGACCAGGGCGGCGTCGATCTTCGTGCCGCCGAGGTCGAGCCCGATGACGGGACCAGATGCGGCGCTCATTCGACCGGCGCGAGCCCGGCGGCCCGCAGGCGCACGGCGATGCTCTCGACGGACGCCTCGCTCAGCTGGATCTGCGGGAACGCGGTGTCGCCGTTGTCGATGACACCGAGCAGTCGCAGGGCGCCCTTGAAGGAGCCGAGCGCCGACGAGCTGCGCCCCATGTCCTCCTCCGGCCCGACATCGACGATGCCGAAGAGCTCGACGAGCCGCTCCTGCTCCTTGGCCGCCAGCTCCCAGTCACCGGCGCGGGCGGCCTCGTAGAGACGTACGTACGCGGCGGGATCCACGTTCCCGATGCCCGGCACGACACCGTCGACGCCCGCCAACAGGACGGCGTCCACCGTGAGTTCGGAGCCGGTGAGGATGCTGAAGTCGGGCGCGGGTCCGGTCCCGCGGCCGTGCCTGCCGCCCAGTTCGACGATCAGACGGCGCAGCCCGCCCTCGTCGCCACTGCTGTCCTTGACGCCCGCCAGGGTGCCGTCCTGCGCCAACTCCCGCAGCAGCGCGGCGGACAGCTTGCTGTGCACCGACACCGGCAGGTCGTACGCGAACAACGGCAGGTCGACGCTCGCGCGGATGCGCCGGAAGTGCCGGGCGATCTCCAGCGGGTGCGTGCGCGTGTAGAACGGCGCGGTGGCCACGAGCCCGTCGGCGCCCAGCTCAGCGGCCCTGGCGGCGTGGTCGAGGACGCGCGGCGTAGTGGTGTCGATGACGCCGGCGAGCACCGGCACCCGGCCCGCGGCGGCGCGCACCACCGTCTCCAGGACCGTGGCGCGCTGCGCGTCGGTGAGGTAGGCGACCTCGCTCGTCGAGCCCAGCGCGAACAGGCCGTGCACGCCGCCGTCGATGAGGTGCTCGACGAGCCGGGCCAGGGAGGCGGTGTCGATGTCGCCCCGCGCGTCGAGCGGCGTGCAGACGGGCGGGACGACCCCGCGGAGAGGGCTGGTGAGAGGCATTGCGGCTGCTCCAGTGCTGCTGCGGAGGTGTGGCCGACGATCGGCCACGAGGTAAGACGTAAGATGTCTTACGTCAGGCGTCACCATAGACTCAGCTGGGCGCCACAGGTCAAGAGCGTCGTAAGTCACACCCGGCACAAGTGCCGGGAAGCAACACCGGGTCGTCGCGCCCGGCCGATCGGAAGGAGTCGTCGGTGGCCCGCTCCACGCTGACCGCGGACGTGCAGGAGAGCATCAAGCAGCTGATCCTGGAGCGCGGTCTCGCGCCGGGCAGCCCGCTGCCGCCCGAGGGCGAGCTGGCGGAGCTCTTCGACGTCAGCCGGGTCTCGCTGCGCGAGGCGCTCAAGGCGCTGCAAGCCTTGCAGGTCATCGAGATCCGGCGCGGCTCCGGCACCTTCGTGGGCTCGCTCTCCCTCGACCCCTTCGTCAAGGGCCTCGCCTTCCGCGCGGCGGTGCGGCACCGCAACGGCGAGCCGAGCCTGTACGAACTCATGCGGGTGCGCGAGGCGTTGGAGGCGGGCCTGATCGAGAGTGTGGCGGCGTCCGTGCCCGCTGAGGACCTCGACGCGCTGCGCGGGATCGTCGCGGACATGGAGAAGGAGGCGGAGACGGGGCGCGTCGCACGGGCCACGGACCGCGCCTTCCACGTGGCGCTCTACCGCTCACTCGACAACTACCTGCTCAGCGAGGTGCTCGACGCGTTCTGGGCGGCCATGGACCAGGTCCGCGACGACATCGGCGACAGCCACCAGGTGGGTGCCATCACCGCCGCCCACCACAAGGCGATCGTCGACGCCCTGGCCGCGGGGGACGGGTCCCGCGCGGCGGCGGCGATGCGTACGCACTTCGACGGCATCCGGGAACGCCTTGCGCCGGACGGTGTGGCGGCCGCCACCCGCCCGGTGGGCTGAACCGGGGCGTTCAGGCGCGGGGTCCTGCCTCCTTGTCGTACCGGCCCCGCAGGTCCTCCCAGAACCCGAGCCCGACGGACTCGAACAACCCGCGCACCGGCAGCTGCCCGGAAGTGTCGAGGTCGCCCTGGGCGGCACGGGCCAGGGCGCCGCGCATCGCGGCCGCCGCGCTGCCGACGTTGAGGAGGGGCATGATGACCAGCGCGTAGCCGGCCTCGCGCAGCACGTCGAGCCCCGCGTCGGGTGTCTTGCCGCCGGGTACGAGGTTGAAGAGCGCGGGCGCGTCGACCTCGGACGGCACCCGCCGCACCTCCTCGACGGTCTGCGGCGCCTCGACGAACACGATGTCCGCGCCCGCCTCCACGTACCGGTTCACCCGGCGCACGGCCTCGTCGAAGCCGTCCGTGGCGCGGCAGTCCGTGCGGGCGATGAGAACGGTGTCGGGGTCGCGGCGCGCCTCGGCCGCCGCCTCGATCTTCGCGGCGAACTCCCCGGCATCCACTACGCGCTTGGCGTCGAGGTGTCCGCAGCGCTTGGGGAACTCCTGGTCCTCCAGCTGGATCGCGGCGACCCCGGCGCTTTCGTAGAGCTGGACGGTCCGGTAGGTGTGGGTGATGTCGCCGAACCCGGTGTCCGCGTCGGCGATCAGCGGGATGTCCAACAGCCCTGCGAGCAGCCCGGCCTGACGCACCATCTCGGTCTGCGTGGCGAGCCCGATGTCCGGCAGCCCGTTCGCGGCGGCCACGGCAGCGCCCGACATGTAGGCGGCGCGGAATCCGGCGCCCGCCGTCAGCGACGCCGACAACCCGTCGTACACACCGGGCGCGAGCACCGCAGACCGCTCGCGCAGGATCTCCCGCAGCCGATTCCGTGTGTCCGTCATGAGCGTGCCTCCACCGGGTTGGTTCCTCGTTCGCGATCAATTCCTCATTCGACCCTTCGAGGGCCCGTGGGGGAAGTGGGCGACACGGGGGAGAGCCGGTAGGCGCCGTCGTGGGTGACGACGCGGCCCGCCGTGGGCGGGGCGAAGTGGGTGCCCAGCACGAGTGTGTCCGTGTCGGCGAGTGAGTCGAGCAGCGTGCGGCGCGAGGCCTCGGACCGCTGCGGGTCGATGTCGACGCAGGCGCCGATGGCGGGGTGCGCGAGCTGTACGGGGTGGTGGACGCAGTCGCCGGTGATGAGCGCCGTACCGCCGCGGCCGGTGAGTTCGACGGCCACGTGGCCGGGGGTGTGTCCCGGTGTGGGCAGCAGGCGCAGGCCGGGGGCGATGGTGACCCCCTCGGCGGGGACGTCGACGAGGTCGAGCAGCCCCGCCTCCTCCACCGGGATCACGGAGTCCCGGAACATCTGCTCGCGCGCCTCGTCCATGTCGTACGCGGCCCAGAACTCCCGCTCCGTGCGCGAGGTCAGATAGCGGGCGCGGGGGAAGGTGGGTACCCAACTGCCGTCCACCTTCCGGGTGTTCCAGCCGACGTGGTCGGCGTGCAGGTGGGTGAGGATCACCAGGTCGACCGAGTCAGGGGGGAATCCGGCGGCGGTGAGCGTCTGTAGGTAGTCGGTGTTCAGGTCGTGCCAGGCGGGGTTGGCCCGCGCCTTGCCGTTGCCGATACCGGTGTCGACGAGGACGCGGAGTCCGCCGACGGTGAAGGCGAAGGTGTGGCTGTCGATGCGGAGGGTGCCGTCGGCGTCGGCGAAGTCGGGGTGCAGCCAGTCCTGTTCGGTGACGAGGTCCGGGGTGGCGCCGGGCAGCAGCCACGGCCCCGTGGCGGGCGGCAGGGGTGTCTCGTCGATGCGGTGGACGGTGATGTCACCGACGGTCCAGGAAGGGGTGGTGGTCATGGGGGGGCCGTCCTTCGGGGTGGCGCTGAGCGCTAAAAGCAACATGTTTGCTTTAGTGGACCGTAGGCGCTACGGTCCACTAAAGCAAATGGTTAGCGTTTGTAGTGCAAGGAGGAACCGTCCATGCCCGATGCCGACCGGCATGCCGCCGTCGCGGCCACCGCCGACCACATCCGTTCCGTCGTCTCGGTCCTGCGGGAGCTGGACTTGGGGGACACCCCGCCTGCCCTCGCCTACCGCGCGGAGCGGCCGGAATCCGCGGAGGCGAAGCAGAAGAAGCAGAAGAAGCAGGAGGAGCCCCATGCAGCCGTATGAGATGTCCCTGAGCGAAGCCGCCGGAGCGATCGGGGAACGGCGGTTGTCCCCCGTCGAGTTGGCGGACTCGGTCCTGGGCCGCATCGCGCAGGTGGAGCCAGGTCTCGGGGCCTACGTCACCGTCACCGCCGAACGCGCCCGAGAGGAGGCACGCGAAGCCGAACGCGAGATCGCGGCCGGCCGCCGTCGAGGCCCGCTGCACGGCGTGCCCATGGGCCTCAAGGACGTGATCGACGTCGCGGGCCTGGCGACGACGGCCAGCTCCCGGGTGCGCGCCGGTCATCGCGCGCGGGCCGACAGTGCGGTCGCCGCCCGCCTGGCCGAGGCCGGTGCGGTGCTGCTGGGCAAGACGCACACGCACGAGTTCGCCTACGGTCTGACCACCCCGCAGACCAGCAACGCCTGGGACGCCGGCCGGGTCGCCGGTGGCTCCAGCGGCGGATCCGCCGTCGCCGTCGCCTCCGGCATGGCGACCTTCGCGCTGAGCACCGACACGGGCGGTTCGATCCGCGTGCCCGCCGCGCTCAACGGTGTCGTCGGCCTGAAGCCGACCTACGGTCTCGTCCCCCGTCGCGGTGTCACCTCCCTGTCCTGGTCGCTGGACCACGTCGGCCCGATCGCCCGCACCGTGGAGGACGCGGCGCTGGTCCTGGGTGCGCTGGTCGGACACGACCCGCAGGACCCGGCCTCGCTCGACGCCCCGACCGTGGACTACCGGCCGGGCGCCGACACGCGCCTTGCAGGGCTGCGCGTCGGGGTGCCGCGCACCTACTACTTCGACCACGTCCATCCCGAAGTGGAGGCCCAAGTGCGGCGCGCCATCGACCAGTTGGCGGACCTCGGCGCCCGGCTCGTCGAGGTCGACATCCCGATGGCCCGCTACGTACAGGCCACGCAGTGGGGGCTGATGGTCCCCGAGGCGACCGCGTACCACGAGGACACCCTGCGTACGGTGCCCGAGCTGTACCAGGCGGACGTGCGCACGCTCCTCGAAGCCGGTGAGCTGATGCCCGCCGGGGACTACCTGCGCGCCCAGCGCTCCCGGACGCTGATGCGGGAGGAGTGGGCCCGCGTGCTGCGGCAGGTCGACGTGGTCGCCGCGCCCACCGTCCCGGCGACCGCCGTCGAGGCCTCCCAAGAGACGATCACCTGGCCCGACGGCACGGTCGAGGCGGTGTCCGACGCCTACGTACGTCTGTCGTCACCGGCCAACATCACCGGAATACCGTCCCTGTCCGTACCGGTCGGCCACGACGCGGCCGGGCTGCCCATCGGCATGCAACTGCTCGGCCGCCCCCTTGGAGAGCGCACCCTCCTGCGGGTCGGGCACGCCTACGAGCAGACCCGGCCCGCCCGCGCGCTCGCGCAAGCGGCATGAGGGAGCCGCAGACACCTGAGTCCTCTAGTCGCAATGATTTCGCTTTAGCATGGACCTCATGAGCAGGCAGATGGCACGTCCCGGTGGGCGCAGCGCCCGCGTTCAGGCGGCGGTGCACGAGGCCGTCCGCGAACTCGGCGCCGAGGTGGGCCGGGACGCGGTGACGGTGCCGATGGTCGCCCAGCGCGCGGGCGTGACACCCTCGACGATCTACAGGCGCTGGGGGGATCTCCAGGCGCTGCTCTCCGACGTGGCGGTGGAGCGGCTGCGGCCCGACACGGAGCCGAAGGACCACGGCGCCCTCTCCGCCGACCTGACCGTTTGGGCCGAGCAGTTCCTCGACGAGATGGCCTCACCCGCCGGCCGCGCCTACATCCGCGACGCCCTGCTCGGCGACCCGGATGGCAGCAACGCGGGCCAGTGCTCCGTCTACGCCGCCGAACAGATCGACGTCGTCCTCGCCCGCGCGAAGGGGCGCGGGGAGAGCACACCCGCCGTCGAGACGGTCATCGACCGCGTCGTCGCGCCCCTCATGTACCGGATCCTCTTCCGCCCGGACGGAATCGATGCCGCGTACGCCCGCCGCCTCGTGACCGAGGTACTCGGCACGACCGGCTGAGCAGAGCTCCCGGTGTGGACGCCGTCCCCTTCAGCTGAGGTTCCGCGCCCGCACCGTCCGCCCCACCTCCGCCCGCAGCTTCACGAACTCCGGCAGCCCCCGTGTCGCGATCTGGTCGCGTTCCAGGGGGAGTTGGACCCGTAGGTCGAGCGCGATGCCGGAGTCGGGGGCGGGCGAGAGGGCGACCACACGATCGCCGACGTAGACACTCTCGTCGATGTCGTGCGTGACGAACACGATCGTGGTGCCGTCGGTGCGGTGGACGTCGAGCAGCAGGTCCTCCAGGTCCTCGCGGGTCTGCGCGTCGAGGGAGCCGAAGGGCTCGTCCATGAGGAGCAGCGACGGGCGGACCACCAGCGCGCGGGCGATGGCGACCCGTTGCTGCATGCCGCCGGAGAGCTGCCAGGGGTGGCGGCGGGCCGAGGCTTCGAGGCCGACGCGTGCCAGGATGCCATCGGCCGCGGCCCGCCGTTCGGCGCGGCGCAGACCCTGGCGGCGCAGCGGCAGTGCCACGTTGTCGCGGACAGAGAGCCAGGGCAGCAGGGAGCGGCCGTAGTCCTGGAACACGACCGCCAGGTGGTCGGGCACCCCGGTGACCGGTGTGCCGTCGACGGTGATCGTGCCCTCCTGTACGGGGAGCAGTCCCGCGATCGTGCGCAGCAGCGTCGACTTGCCGCAGCCCGACGGGCCCACGACACACAGGAGTTGGCCGCGCGGAACGGTCAGGGACACATCGTGCAGGACACGGTGGGAGCCGTAGGACTGGCTGATGGCGGTGAGGCGCAGCAGGTGGGGGCCGTCCTCGTCGCCGAGGTGTGTCGTCATGCCGTCCTCCCCGTGCCGAGCACGCGTTTCTCGATGGCCAGCAGGCCGGTGTTGAGCAGGTAGCCGAGGACGCCGAGCAGGGCCAGTGCCGCCCACACGGTGAGCAGGTCCGAGCGCGACTGGGCGTCGGTGAGGACGAAGCCGATGCCGTTCTCCGTGCCCGGCAGCAGCTCGGAGAACACCATGAGGATCAGCGCGAGCGACAGGCTGAGCCGCAGACCGGCGAAGATGCGGGGCAGCGCGGACGGCACGATGACGTACCACAGCCGTTCCGCCGTGGTGAGCCGCAGCGCGGCGGCGACCTCCAGGCGCAGTGGATCCGTGTTGCGGGCGCCCTCCGCGGTGTTCACGAGCACCGGCCAGACGGCGCTGAACACGATCGACGTGATCTGCATCGGCGTACCGAAGTCGAGGACCACGACGAAGACCGGGACCAGGGCGGGCGGCGGGACGGCCCGCGCGAACTGAAGCACCGGATCGCACAGTGCGTACACCCGCCGGGAGCGGCCGATCGCCACGCCGAGCACGATGCCCGCGGCGGCCGCGAGCAGGAAACCGGCCGCCATCCGGCCGAGGCTCGGGCCGATGGTGTCGAACGCGGCGTCGGTGAGGAACACATGGCGGAGCGGCCCCGAGAACCACAGCCCGTACGCGTGGCGCGCGATGCGCGACGGGGGCGGGAAGAAGACGCTGCCGTGCGCGCGGGCCGCCACCTCCCAGAGCGCGACGGCGAGGACGAGGACGGGCCAGCGCAACAAGGCCGCGGCCCGCGGCCGCCTGACCGGCTTACCTGGGCGGCGAGTTGGCGCCCGCACCACCGTCCGTGTCACGCGCGCACCGCCCGCCGCTCGGGCGTCCACGGGAACAACCGCCGCTCGCACCGGACCAGTACGCCATTGATCAGCAGGCCGAGCACACCCGCCCACACCACGCCCGCGAGCACGTCCAGGTTGCCGTCCGTGGCCTGTTGGGCCTGCGCGATGAAGATGCCGAGGCCCTCGCCGAACCCGGACAGGAGCTCCGTGGCGACGGCCACGACGAGCGCGACGGCCGCCGAGATGCGGATGCCGGCCGCGATGAACGGCGCCGCGCCGACCAGTTCGACGCGCAGCAGCACCGCGGCACGGCCGAAACCGAAGGCGCGCAGCGTGTCCTTGGCCAGCGGCTCGCTCTCCCCGAGGCCGTACATCGTGTTGAACAGGATCGGCCACACCGAGGCGTACGTGACGAGCGCGACCTCCGTTTCGGTGCCGGAGCCGAGCAGCAGCGACACCAGCGGGATCAGCGCCACGGACGGCAGTGGCCGCAGGAACTCCACGATCGCGCGCACCGCGGCGTCGACGATCGGCACGCTCCCGAGCAGCAGTCCGGCCGGCACGGCGATCGCACACGCGAGCGCGAGCCCGAGCACCCAGGCGCGCAGCGTGGCGCCGACGCCGTCGAGGAACACCGGGTCGCCCGCCAACTCGACGGAGCGGGCCAGGACATCGGAGGCGGGCGGCAGATACTCGCGTCGCACGATGCCCGCGCGCGACACCGCCTCGCAGACGCCGAAGGCCAGCAGCACGCCGAGGACGCCGAGCCCGGCGTCCCGGCGGGCGCGCCCGGTCACTTGACGACGAGTGTCGACGGGTCGACGTCCTTCTTCAACAGCCCCTGTTTCCTCATGAGTTCGGTGAGGCGGCGCAGCTGGTCCACATCGGTCTTGGTCGGGTAGGCGGGCAGCCCCATCGACTTGGCCTGTGCGGCCTTGACCTTGCTGTACGTGGGCACCACCTTGCGGACGGCGGAGGGGTCCGCGTCGGCGATCTTCGAGGCGGCCTCGATGGCGCGCTTGAACTTGGCGGCGGTGTCCGGGTTCTGCTTCGCGTACCGGGCTGTGGTGACGTATCCGCTGATGGGCAGCGACTCGACGGGGCTCGCGGCGCCGTCGATGAGCACCTTGGCCTTGAGGCCGTTCTGGATCGCGTCGTCGAAGGGCTCGACGACATGCACCGCGTCGACCTGCCCCTTCTCCAGGGCGGCCGCCATCTGCGGGAACGCGATCTGCCGGTACGCGGGCCTGCCGGCGCCCCGCTCGTCCAGGATCGCGTCGAGTGTCAGCGTCTGGATGTTGTTGAGGATGTTGACGGCGACCTTCTTGCCCTTGAGGTCGTCCGCGTTCTTGATGGCGGAGTCCTTCGGCACCAGGACATCCATCATGTGCGGCGCCGTCCGCACGCCCTCCGCGAGGATGCGCACGTCGAGCGTGCCCTTCTCCTGGGCCTGGAGGAAGGTCACGTAGTTCGCGCTGGCGATCACGTCGACCTGGCCCTTGGAC
Organism: Streptomyces endophyticus; assembly: GCF_035798155.1. Lineage (NCBI taxonomy): Bacteria > Bacillati > Actinomycetota > Actinomycetes > Kitasatosporales > Streptomycetaceae > Streptomyces > Streptomyces endophyticus. The sequence goes on along the minus strand of NZ_JAOZYC010000136.1, from coordinate 53,255 downwards.
AGGGCGGGCAGGGCCTGGATGCTCTGCTGGACGGGCTGGATGCGGACGTCAAGGCCTTCCTTCTTGAACAGTCCGCGGTCGCGGGCGATGTACAGCGCGGCGGAGTCCGTCAACGGCAGTGCGGCGACGGTGACTTGGGTGTCCTGTCCGCCACCGGAGTCGTCCGAACCGCTGTCCCCGCACGCCGTCATCAGTAGGGCAAGCGTGGTGACGGCCACGGCCGCCCCACCCGTTCGCGTCTTCACCTGACGTAACGTCACAATCATTGCTTATCAGGTGATTGACGGTGATCGCCACAGGGCCTCCGCCGCCGGTACCGCATCATCACTGGTCGCGGCGCAGCAGCGGATTCATGGCGGTGAGCGTCAGCACGATCTCGCCGTGCTGGTCGAGGACCTTGACCTCGGTGTGGACGAGGCCCCGGTCGGGCTTGGTGCGTGAGGGGCGGGCCGGGGCGGTTACGCGGTGCCTTCGCCGCCGAAGCGGTGGCGGAACTCCTCGGCGAGGGTGCCGCCGGCCGCCGCGACCAGCTGCCCGACGATGGGGTGGACGACGAGGCTGGTGACGGCGCCCGCGAGCGCGGGAAGGTGGCGGGCGAACCAGCGGCGCACGTACTCCATGGTGGAGAGGTCGGGTTCCGGCGCGGTGGCGGACTCCTCCAGCTCGTCGAGGAGTTCGCCGGCGCGGTCCGGGGCGTCGTCGGGCAGCAGTGCGCGGACGCGGGCGAACTCGGCGCGCAGCTCGGCCAGTTGCTGCTCCGTCACGGCGGCCGGCGCGGCGGGGCCCTCCACCCGGGACACGGTGTTGTCGCGGCCGACGACCACCTGGCCGGAGACACCACCTTCGGTCCGGATCTCGTAGTGGTCGCCGCCTGGTGTGTGGGGCATGAGGTCTCCTCAGTCGATGCCAGGGCCGGGCTCGGAGGGTGAGGGCGAGGGTGAGGGGGGATCGGTCGGACCGGGCGGGTCGGTGGGCCCTGTGGGTCCGGTCGGCCCGGTCGGTCCGGTGGGAACGGTGATGGCCGTCCCTGTCACCTGCATGGACACGTCCTGCTGCCCGGCGTCGTCGGGCATGGTGACCAGCGCCTTGTACGGGCCGGGCTTCTTGGGTGCGAAGGTGACCTGGAAGACGCAGTCGTGCGAGCCGCCCGCGGGCGGGCACGAGGTGAGGGCGGTCCTCCAGTTGGCGGGATCACTGGCCTTCAGTGCCTGTTCGTTGTCGCACTTGAGCCACGAGGTGAAGTGGACGGTCTCGGTCTTGGTGTCACCGACCTTGACGGCGCCGAAGTCCCGTGCGGGCAGCCCGACCGGCGGGCAGTCGCCGGAGCCCGGCGGGGGCGTGGTCGCGCGCGGACCGGTGGGAGAGGTGGACGCGGGCGACGACTGCTGCGTCGGGCTCTCGCTCTGGTCGGTAGCTGATCCGGTGGGGCTTGTGGTCGAGAACCGCGTCAGGGGCGAGGTGATACTCGGGGTGCCGTTCACCACCACCGGTGTGCCGCCTCCTGCCAGGGTAGCGGCCCCGATCGCCACGCCCGCCGCCGCCAGGACGCCACCGGCGCCGACCGCCACGGGGTGCGACGAGACGACATGGTGCATGGAGTGGCGTGCTCGGTGGATCCCCCGCCCTCGGGGTCGGGGAGGCCCCGCACCGCTGCCGATCGGACTCCCGGCGTCGGGCAGACCGCTCGGGACGGACGGGGCGCCCTGGCCGGGGCCGGGCAGTCCGCCGCCCCCGCCACCGCCGCCCGCGTGCGCCGCCGCGTACCCCACACCCCCGCCACCGCCGACAAGTCCCGACGAGGCCGTGCTCAGCGCGACGACCCGTACATGCACCTCGTGGGCGAAGTACGACTCGTCCGCCGCGGCACCCAGGAGCTGGGCCGCCGCCCTGCCGTAGCGCAGGACCTGTCCCCACACGCCCCAGTGCAGCGAGAGCGCGAGCAGCGGGGCCGCGGCGCGTGCGAGGTCCCGCACGCCCCGGTGGTCCTCGACCATGGCCAGGTTCCCCAGCACCCGCCGGATCGTCGCGGCCTCGGCGCACGCCTCGTGCCGGGTCGCCCGGGTCCGCAGCCAGTGGGTGAGGGCGGGCGCGAGCTGGGCGGCGGCGGGAAGCGCCCCGGTCTGCTGGGCGACCAGCACGGCGAACGGCCCGCAGGAGCAGAGGTCGTCGCCGTCGACCTCGACCAGCCGCAGCGCGGTGAGTTCGGCGAGCGCCGCCGGATCGGGACGTACGCCGAGCGCCGACAGCAGGACCGGTGACGCGGGCAGTGGGGCGAGGGTGCACAGCGGCCGCAGCAGTCCGACCGCCCGCTCCGACAGCCGGGCCGCGGTGCCGACGGCGAGGGCGGTGTCGTCGACCGGGAAGAACCCGGGAGGCCACGGCGGGCCGCCGGCCTGGCCGGGGACGCTCCGCCCCTGCGAGGCGTTGAACGCGGCGGCCGCTTGCAGGACGGTCTGCGGATGCCCGTGGACGGCCGCGACCAGGTGCCGGGCGGCGTCGGCCGCGGGCCCGGCGGGGTAGTACCCCACCTCGCGTGCCAGCAGCTCGTACGCATGCCGTTCGTGCAGCCCGTCGAGCCGCAACGGGCGGGCGTCCGGACGTTCGACGCGGTCCACGGCGGCCGTCAGCAGCGGGCAGCCGGGCGTCGCCTCGATCAGCACGCCCAGGTCGTCGGGGGAGACCTGGAGGTCATCGACGACAAGGACGACGCGCAGGGCCCCCAACAGCTCTCGCAGGGTGGAGGGCTCGGGCTTGTAGCCCTCGCAGGGGCGGCCGTCGGGAAGCTCGTAGCAGGCCTGGAAGACCTCCTGGAGGAGGTCCTCCGTGGTCCTGTCGGCCGCGTGCAGATGGAGGACGGGCCGGCCGAGCGCGAGCTGCTCGGCGGCGCACCGGCGCAGCAGCGCGCTCTTTCCGATCCCGGGCGGACCGAAGACCTGAACCCGTCTCCCCGCCCCCAACCAGGCGCCGATCGCCGCGAGTTCACTGTCCCGGCCGACCAGCACCTCGCCCTGTCCGCGCAGCGCGGAGCCGCCCGGATACGGGCGGGCCCGCAGTCGCAGCTGCGGTGGCCCCTCGGGCCGGTAGGCGACGTACGCGCCCTGCTCGGCATTGATGACCACGTTGTTCCGGCCGACGACGACCTGCCCGTTCACTTCCCCGCGCACGTCGACCCTGCCCACATCCCCCATGGGCTCGTCCTTCCCCCGTTACGCCTTGACAGCGTTGTACGCCGACCGGCAGCTCCCCATCAAGGCAATTGCGGCAGATAGGGGTAAGGGGTGAAAAGTGGGGCGCAAGTGAGGGAGCCCCGTGCCCACGACGCGCATTCCTTCGGCGGGACGGCGGGACGGCGGCGCTAGCGCAGGCTTTCGCCGTGTGCGGGTTCCGGGGTGTTCCGGAGTCGCTCCTCCAGCATCTCCAGAAGGCCGGGCAGGTCGGGGGCGACGGCGAGGTCGTCCAGCGTGGACGCCGGGAGGAGGCCGGAGTCGGCGATGCCGCGCAGGGCGCCGAGCAGCGGCGTCCAGAAGCCCGCGGCGTCGAGGAAGCCGACGGGCTTGGCGTGGAAACCGAGCTGACGCCAGGACCACACCTCGAAAATCTCTTCCAGCGTGCCGAGTCCGCCGGGCAGGGCGACGAAGGCATCCGCCTGGTCGGCCATGATCGCCTTGCGGTCGTGCATGGAGTCGCACATGACCAGTCGGGTCACGCCCTCGTGCGCCCACTCCCGCTCGACCATGCTGCGCGGCATGACGCCGATCACCTCGCCGCCGGCGTTCAGCGCGCTGTCCGCGATCGCGCCCATCAGGCCTCGGCGGCCACCGCCGTAGACGAGGCCGATGCCACGCCGCGCCAGCTCTTCTCCAACGGCGACGGCAAGTTCGGTGTGGGCCGGGTCGTTTCCGCTGGACGAGGCGAGAAAGACGGCGAGGCGGCGCATGGAGATCTCCGGATCGGTCGTGGCGGACGCTCTGGTCTACCACGGGCCTTCCGCCCGGTGCGAGGGATTATCTATGACCGCGGGATGAGGGTTTTGCGGGCCATGTAGTGAGGGTTCTTACCGGGGCGGGAAAGACGGAATTGCATGGTGGATGCAGGCTGATCTTGCGTGCTAGTGTCACTACAAGTTGCAGTTGTGGTTCCCAAAGTTTTTCCGGTCATTTTCCGGTCGGGGTAATCATCGCGGCGACACGGTGTTCGCACGGTGCGGATTCCGATGTACTGCCCCAAGGAGATATGACATGGCTACTGGAACCGTGAAGTGGTTCAACTCGGAAAAGGGCTTCGGCTTCATCGAGCAGGACGGTGGCGGCGCTGACGTCTTCGCCCACTACTCGAACATTGCCGCCCAGGGTTTCCGTGAGCTGCTCGAGGGCCAGAAGGTGTCCTTCGACATCGCGCAGGGCCAGAAGGGCCCGACGGCCGAGAACATCGTTCCGGCCTGACACTGACACGCATTTTGCAGCTGGGGCCCGCATCCTTCGGGGTGCGGGTCCCAGCTGCCTGCGTCCGCGCCACGGTTTCACCGGTGGCGCTTTTTCCATCGGTCCATACTTGTAATTCTCCATGCGGCTCATCGCTGCGGGGATTCCTTGATATGCACCGCATCGAGGAAGGTTCCGTCCGCATGAACCGCACACGTACAAACGACCGCTCCGCCCGTACCCGTAGTGGCAATGCCTACGCCGGAAAGAGCGGCGGCCGCTTCGGCTCGTCGACGCCGCGTCGTTCCGGTGGGCCCGCCCGCTCCGGCGGCCAGAGCCGCCGACCCGCCGCGGTACAGGGCGAGTTCGCGCTCCCCAAGACGATCACCGCCGCGCTGCCCGCCGTCGAGAACTTCGCCGAGCTCGGTATGCCCGAGCAGCTGCTGGCCGAACTCGGCAGGCAGGGCGTGAGCGTACCGTTCCCCATCCAGGGCGCGACGCTGCCGAACTCCCTGGCCGGCCGCGACGTTCTGGGCCGCGGGCGCACCGGCTCCGGCAAGACCCTCGCCTTCGGCCTCGCGCTGCTCGCCCGCACCGCCGGACAGCGTGCCGAGCCCCGTCGGCCGCTGGGGCTGATCCTCGTACCGACGCGCGAGCTGGCACAGCAGGTGACGGACGCCCTCACGCCGTACGCCCGCGCCATCCGGCTGCGGATGACCACGGTCGTGGGCGGAATGTCGATCGGCAAGCAGGCCAGTGCGCTGCGCGGCGGCACCGAGGTCGTCGTCGCGACCCCGGGCCGGCTCAAGGACCTCATCGACCGTGGCGACTGCCGGCTGGACGCGGTCGGCATCACGGTGCTCGACGAGGCCGACCAGATGGCCGACATGGGATTCATGCCGCAGGTCACCGCGCTGCTCGACCAGGTGCGCCCGGAGGGGCAGCGGATGCTGTTCTCCGCCACCTTGGACCGCAACGTCGACCTGCTGGTGCGCCGCTATCTGAGCGACCCGGTCGTGCACTCGGTCGACCCGTCGGCCGGTGCGGTCACGACGATGGAGCACCACGTCCTGCACGTGCACGGCGCCGACAAGCACGCCGCCACCACGGAGATCGCCGCCCGCGACGGCCGCGTGATCATGTTCCTGGACACCAAGCACGCCGTCGACCGGCTCACCCAGGACCTGCTCAGGAGCGGGGTGCGGGCCGCCGCGCTGCACGGCGGCAAGTCCCAGCCGCAGCGCACCCGCACGCTGACGCAGTTCAAGACCGGAGACGTCAGCGTGCTGGTCGCGACCAATGTCGCGGCGCGCGGCATCCACGTCGACAACCTGGACCTCGTCGTCAACGTCGACCCGCCGACCGACCACAAGGACTACCTCCACCGCGGCGGCCGCACCGCTCGCGCCGGGGAGTCCGGCAGCGTCGTCACCCTCGTCACCCCGAACCAGCGCCGTGCCATGGTCCGCCTCATGTCGGACGCCGGTATCCGGCCGCAGACCACCCCGGTCCGCTCGGGCGACGAGGCCCTGCACCGGATCACCGGCGCCCAGGCCCCGTCCGGAATCCCGGTCGTCATCCCCGCACCGGCGGCGGCCGACCGCTCCAAGCGCGGCGGCGCCTCCCGAGGCCGCCGCCGCCCCGCTTCCGCGACCCGGCGCGCCCCCGCACGCAAGTCCTCCGTCGACCCGGCGGCCTGAGCGGCCCAGCCCCTTCGTGATCAGGAAGTCGATCCATCTCTGCAGGAGGCACGTTTTGGCACTGGTTCAGATGCAGTCCCGTCCGGCGATCGACGGCCCCGTGCGCCGGACGGTGGTCGATGTGTTCGACCCGGCCGGGCCCCGGGTCCGTGACGACATGAGCGTCGAGGTGGCGCTGTCCGTGATGGACGCCGCCCGTACGGGTCGGCTGGTCGTCTGCGATCAGGACGATCAGGGCACGGGCCTGGTCACCCGGGCCGAACTTGTCGCCGTCCGCGACGGTTCCGCCTACTCGGACCGCGTCTGCCTGCGCGACATCCTCGGCGTGTACGCGGAGGTCACGTCGCCGGCGACCACAGTCGTGGGGGCCGGGCAGGCGATGCGCCGCCTCCGGTCCGATACTCTGCCCGTGGTCGACGAGCAGAACACAGCTTCGGCAGCCCTCGCCCTTTCCCGCTGAACCGTCTCACCTCCCGCCGGACCGGACCGTTCTTCCCCTACTCCTTGTGAGGCCCCATGCGCTGCGTCATCGCCCGCTTCCCGTTCGATCTCACCAAGAACGGCGTGCTGGAATCGATGAAGGGCATCAAGCCCGAACCGAGCACCGGTGAAACCGTGACCATCGGCCGCCGCCAGTACCCGGCCAAGCAGGTCGGCGCGGTCATCACCCGCCAGGACCGCCGTGACTTCAGCGCCGCGGAGGTTCTGCGGGCCATGGCCAAGCTCGGCTTCACGGTCAACACCGCCCCCGAGCCGGCCCCCGAGCCCGCCCGTGACCCGCTGGAGCAGGCGTCCGCGATGCTCGGCACCACCACGCAACTCTGAACCGTCGACGTGGGTGCTGAGGCGTGAAACCGCGGTCGAGGAGCCCCCGGATTCGGTGGCGCGGTGGTATTCGGCGTTGATCCGCTGGGCTTCTTCGAGCTGGTCCTCCAGGACGATGATGCGGCAGGCGGCCTCGACGGGCGTCCCCTGGTCGACGAGTTCCCGGGCCCGCGCGGCGATGCGCAGCTGGTAGCGGGAGAAGCGGCGATGACCGCCTTCTGAGCGGAGCGGGGTGATGAGGCGGGCTTCGCCGATGGCGCGGAGGAAGCCCTGGGTGGTCCCGAGCATCTCGGCGGCCCGGCCCATGGTGTAGGCCGGGTAGTCGTCGTCATCAAGACGCCCGAACGAGTCGTCTGCTGTCACTTGCACCTCTCTGCGGAACATGCTTGCGGGGCCGTGGTGCCGTACGGCACCACGGCCCCGAAGGAACTAATACACCATCCGCCGGTCCCGATGCTTCACCGGCGGTCCCCTTGCGCATGCCCGGACGTGGAGGGGCTGCCGTGCCCGCGTGCCGTGGCAGCGCCGACCGCCGCCGTCACAAAGGCCCGGACGAGCGGATGACCCGCCTGGGGCGGCCACGCCAGTACCAGGCGGCTCTCGGGGGCGTCCGTGACGGGTACGGACACCACGCCCGGCGGGACCGGGTGGACGAGGGAGCGGGGCAGGAGGGCCACGGTCCGGCCCACCGCCACCAAGGGGATCAGCTGGGCGACGTCCTTCACCTCGGGGCCGGCCCCGCCGTCGCCCCCGATCCCGGGAACACCCCTCCAGCGCGGCATCGGCTCGTCCTTCAGATCGGCGAGCCGCAACGCCTCGCGGGTGGCCAGCCGGTGGTCCGCGGGGAGGAGCGCGACGCGCTCCTCGACGCGGAGCGTCTCGTGGTCCAGGCCCTCCAGATCGTCGAACGGTACGTACAGCAGCCCGACGTCGGCCCGCCCGTCCCGCAGCTGTTCCGCGCGGTCGGCGGGCCCGCTGAACACGATCTCGACCCGGCGCGCATCGGACCCCATGGCGTACGCCGCGAGCATCGCCGACAGCAGATCGGCGTCGCCGCCCGGCTTGAGCACGAGCCGCAGCCGCGTCCCCGACTCCGCGGCCCGGCGGGCCCGCTCCGCGGCGGCGGCCACCGCGTCCAGCGCGTACCGCCCGTCCCGCAGCAGTGCCTCGCCCGCCGGTGTCAGCGCGACCTGGCGGCTGGAGCGGACGAAGAGGGTGACGCCGAGCCGCCTCTCCACGCGCTGGATCGCCTTGGACAGGGCCGGCTGCGCGATCGCGAGGCGCTGGGCGGCGCGGCCGAAGTGCAGTTCCTCGGCGACCGCGACGACGTACTCGATCTCCCGTGTCTCCAGTTCAGCCATGCCCACAGGTTATCGTTCGAGGCCAACAGGGTCTTGGACGTGGCGCCCCACCTGTTGGTTCGATGGCTGCATGATTCACCACACGATGCTCGTATCCTTCGACGCCCCCATCCCCGACACCGACCTCGACCAATTCCTTCAGGACATCGAAAAGGTGATGGCCGACTCCGGTCACGTCCGGACGTCCGCCACCCGCCGGCACATTCCGGTTCCCGGCGAGGAGGCCATCCCCGCGATGATCGCCACGGCGGTCGTACAGTTCGGCGTCGCCGACCTGGACACCCTCGGCGCCGCGTTCGCCGACCCCGGCGTCGGAGAGCTCATCCACCGCTGGCAGGCCCGGTACCCGTACAAGGTCGCCTGGGCGAACCACGCGCCGCTGGACTGAACGCCGCGTCAGTAGGCGCGGCATGCCGTTGGCGGTCCGCGGTCAATATGAACGAAACGACGCGCCCCTCGTCCTGCGTTCCGCTTCCTCCTAACCTCGTGCCCGTCTGTGTGAGGGATCTTCCGCGTGTTGACGCGCGGGTGTGCCGAGCAGTCGACCGACGAGGAGGTTGTTGTGGCGAAGGCCGGGCAGGGGCGGTTCTCCAGACGGCAGGTACTGGCGGCAACGGCGGTGGGAATGTCTGGAGTTGGTGTGATGGCCGATGTCGTGGGCGCGGTACCGGCGGGCGCGGCATCGGCCGGGCCACGCGAATACCCGGTACCGGGCCTGCGGGCGCCGGTCGAGCTGATCGAGGACCGCTACGGCGTGCCGCACATCTACGCCGACAACGAGCACGACGTGTTCCTCGCGCAGGGCTTCAACGCCGCCCGTGAGCGCCTCTTCCAGATCGACCTGTGGCGCAGGCGCGGACTCGGCGAGCTCGCCGACGTCCTGGGAGCCGACTACGTGGCGCAGGACCGGGCCACCCGCCTGTTCCTGTACCGGGGTGACATGGACGTGGAGTGGGCGCGCTACGCCGAGGACGCGCAGCGCATCGCGACGCAGTTCACCGCCGGGATCAACGCCTACGTGGCATGGCTGGACGCCCACCCCGACCAACTCCCGGAGGAGTTCGGCCTGCTGGGCTACCGGCCGGCCCGCTGGGACCCCGAGGACGTGGTCCGCATCCGCAGCCACGGCCTGACCCGCAACCTGACCAGCGAGGTCAAGCGCGCCCAGGTCGCCTGCGCCGCCGGGGTGGACGCCGACCTGGTGCGGCAGGGGCTGCAGCCGGACCACAAGGCGAGCGTGCCGGACGGCTTCGACCCGTGCGTGCTCCCCGACGACGTGCTCAAGGTCTTCGAACTGACCACCCAGGAAGTGGAGTTCAGCGAGGGTGCGGTACGCCGCGCGGTCGTGCGCGACGCGACCACGGAGGGCTCCAACAACTGGGTGGTCGGCGGGCAGCGCACCGCCACCGGACGGCCGATCCTCGCCAACGACCCGCACCGCTCCTACTCGGCGCCCTCGCTGCGCTACCTCGCGCACCTGAGCGCGCCCGGCCTCGATGTCATCGGTGCGGGGGAGCCCGCGCTGCCGGGCATCTCCATCGGGCACAACGGCACCGTCGCCTTCGGCCTGACCATCTTCCCGATGGACCAGGAGGACCTGTACGTCTACGAGTTGGACCCGGACGACCGCACCCGGTATCGCTACCAGGACGGCTGGGAAGCGATGAAGGTGCTGCGCGAGCGGGTCCCCGTCGCGGGGGAGGACGACCACCCCGTCGAGCTCGCCTTCACCCGGCACGGCCCGGTGATCCACGTCGACGAGGAGCACGACCTCGCGTACGCGGTGCGCACCGCGTGGCTGGAGCCGGGCACGTCACCGTACTTCGGCAGCGTCGCCTACATGCGGGCGCGCAACTACCGCGAGTTCACCGAGGCCATGCGCAACTGGGGCGCACCGACGGAGAACCAGGTCTACGCCGATGTCGACGGCAACATCGGCTGGGTGCCCGGCGGCCTCGCGCCCAAGCGGGTCGGGTACGACGGGCTGCTCCCGGTGCCCGGAGACGGCCGCTGCGAGTGGGACGGCTTCTACTCGGGGGACGACCTGCCGCGGAGTCTCAACCCGGCGGCCGGGTTCATCGCCACCGCCAACCAGTTCAACCTGCCGCACGAATACCAGGACATGGGGCTCGGCTACGAGTGGACCAACCCCTTCCGCCACCAGCGGATCGTGGAAGTCCTCTCGAAGCAGCGCAAGCACACCATCGCCGACTCGCAAGCGCTGCAGCACGACCAACTGTCCATACCCGCACGCCGGTTGACCGCGCTGCTGGCCCGCCTGAAAAGCAGTGAACCCGACCGTCGCCGTGCCCTGCGGCTGCTGCGCGACTGGGACGCCGTCGAATCGCCGGACTCGGGCCCGGCGGCCCTGTTCGAGGTGTGGCTGTCCAGGCACCTGGGGCCCGGCTTCGTGCGGGCCGCGGTGCCGAAGGCCGCCGAGCTGATCGAGGACACCGACACCCTCGTCCTGCTCGGCGAGTTGGAGAAGCCGGGGCGGTGGCTGAAGGACGGGGCGGCCCGTGACCGACTGCTGCTCGACACACTGGGATCGGCCTACGCCGAAGTGCGCAAGCTGCTGGGGGACGACGACGGGAAGTGGCAGTGGGGCGCACTGCATCACAGCCTCTTCCAGCACCCGGTGTCGGCGGCGCTCGGCGCGGCCGACCGTGCCCGCTTCGACGTCGGCCCGATGCCGAGCGGCGGCTCCCCGGACACGGTCAACGCGGCGACCTACCGCACCAGCGACTTCCTGCACACCAGCGGCCCGTCGTTCCGGGTCGTCCTGGACGTGGGTGACTGGGACTCGTCGGTGGCGGTGAACACCCCCGGCCAGTCCGGCGACCCGGACGACCCGCACTACCGCGACCTCGCCGAACCGTGGCTCAAGGGCGAGTACTTCCCGCTCGCATACTCCCGCGCGGCGGTCGAGAAGATCGCGGAACGCCGCGTAAGGCTTCTCCCGGTCGAAGGGGGCTGAGCCTCCGGAGCCACCTGAGTCACCTGAATCACCTGCCGCAGGGCCGAGCGAGTCTCGGCCCTGCGGCCTTTTTGGGTTCTGGACCGCCCTGGCCTCCCGCCTCTTTTGATCGATCATTCGTCAGCCCTTGACGTGCACTTCATGCGCAAGCAACATCCTCCTGCGCACAGTGATAGTGCTTATCATTCTATGAGAAGAGGTTCAGGTGAAGGCAGGGATCATCGGTCTGGGCGAGGCAGGCGCGCTCTATGCGGCCGGATTCGTGGAACAGGGCTGGGAGGTCGTCGGCTTCGACCCGGTCGACGTGCCCACGCCGGACGGCGTCGAGCGGGCGGCCACCCTTGCGGAAGCCGTGCGGGGCAGTGCTCTCGTGCTCGGGCTGACCGGGGCGAAGGCCGCGCTCGCCGTGGCGGAGGAGGCCGCCGCGCATCTGCCGGCGACCGCCGTCTACGCCGACATGAACGCCGCCGCACCGGAATTGAAGCGGAGGATCGCCGCGGCCGTCGGCGCGGCCTCCTCCGCGAAGTTCGCCGATGTGTCGGTGATCGGCTCCGTTCCGAAGTACCGGCACCGCACCGCGCTGGTGGCCAGCGGGCAGGGCGCCTCCGTGGTCGCCGACCACTTCGGTTCGCTGGGCGCGCCGGTCGAGGACCTCGGGGGCGACCCCGGTGCGGCGTCGGCCCGGAAGCTGCTGCGCAGCCTGTTCATGAAGGGGCTCGGGGCCGTCATCGTCGAGGCCGTGGACGCGGGGCGCGCCGCCGGTGCCGAGGCGTGGGTCCGACAGCAGGTCGCGGGGGAGCTGGTGGACGGTGACGCCACACTGGAGCGGCTCTACCAGGGGACGTTCAAGCACGGCGAGCGGCGCTCCCACGAGGTGGCCGCCGCCGCGGACCTCGTCGGTGAACTCGGCCTCGACGCCCGCCTCGCCGAGGCCATCGGCCACGTACACACCCTCGCCGCACGCCCCGAAGGGCTGCGCGACACCTCCCGCGTCACCGCCGAACTGCTCGCCGGATACGAGGGGTTGGCGACGGCGAACATCGGCGACGCCACCGACCGCCTCGGTCTCCTCGACTCCGGCATCGGCGCCCTGTGGCCCGGCGCCCGCACCGTCGGCCGCGCCCTCACCGTCTGGACCCGCGCCGGTGACAACCAGGCGCTGCACCAGGCCATCAAGATCGCCGAGCCGGGTGACATCATGGTCGTCAATGGGGAGGGGGATGTCTCCCGTGCCCTGGTCGGAGAGCTGATCGCCGAGCGCGCCCGAGCCCGTGGCGTGGTCGGCATGGTGCTCGACGGCGCCGCGCGCGACGTCGAGGTGCTCGCCGAGATGGGCTTCCCCGTCTGGGCGCGCGCGGTCACTCCGGCAGGCCCCTACAAGTTCGGTCCCGGCCATGTCGGAATCCCGGTCGCCGTCGGCGGAGTCGTCTGCGCGCCCGGGGATCTCGTCGCGGCCGACGGCGACGGCGTGGCCGTCGTCCCCGCCGAGCGTGCCGCGACCGTACTGGCCGCCGCCCGTGAGGTGGAGGCCGAAGAGGCGCGACGGCGCACCGACATCCGCGCCGCGGCCGCGGCCACGCCAGGAGGAACATCGTGATCGCCGTATGGGCCCTGGGCTGCTACATCGCGGCCATCATCGTGTGGAACGCCGTCCTCAAGCGGAACATCGGCGAGGCACTCATCGTCGGCTTCCTCGTCACCGGCCTGTTCGCCGGTGGTGACATCGCCCATGTCATGTGGGACGGCCTGGTCGAGGCGATGCAGGAGGAAGTCACCTTCGCCGCCCTCGCCTTCGTCTTCATGAGCTACCTGCTCGCCCGCACCCCGGTCCTCGACCACCTCCTGGGCATCCTCAACTCGGTCCTCGGCAGGCTGCGCGGCGGCCCGGTCTACACCTCGACCGTCGCGGCCGGGCTGTTCGGAGCCATCGCGCACGTCGGGGCCGCGGTGACCGCGGCGGTCGGCTCGGTCACCATCCCGTGGATGAAGCGGTCGAACGTGAGCGGTGAACTCGCGGCCACCGTCGCGGCGGGCGGCGCCGGCATGGGGGTCACCTTCCCCTTCAGCTCGACCATGTTCATCCTCATGGGCTCGGCAGGTGTCGCCTCGGTGGCCACCACCGACGACATCGTCCTCCCGCTCGCCATCGGCGGTCTGTGGTGTCTCGGGTACCGACTGTTCGCCGCCTTCGTCATGGTGCGCCGCCACAAGGTGCAGCCCATCGACCGCGCCGACCTGCTGCCCCTGCGGACCAGCCTCGGCGCGGGCTGGACCAGCCTGTTCCTGTTCGTGGCGATCGCGATACCGCTCGCGCTGACCAAGGGGCCCATCGGGGCCGCGCTCGACCACCACGTCGGCCTCGAACTGTCGGACGCGATCAGCCTCATCACCTGGATCCCCGTCCTCCTGATCGCCACCGTCCTCGTCCTCGGACGGCGCCATCTGCCCCGCTCGGGCCGCGAGTGGTGGAACGTGCTCGGCGGCGCCGCCCCGCACTTCGGTGTCATCGGCGTCACGATCGTCGCCGCGTTCTCCGCCTCCAACGTCCTCGGCGAACTCGGGCTGCCCGAGCAACTGACCCAGCTGCTGGCCGGGGTGGAGGCACCGAAGTGGGTCATGGCCCTCATCGTCGGAGTCCTCGTCGTCGGCGTGGCCATCCCGCTGACGGCGTCCGCGACCATGGCCGCCATCGGACCCGTCGCCGTCACCTCGCTGGTCGGGGCGGGTGTGCCCCCGGCCACCGCCTGCGTCGCGGTCCTCATCTTCGCGTCCACCGAGGGAGCCTCACCCCCGTCCGGGGCACCCATCTACGTCGCCAGCGGCATCGCCGGCATCGACCCGGCCCGTACGTTCCTGCCGCTGGCCACCTACTACTGCGTCCCCATCCTGCTCGTGGGTGCCGCCGTGGCCACCGGCGTCCTCCCCGTCTGACCTCACCCCCGACCCGCCTGAACCGGAGGCCCGCTCATGACTCAACGACTCCTTCAACTGCTCTTCCGGCTGAGCATCGTCGTCTTCCTCGCCGGCGGCACCGTGACCGTCGTGGGCCAGGCCCTCGGCATGGTCATGGGCGATGCCGCCTGGGTGGAAGGTGTCGCCGCCGACTCCGGACCGGCCACCTGCATCGCGGCGAGCATCAGCGGCATGCTCTCGTTCGTCCTCTCCTACGGGAAGCAGGGCGCCGAGCAGCAGGACGGCGCGAACGGTTCGGATGCCCAGGCGCCCCGACCCGCGGCGTCCGCCACCACTCACTGACCGGCAACGGGCTCCTGACGCACGGATCGCACTCGCGGACTGATAAGTCTTATCGGGTCCGCGCGTACCGATCGATGATCCAGGAGCCGCCCCCATGCCCGCCGAGTCCTCCTCCACGATGCGCTCCCTCGACCGGGCCTTCGACGTCCTGGGCGTACTGGAGGACAGCCGCCAGCCCCTGCGCCTGAGCGAGGTGGCCCGCCGAGCGGGACTGCACGTCGCCACCGCGCAGCGGATCCTCAACGTGCTCGTCGACCGCGGCTACGCGGCCAAGGAGGACACCGGTTACACCGCGGGCCCGGCGGCCCTCGCCACCGCCCACGCGTTCCTGGTCACCAACCGGCTCAGCCAGGTCGCCCTCCCCGTCCTGCAGGAACTCGCCGCCACCACCCACCTGGCGGCCAGCCTGTACGTACGCGTCGGCTCGGCCCGCGTGCTGATCGCACGCGTCGAGGGACGCAACCCGCTGCGGTACCAACTCCCCATCGGCGAAAAGCTCCCCCTCCACCTCGGAGCGGGAAAGGCCCTGGCCGCCTGGCTCCCCGAGCCGGAACTCGACACCTTCATCAAGGAGACCGCCCCCTTCACCCGGATCTCCGGCGAGCAGATCACCGCGGACGAACTCACCGCCGACCTGCGCCGGGTCCGGGAGGACGGGTACGCCCTCTCGCTGAGCGAACGCGTCCTCGGGGTCGCGGCCGTCAGCGCCCCGATCAGCACCCCGGATGAGGTGCTCGGCGCGCTGAGCGTCACCGGCTCCAGCACCGAACTCACCGCGGACGACCATCCGCACCTCATCAGCGAAGTACGCCGGGCAGCCGACGCCATCGCGGCCCGCTGCCCCTGACAGAAAGCCACCAGTCCGTGCCACTGCCCACGTACCAGGAACTCACGGAGCGCACCGACGCACCGGCCGGCTCCAGCTGGCACCTCTTCCCGACGACGCCGGAACGCGGCATGGCCAACCTCGCGGGCCCGCACCAGATCCGCCGCGCCGCCGACTGCGTCACCCGGGGCGCCGCCTTCAACCTCGACCACGCCCTGGACGCCTTCGACCCGCCCATGGCCAAGTCCCGCGGCGTTCCGCACCACCACATCACCGCCAAGCACGACCAGGCACGCGACGACTCCCTCGACAACTTCCACCTCCAGGCCACCTCCCAGATCGACGGCCTGCGCCACCGCCGCGCCTCGGGCCACGGCTTCTACAACGGGGTCCCCGACGCCGACATCGCGGTCGGAACCCCTTCCCTGGGCGTGCAGTTGTGGGCCGAGCACCCACTGGCCGGACGAGGCCTCGTGATCGACGTGGAGGGCCTGCTGCGCGACCGCGGCACACCCCTGGACCACAGCGAGGGCCCGGCCCTGTCCACCGCCCTGCTCGACGAGGCACTTCAGGCCCAGGGCTGTGCGGTCGAACCCGGCGACCTGGTCCTCGTCCACACCGGATGGGCCGAGTGGTACCTGACCACGGACCCCGACCGGCGCGCGGCCACCCGCGCCCAGCGCCGAGCCACCGGCTTCACGCAGAGCCGCGAATTCGCCGCGTGGTGCTGGGACCACCGCATCGCGCTCATGGCCACGGACACGTTCGCGGTCGAGGTCCTCCCGGTCGCGCCCGACAGCGACTTCCGGGAGAGCGCACCCGAGGACGCCGGCATGATGCACCAGGAACTCATCGCCAAACTCGGCCTGCCGCTGGGGGAGTTGTGGAACCTCACGGCTCTTGCTCACGACAGCCGCCAACACGGCACATGGGACTGCCTGTTGACGGTCAAGCCGCTGAACCTCGTGGGCGGAGTGGGCTCGCCGGCGAACGCCACCGCGCTGCGCTAGCCGCCCCGCTTCAGGCCCCCGCCCCGCCGTCCACCGGCACCACCGCGCCGGTCACCATCGACGCCCGGTCGCTGAGCAGCCACGCCGCCGCCTCGGCGACCTCGCGGGGTTCGGCCATCCGGCCGAGGGGGATCGCCGACTTCACCTGCTCGACGATGCCGGGGGTCGCCGCCTCCCAGGCGTCGATCATCTCCGTGGCGGTGCCGCCGGGGGTGAGGCCGTTCACCCGGATCCCGTCCGGGGCCCAACTGACCGCGGCGGTCTCGGTGATGCTGTTGAGGGCGCGCTTCATGGCGCCGTAGGCGGGCAGGGCGGGGTTCGCGCGACGGCTGCCGATGCTCGACGTATTGACGATCGCCCCGCCCCCGCCGCGCCGCATGAGTGCGGCCTCCGCGGTCATGGCGGTCCAGTGCGCGCGGAAGTTGACGGCGAACTGCTCGTCGATGTCCTCGTCGCTGGTGGTGTGCAGCGGGCCGGGCCGCTGGATCGCGGCGCCGTTGTTGAACGCGCCGTCGAGCCGGCCGTGCACCTCCGCCACGTGATCGACGGCCGCGCGGATGCTGTCCCGGTCGGCCAGGTCCAGCGGGACGGCGTCGGCCACGCCGCCGTCGGCGCGGATCTCGGTGACGATGCGGCGCAGCGCCTCGGTGCCGCGTGCGGCGAGCACCACGGAGGCGCCCTCGCGGGCGAAGAGGCGGGCGGCGGCCGCCCCGATGCCGCGGCTGGCGCCGGTGATGAACACGACCTTGCCGGAGAGCAGGCCGATGGGCGGGTGCGTCATGTGGTGCGGCGTGTGGTGCGTCAGGTCGTTCGTCGTGTCGTTCGGCATGTCGTTCGTCATGAGGGGAGTGTCGGCGCGGGCCGCTGGTCCGATACAGGCACAACCGGTACCAGGATGTGCGGCCGCGCGGCAGGCACACTGGAGGTATGGACAAGCAGGAGCTGGGGTCGTTCCTCCGCAGCCGCCGCGAGCGGCTCCGGCCGCAGGACGTCGGCCTGCCCCCGGGTGCGCGGCGTCGCACACCGGGGCTTCGCCGCGAGGAGGTGGCGGTCCTCGCGCACATCTCCACGGAGTACTACGTCCGGCTCGAACAGGGCCGGGCGCCACGGCCGTCCGGCGAGGTGCTCGCCGGGATCGCGGGGGCGCTGCGGCTCACCGACGCCGAGTCCGACCACCTCCATGTCCTCGCGGGGACCGCGCCGAGCCGCAGCGGGCTGCACCGGCGCGACGTCCGCCCGAGCATCCTCGCGCTGCTCGAACGGCTGCCGCAGACGGCCGCGTTCGTGACGTCCGCCGTGTTCGAGGTGCTCGCGTGGAACGACCTCACGGCCGCGCTCATGGAGGACTACGGCGAACTGGCCCCCGAGGACCGGAACTTGGCGCGCCGGGCGTTCCTCGGGCCGCAGCACCCCGAGGCCCCGCTCTACGGGATCTCCGACGCCGCCGAGTTCCGCCACCACGTCGTCATGGAGCTGCGGGCCGCCCTCGCCCGCTACCCGGAGGACCCCGCGGTCACCGGCCTCGTGGCCGAACTGCGCGACGGCAGCAGTGAGTTCGCCCGGCTGTGGGAGCTGCGCGACGTACAGGCCGCGCCGACCCTCACCAAGACGTTCCGCCACCCGGCCGTCGGACAGGTCACCGTCGACTGCGACGCCCTCGCGCTCACCGACCGCGACCAGCGCCTCGTGCTCTACAGCGCGCCCGCCGGATCCCGCGACGCCGAGACACTGGCCCTGCTGGGCGTGGTGGGTGCCGACGCGGGCGGGGTGCTGCCGCGGAACGCGTGAACGCGTGATCGCGGCCGAAGCCACCCTTCAACCCGCCGGTCGGTACTCCTGCTCGGGCCGCCCCGTGGCCCCGTACCGCAGCCGCATGCGCAGCAGGCCGTCCGTGCACAGTCCGGCGAGGTGACGCTGCGCCGTGGCGCGGGAGATGCCGATGGACCGGCCCACCTCGGCGGCGGAGACGGCGTCGGCGGTCTGCCGGACGGTGGCCAGCACCAGTTGGCGGGTGGCGGCGTGCGCGCCGGTGGGGCGGTCGCGGCGCGGTGCGGGCGCGGAGAGCGTGGCCACCGCCTCGTCGATCGTGTCCTGGTCGACGTGCGCCGAGTCCAACGCACGGCGGTAGCGGGCATAGCCGCGCAGACGGTCGATCAGGCGCTGCGGCGGGAACGGCTTCGCCAGGTAGGCCAGCGCGCCGGCCGACAGCGCCGCCCGCACGGTCCGCCCCTCCGTCGCCGCGCTCAACACGAAGCAGTCGCACGGCAGTTCACGGACCAGGTCCACGCCGGAGCCGTCCGGGAGGTACACGTCCACCAGAGCCAGGTCGACCACCTGCTCCCGTACGACCTCGCGCGCCTGCTCGGCCGACTGCGCCGTGGCCACCACCGTGAATCCGGGGGCCTGCGCCACGTGGGAGGCGTGCAGGCCCGCCACGTGGAAGTCGTCGTCCACCACCAGCACCGACAGCGTGGTCCTTTCGCTCACCGCGTCTCCCCCAGTACGCCCGGCAGCCGTGCCACGAACACGGCGCCGCCGGGATCCTCGTCGTTGTCCGGGCCGCCCGGTGTCACCAGGTCGACCTCCCCGCCCCTGCCCCGTGCGATCTGCCGCACCAGCGCAAGGCCGACACCCCGGCCGCCGGGCGTCGAGGTGTCCTCCTTGGACGAGACACCCTCCTCGAAGATGTCCTCGGCGCGCGCGGCCGGGACGCCGTCGCCGCTGTCCGCCACCGTGATCACGAGTGTCGTTCCGTGCGCCATCAGTTCCACCTCCACCTGACATGCCGCGCGACCGCTGTCGCCCGCGGCGTGCACGGCGTTGTCGAGGAGATTGCCGAGGACGGTGGTGACATCGACCGGCTCGGTGACGGGGGAGTCGACCCAGGTGCCCTCGCCGAGCGTCAGGTGCACGCCCTGCTCCCGCGCCTGGGCCGCCTTCGCGCGCAGGAAGGTGCGCAGGTACGCGTCGTCCACCGTGTCCAGGCCGGGCAGGGAGACCGACGCCGAGCCCGTGCCGAGGAGTTCCTCCAGGTAGCGGGCTGCCTGAGTCAGATGACCGCCGTGGACCAGGCCGGCCACCACGTGCAGCCGGTTGCTGAACTCGTGGCGCTGGGCACGCAGCGCCGAACTCATCGCCTGCACCGCGTCCAGCTGCCGGGTCAGCGACTCGACGTCGGTGCGGTCCTTGACGGTGACGAGCGTGCCCAGGTCCCGGTCGGCCCTGCGCACCCGCCGCGCCGACACCACGAGGACCCGGTCGCCCGCCGCGGTCACCACCGGCTCACCGCCACCGCCGTCCGGCCGGGCCGCGCGGGCCACCGCCAACACCCGTGGGTTCAGGCCCCATTCGGCCACCGGGGCGCCCAGCGGGCCGTCCACCGCGAGCAGCCGCCGCGCCTCGTCGTTCACGACCGTCACCCGCTCCCGCGCGTCGAGCGCCAGCACCCCGTCGCCGATGCCGTGCAGCACCGCCTCCTGCTCCTGGACGAGGCCGACGAGCTCCTCCGGCTCCAGGCCGAGGGTCAGCCGTCGCCACCGCCGGGCGAGCGCGGCGGAGGCCAGCACGCCCACGAGCAGCGCCACCGCCAGGCAGGTCAGACCGACCAGCAGGACGCGGACCACCTGGTCGTGCACGTGGCTCGCGGCGACGCCCGCGTTCGCCTCGCCCACCACACGACGGCTGTGCGGGGCGTAGACGGGGACCTTCGCCACGATCTCCTCACCAAGGTGTGCGCGGTCGTGATCCAGCACCTCGTGCCCGGCCAGCGCACGCGACGGGTCGGTGCTCACCATCCGCCCGAGCTGGCTCTTCTGCGGGTGGGCGATGCGGATGCCGCGGTCGTCCGTGACCACGACGAACAGCGATCCGGTACGGGCCCTGGCGGCCTGCGCGAGAGCCTGCACCGGTCCCTCGGCGAGCGCGGCGACGTCCTGCTCCGCGCGGGCCCCGCGGTGCCCGTCGCCGGACACGGAGTAGTGGGCCGCCTGCGCACGGACCACCGGATTCGCGGCGACGGTGCGGGCCACCCCCAGCGCCCGCAGCTGGTACTCGCGCTCGACGTGCTGATCGTTGACGTATGCGAAGGCCCCGAAGGCGGCGGTGAGGGCGAGCGCGACGACCGCGCTCTGCAGCAGCAGTACCTGGCTGCGCAGCCGCAGGCGCCGCCTGCGCCACCGCATGGACCTGGAGAACCTCACGTCGCGACGGTATCCGCCGCCTCTCACGGGATGGTCGGGGGCCCCGTCCCGAGCGTGCACTCAATGAGCACAACCCGCGCAAGGCGGGTTTCGCGGCTTGCGCGCGCAACCTGTTCGGCGCCGATCGGCGCGGGATAGGTTCGCCCGGATCTTCCCCCGGCCGACCCCGTACGCGTTCGTCGGCCCACCCTGCCCGATGCGCTTTGACCAGGAGTTACCCCATGACGCCACCGACCGCAGAGGCCCGGGACGGCCTGCGCGACAGCACTCGCGGAGGCCGCCGGTGACCACGCACACCTGGGGACTCCTGGCCATCCTGGTCCTGTCCATCGTCGCGCTGATCGCACTGATCAACTCGCGCCTTCGCCTGCACCCCTTCCTGGCCCTGACGCTGGTCTCGCTCGCCGCGGCCGTTGCCGCCGGGGAACCCGCGGAGAAGATCGCCGAGTCCCTGGAGACGGGCGCCGGGTCCATCCTCGGCGACGTCGGTGTCACCCTCGCCTTCGGAGCGATGCTGGGCCGGCTGCTGTCCGACTCCGGAGCCACCGACCGCATCGCCCGGCTCATCGTCGACCGGGCCGGTCCCAGATCGCTGCCGTGGTACATGGCCGGCGCGGCCTTCGTCATCGGCATCCCGATGTTCTTCGAGGTCGGGCTGATCGTCCTGCTGCCGCTGATCTTCAGCGTCGCGCAGCGGCTGCGCGACGACCACGGCGTCAAGGGCTCCCCCTACGTGGCCCTCGCGACCCCGGCGATCGCCGCCTTGTGCACCCTGCACGGCATGGTGCCCCCGCACCCGGGACCGCTGATCGGCGTGAGCGGTCTGCACGCCAACCTCGGCCTGACCATCGGTGTCGGCCTGGTGTGTGCGATACCCACGGTCATCCTCGCGGGCCCCGTCTACGGCCGGTGGATCGCGCCGCGCCTCGACGTCCGGCCGGACCGCACGCTCGTCGCCCAGTTCACCGGTGAGCGCGCCGCCGACGCGGGCACCCCGGCAGACACCACGGAGCCCGCCCGCCCGCGCCGCGGGGTGCCCACCGGCTGGGCCGTCGCCGCGGTCCTGGTCCCCGTCGTCCTGATGCTCCTGAACACCGTCGCCGACCTGGTGCCCGCGCTGCCCGAGGGGCTGCGGCACACCCTCGCCCTGACCGGTTCGCCGGTCGTCGCGATGTTCTTCGGCCTGCTCTTCGCGCTGTTCGTCGTGGCGCTGCCCAGCGGGGTGGGCGGTGAGGCGATCCGCGGCTCCCTGGGCGAGAGTCTGCGCTCCGTGGCCGGCATCCTGCTGATCATCGCGGGCGGCGGCGCGTTCAACCAGGTCCTCGAGGACTCCGGCATCGGCAAGGCCGTGGAGTCGGCCGCCTCCGGGGCACACCTCAACGTACTCGTCCTGGGCTGGCTGTTGGCGCTGCTGCTGTCGTTCTCCACGGGCTCCGCGACGGTGGGCATCGTCGCCGCCACCGGGGTCCTCGCCCCGATGGCCGCCACGCAGTCGAGCCTGACCACCTCGCTGCTCGTGGTCGCCATCGGCGCCGGTTCGGTGGGCCTCAACTACGTGAACCACGCGGGATTCTGGCTGGTCAAGGAGTCCTTCGGGATGACACTCGGCCAGGCCACCAAGTCCCACACCGTCATCCAGACACTGGTGAGTGTCTGCGGACTGCTGATGACACTGCTGCTGTCACTGCTGGCCTGACGCGTGGCCTGACGCGGTGACGAGGATGCGAAGGTCCCGTCGGGACACGTGAAGGCTCCACACATCCCTCTCCGCCGCTTTGACCTCGGCGGAGAGCGGTAAATAGGTTCGGGCGCCGAGTACTTCCTCGGGCACTTCCCTGTCCCGCCACGGAACGGAGCTTCCCCCGTGTCATCCCTTGACGCGTTCACGTCGTATCCCCTCAGCAGCGAGAACCCGGTGACCAGCGCCCCCGAGTGGCTGCGGGACAACCTCGGCACGTTCGTCGGCGTTCCGCTCCGGATCCTCCTGATCGTTCTCGGCGCCGTGCTGGTGCGCGCGCTCGCCCAGCGGGCGATATCGCGGACCGTGAACAGGGTCCTTCAGGCCAACGAGCACGACAGCGAGCCGCGACGCACCACCCGCGGCCCCGCCGTCCTGCAGCGCGACGCCTCCCGTGCGCAGGAGCGGCGCGAACAGCGGGCGCGCACCATCGGCTCGGTGCTCAGCAGCATCGTGACCATCGTCGTCTCCG
This sequence comes from Streptomyces endophyticus, assembly GCF_035798155.1. Classification (NCBI taxonomy): domain Bacteria; kingdom Bacillati; phylum Actinomycetota; class Actinomycetes; order Kitasatosporales; family Streptomycetaceae; genus Streptomyces; species Streptomyces endophyticus. The sequence continues at coordinate 30,471 of NZ_JAOZYC010000136.1, read as the reverse complement.
TCATGGGCCTGGCCATGATCCTCGACCAGATCGGCATCGCGCTCGGCCCGCTGCTCGCCAGCGCCGGGGTGGTGGGTCTGGCGATCGGCTTCGGCGCGCAGAGCCTCGTCGCCGACTATCTGGCCGGGATGCTCATCATGATCGAGGACCAGTACGGCGTCGGTGACTCGGTCGACCTCGGCGAGGCCGTCGGCGAGGTCGAGCACGTCGGCCTCCGCCTCACCCAGGTCCGCGACCTCAACGGCGGCCTGTGGCACATCCGCAACGGCGAGATCATGCGCGTACGCAACGACAGTCAGGAGTGGGCCCGCGCGGTGCTCGACGTGTCGGTGGCGTACGACTCCAACCTGGAGAAGGTCTTCGCCGTACTGGAAGAGACCGGCATGTCGCTGCGCTCGGACCACGACTACAAGGGTGTCCTGCTGGAGGACCCGTCGGTGTGGGGTGTGCAGTCCATCGAGGCCGACGGCATCGTGGTGCGGCTCGTCGTGAAGACGGCGCCGCTGAAGCAGTGGGCCGTCACGCGTGAGCTGCGCCGCCGGGCCAAGGAGGCCCTCGACGCGGCCGGCATCGAACTGCCCTTCCCGCAGCGCGCGGTGTGGGTGCGGGGCGGCAAGGACATCGATGCGCAGGACGACCGCGCGGACGTCCCGGTGCCGCGCTGAGCGGTACCGACGTCACCCGTGGAGCGAGCGCGCTCCCGGTGAGTCGCCGGTGAAGCGCTGGCCCATGGCGATCTCCTCGCCGATCACCGACCAGACGGTCTCGTCGTGCCGGAACGGGAGCGGGTCGACGCCGCCCGTCTCTTCGCGGATGCGCTCGACCTCGCGCTCCAGACGCTCGAACCCGGCCTCCTCGTCCTCGTCGCCGAACGTGAACTCCTCCAGCAGACGCTGGAGTTGGACGGTCACGTGGATGAGCGAGGAGACATCGGTGTGGAGTGCCTGCACGGTCTCCTCGTCGGCGTCGACCGCGTACACCTGGCCGGAATCGGGGTCGAGGGCGAGGTGTGCGTTGAGCAGCCAGCCGATGACGGGCCAGCTGCCCGCGCCCGGCGGAGCGTCCTCGAAGTCCTCGGTGTCGGCGATGTCCCGGACGAGCGACAGTGCGCCGGATTCCGCCGAGGGCTCATAGAGCAGGAGCGTCCCGGTGGGGGCGCCCACGGTCCGCAGGAGGCCTGCGCCCTCGGTGTCCGCGACGGACGGCGGGAAGGCCGTGGCGGGCAGGGTCGCGAGGCGGTCCTCGCCGAAGATGTCGGCGAGGACGCCGCGGGTGATGTCGAAGAGCATTGCGGGAACCGGCTCCGAACTCTCGGGTGATGCGGGACTACGTGGCCGGGTTCCGGGTGGCGTCGAGCTCCGTCAGCCGGGTCACCAGGAGAGCGGCCTCCTCGGGGTCCATGCGGATGTCGAAGACGTCGTCGAGCAGCTTGGGCACCTCGCGCGGTGGCACGGTCTCCGTCACCGGATCCTGCCCCGGTCGGTGGGTCGTCCAGGCCAGCGCGTCGAGTGTGTCGTACCGGTCCGTGCGCAGGCGCTGGATGTACGGGCGGGTGACGAAGGGTGAGCGCTCGTGCGTGGACACGAAGTGGTTCCCGACCGCGTAGTCGACGGGGTACTGCGGGTTCTCGGTGAAGACCTGCCGCACCGTCCAGCCCTCCGGCCCCTCCGGACCGTCCCCACGCTGGTGCACCGCCCAGCCCGACGAACCGTGGGTGATGACCTGCCGCCGCAGCAGGTACGGCCACGGACCGCCTTCGCTGCGAGCGCCGTCGACCAACTCGATGGGCTCCAACGGGCTGGCGCCGAAGCCGATGTCGACCAGCCACCGCCCGCCGCCCACGTCCACGATCAGCATCGCGTGCGTCGGCGGGCGGGGCGTGCTGGAGTCCGCGCCGAGCTGCACCCGCGCGGAGACGGCGGTGAAACGGAAGCCGAGCGCCTCCAGCGCGGCGGCGAACAGCACGGTGTGTTCGTAGCAGTAACCGCCGCGGCCCCTGCTCACCAGCTTGTCCTGGACCGAGGGCACGTCGATCCGCACTTCGCGGTACAGGAACGAGTCGTACGTGTCCCACCGCAAGGTCAGCACATGCGCGCGCTGCAGGGCCCGCAGTGTCCCAAGGGTGGGCGCACGGTCCCCCTCGTACCCGAGGCGGGCGAGATAGGCGTCCAGGTCGAGTTGCTCGCTGCTCCACATGTGGGGGTCAACCCCGGCGGACTCGGCGGCTATTCCGGACGGCGCCCCCGGACCGCCGCCGAGTCGCGCCCGGGGCGGCTCACACCTTCAGCATCCGCTCGCTCAGCTCCCACAGTCGCCGCGCGGAGTCGGGGTCGAGGGAGTGGGACATGGCGTCGGCCGGGATGCTGTCGGCGGTCAGCGGCCGCTCCTCGTCGTCCAACGGTGCGATGTCGCTGTCCTTGAGGTAGACGCCACCGACGTTCGCGAGCGCCGGATGCGCGGCGCCGAACACGATCGTCGCCGCGCCCTGCGCGGCCGTCTTCTTCCCGCGGGCGGGGTCGATGACCGGTCGGCCCTGCTCGTCGATCAGGCCCTCGGCGCGCAGGGCCTCCTCGCCCGCCGCGCTGTTCAGCGCGGTGCCGACGACGACGCCGGGGTGGGCGGAGTACGCGCGGATGCCGTCGGCGGCGTGGCGGTGGTCGAGTGCGACGCCGAACAGGACGTTGGCGCACTTCGACTGCGCGTACGCGAGGCCCGGACTGTAGTCGCCCGCCTCGAAGTTGACGTCGTCCCAGCGGATGCCGGACATGCGGTGCGCGCCGGAACTCACGTTGACGACGCGGGCCCCGTGGGCGGCGCGCAGGGCGGGCAGCAGGTCGAGCGTGAGCTGGAAGTGGCCCAGGTGGTTGACGGCGAACTGCAGCTCGTAGCCGCGTCCCTCGACTTCGCGGGTCGCGGGGGCGGCCACGCCGGCGCAGTTGACGAGGATGTGCAGGGGGCGGCCGGTGGCGTTCCACCGGTCGGCGAAGGCGGTGACGGAGGCCGGGTCGGCCAGGTCCAGACGTCCGGTCTCCGCCCCTTCGACACCGGCCGAGGCCAGTGCGTCCGCCGCGCGCCGCGGGTCACGGGCGGCGACGGTGACCGAGGCGCCCCTGGCGGCGAGCGCGCGGGTGACCTCCCGTCCGATCCCGGCGTGGCCGCCGGTGACGACGGCGTACTTGCCGGTCAGGTCGGTGTCGGCGAGGACGTCGTCCGCCGTCGACGCGGGCGTGAATCCGGAGCCGATGGGCCGCTGTTCGGTGGTCATGAGGCATGTCCTCTCGCGGTGCGGCGCGTGTCGGCCCCGATCGGGCCGCCGCGCACTTTCCGGAACGTTGCTCCGTTTAGCTTACGGAGCAACGTTCCGTTTCGGCAAGCGCAGTAGGGTTCCCTTCGAAGGACCGTCCTCGGGAGGAAAGCGTGGAAACCACGGAAGGCCAGGTCGGGGGAGTGGGCCGCGGCAAGCGGGCCGACGCGGCGCGCAACCAGGAGAAGCTGCTCGCCGCGGCCGCCCAGGTGTTCGTGACCTCCGGCGTCGACGCGCCGGTGCGGCAGATCGCCGCCGAGGCCGGAGTCGGCATGGGCACGATCTACCGGCACTTCCCGACCCGCGCGGAGCTCGTGGTCGCGGTCTTCCGCCACCAGGTCGAGGAGTGCGCGGAGGCGGGCCCGCGGCTGCTGGCGGAGGCCGGGTCCCCGTTCGAGGCGCTGCGCGCGTGGGTCGACCTGTTCGTGGACTTCCTGGTCACCAAGCACGGCCTGGCCAACACGCTGGAGCCGGACAGCAGCGGTTTCGCCGCGCTGCACTCGTACTTCATCGATCGTCTGATGCCCGTCGCCGAGCACCTGCTCGACGCGGCCGTCGAGGCCGGTGAGATCCGGCCCGGGACGCGGCCCTACGAACTCCTGCGCGGCATCGGCAACCTCTGCATCGGCCACGAAAGTGACACCGACTACGATCCGCGCCGGCTGATCGACCTGCTCCTACGGGGGCTTCAGCGGTCGAGCTGAAGCGGCACGGTGCGGCGGGGCGTCCTCTCTCGCCCGCTGGTGTGACCCGTGGGCGCGCCGCCCGCTCGGGACGGAGCCCGCGCCGAAGACTGACGGCATGATCCTGCGCCTCACCTCCGCCCGGCTCGTGCAGCGGGCCGCTCTGGTCGCCGCCGCCGCGCTGACCACCGCCCTGTCCGCCACCCTCGTCACCGCGCCCGCCGCGTCGGCCGCCCACTGCGCCGACTCCTCCTGCGGCGGCCCGGCCGTCGTGGCCCCGCTGTCCCAGGAGCCGCCCGCCGTCGGCGCGTGTACGAGCCCGGAACCCGTGGTGTGCGAGATCCGCCGCTCCACCCCCGACGAGCGGGTGGGGCAGCGCGACATCCGGATGCGGTACCTCGACCTCATCGGCGACATGGACCACGTGCGGTGCACGATGCGCGCCGAGGGGCGGAGCCCCGAGGAGATCGCCCGCCGCATGGTCGACATGCGCAACGACGCCAAGGAGATCACCCGGGCCGGGATGACACCGGAGGAGGTCCGGGTCCTCGAAGCGCGCAACATCGTGAAGTACGGGAACCCCCTGGGCCCCACCGCCGACCAGCTCCACGCCAAGTACGGCTCGTGGGAGAAGGTCGCCGACGCCGCCACCCGCACCAGCCGCGCCGTCGACGGCGAACTCGGCCTCGCGTACCTCCCCTGCCCCTGCGAGGTGCCCGCCGCGGCCTGACCGCGGGGACCCGGCGGGCCGTGCGGTCGACTGCCCGCCGGGGCGGGCTCAGCGGCCCGTGTCCCCGTCCGCCGCGCAGGCGGCCGGTGGGGTGTCGGCGCCCGCGCTGCCACGGAGGGAGGGAGGCCAGAGAGGGCGGTGGTGCCGGGGCAGCGTCTCCAGGGCCCCGCTCACGGTGGGGTAGCTCGGCAGCAGTTCATGGCTGGCGGTCTGGATGAGCAGATCGGTCAGGCGGCGTCCGGGGCCGGCCAACAGAAGCAGTCCCTCGCGACGTTGCAGCAGCCAGCGGGCGGCGAGCAGGCAGTTGAGGCCGCGCGAGTCGCAGAACGTGAGTGCCGTCACGTCCAGCACCAGGTGCCGGTGCCCGGCCAGGACCCGCGTCCCGATCGTCCGGAGGAAGAACTGCTCGCAGTTCTGGTCGAGTTCTCCGCTCACGCGCAGGACCGCACAGTGCTCGCACCGCGCCAGCTCGGTGACGGACAGGCGGCCGGCCTGTGTGGTCATGGCGCCTCCTGTAAGTCGTATGGATACGACGGTGTCTTCTTCGGCTGCCCCGGACTTTCCCCCGTACGCGCAGAAGTACATCAATGAGCGCAGTCTTTCCGTAGAGCTGCGCCACACGTATGACGGAGCGTCAAGTTACAGGTGTGTAACGGGGGGTGGTGGGTATGAGCCCGTGCACGCCGCACTCCCGACGGGGGAGTGCCTTCTGTACGAGGGAGCGACGAAGATGCCCCAGGCCGACAGCCCGGCGATCCAGCGTCCTGATGTGACCGAACGACATACCACCGGCCTCGGCGACGCGGCCCCGGCGGTCGACGCGCCGGGCCTTCGGTCACTCTCCGACACGGGCGGGCTCACGGCGGCAGACATCCGCGAGCTGTCCAAGTCGCTGTTCGCCCGGCTTGGTGAACTCGAGGAGGGCACCCATGAGTACGCCTACGTACGCAACAACCTCGTCGAGCTCAACCTGAACCTCGTGCACTACGCCGCGCGGCGGCTCCGGGCTCGTCCCGACTCCTACGAGGACGTCGTGCAGGTCGGCACGATCGGCCTGATCAAGGCCATCGACCGCTTCGACCTGTGCCGGGGAGCGGAGTTCACCAGCTTCGCCCTGCCCACCGTCCTGGGCGAGATCAAGCGCTTCTTCCGCGACACCACCTGGGCCGTCCACGTTCCCCGCAGGTTGCAGGAGCTCAGCCAGCACCTCGACCGGGCGAACACCCGCCTCGAGCAGGCCAACGGCCACGCGCCCACCGTCGCCGAACTCGCCGCCCACCTCGGCCTGGACGAGGACGAGGTCGCCGAGGGGCTGACCGCCTCCAACGGCTGCACCGCCGCCTCGCTGGACTGGTCGGCCGACACCGACGCCGACGACACACTGGCCGACCACATCGGCTGCCACGACCCGGAGTTGGCCAAGGCCGAGAACCTCCAGGCCCTCAAGCCCCTGATCTCCGACCTCTCGCGGCGGGAGCGCACACTCCTCGCCCTGCGGTTCGTCGACGAGATGACACAGGCCGAGATCGGACGCGAACTGGGCGTCTCGCAGATGCAGGTCTCCCGCCTCCTCACGCGTGTCCTGGACCGGCTCCGGGCGCGGCTCGGCGAGTAGGCAGAGCGCGGCGGGCCCGCCCACGGGGCGGGGGCTCAGGACATCTGGGCGGGCACCGCCCGGTGTGTGCCCGGCCGCGCCCCGGCGGGTTGCAGGACCAGGTCGCAGGTGTCCAGCAGGGATTGCCGCTGACGCGTGCTGGTCGCCTGCAGCCACGCCAGCGCGTCACCGACGGCGCATTCCTCGCGCGCGGCCACGTAACCGGCGGCCCGGTGGATCCGTTCCCAGCGGGCCGCGCGGGTGTCGGTGGCCCAGACCGGCCGGTGGCCCGCGGGGTCCGCGTGTGCGGGGCGCCAGCGCAGCAGTTCCTCGCGCGCGAGCGCGGCGGCCCGTTCGGCCTCGGCGATGCGTACCGCGGGCAGGTGGGTGGGGCGGGTGAAGTAGAGGCAGATCACACCGACCGGCCGGGACTCGCGGTGCAGTGCCAGCGCCAGGACGTGTCGCACCCCGGGCAGATCGTCGGACCAGCTCGGTGTGTGCGACCGGCTGTCGTGGCCGTGCACCTCGGGGACGAACACGGTCCGCGCCTCCAGTGCGGCGCTGACCGAGGGTCCGTCGGCGTGCGCGAACTGGGCGGCCTCGGCCCGCAAGGCACCCTCGTCACTGGCGTACAGCAACTGCCACTGCTCGAGGGAGGGGAACAGGGACATCGTCGTGTGCTGCGCGCCCAGTGACCGGGCGAACGCCGTGCACAGCCGTATCGGCAGGGCACGCCGCCCCACGGCCGCCGCGAGCGACACCTCATGAACGATCGACGGATCTTCCTCCAACATGCACATCACATCCCTTCCGGACGGGCCACTGCCCGTCCGGTGAGCTACCTCCGATCCGGCGGGACCTGCTCGCCGTGACGAAGCGGTGGGAGTCCGTCTACCACTCGTACACCGATCTCACGCATCCGAACTTTCGAAGTGGCCACTCGGTCCCGGCAGGCTCGTACTTGCGTGCGGGTGACGGTGGTGGGCCACTCCATCGGACGAGTGTCCAGCTCCCGACGGCGGGCAGCCGAACATGATGAGACTGGTCGAAGACGTGGAACGGACGATGGAACGCTGGACCGACACGATGTGGGCCCGGCTGCTCCCGCCCCGGCGCAAGCGGGGCGAGGTGGTGTCGATACTGCGCCGGCAGTGCGACGACCAGGCGCTGATCCTGGGACGGCGGCGGGTACTGGTCCCCAACGCCTTCGTCGTCGAACTGCCCCCACCGGTCCACCACCAACTCTCCGAACACGGTGGGGAGTTGGGCCGCCACCTGGCCGTTCAGGTGCGCCGCCACGCCGCGGAGTCGGGATACACCTTCGCCGGCCCCGTGGCCGTCCACCTGGAGCCCTCGACGAGCAGCACCCTCGGCCGCTTCCGTGTCCACGGCCGCATCGCACCCCTCACGGCGCAACGCCGGGGCGAGTGAGCGGTCAGGCGTGGCGAACAGGTCCGGCCTCTACTTCGTCCCTGCCGCTCGTAGCGCCCACAGGAGTTGGTCTCCTGTTGCCGTGTCCCGCTCTGCGCTCCCCGCCGTACCCGGGCGTTCGCCGCGCGGTCCCTCGGGGCGTAGCGCGAGTGCTTCGGACACCGCGCGGGCGCCGACGCGGCGGGCCCGGTATTCGGCCGGGCAGGTCAGGAACGCCAGTGCCGCCGCGGCGAACACACTAGGGACGCGGGGGAGGCCGGACGGCATCCCCGCGAGGAAACGGTCGGCGTGCAGTCGGCCGGCCGGCGCCGAGGGGAGCAGGTCCGGCAGGCGGCGGTCGGCGAATTGCGGGTAGCCGTCGTCGAGGAGGGCGGCTGCCACCTTCGCCGAGGAGGTGTCGGTTCGCTCCGCCAGGGCCTCGGCGAGCGGCGCGGGCCATGTCTTCGGGGGCTCGTGACCGGCGAGGTCGAGGGTGGCGCGGCAGATCCGGAGGCGGGTGTCGAGTGGAGGGTGTGACGACAACTCCCGTATCTCTTCCTCCGGTTCAGGGCCCAGCGTGCCCAGGACATCCGAGAGGATTGCGGGGTACGCCACTCCGCAGGCCAGGCTCGCGCACACATCCGCGAACACCTCGCCGATCCACGCCTCGGGCAGCGACGTCCCCGCGAGGCGCGTGGTGATCGTCTCCGTGAGGCCGAAGTCGTCCTCGATGTGATGGCCGACCTCATGCGCGACGGTGAGCACGGCGGGCACATGCGAGCCGTAGTACCAGGGCACGTCGATGACCGGGAACGGCAGACTGCGCACCAGCTGGACACCCGCGCGCGTGTGCATGCCGCCGCGCGGCAACAGATCGCGGTACTGACCCCCGCGCCGGTGCGCACGCGGCGCCGGATCCCGGCTGAACGACACGAGTGGTGGTTCCTTGGGCCGCGTGCTGCCCCCGGTCCCGAGTGCCGCCCTCAGCGGACCCTCGTAGCACGCCCACGCGAGCTCGTCCGCGGCGTCGAGGTAGCCGCGGTACTCGTCGAGCCTGCGCAGGGCGAACTTCGAGCGGAAGTAGTCCCAGACGTGGTGCAGATCCAGGACCAGTACGGGCAGCGCCGCCGCTCCGGAACCGGCGGCGAGCTCGGCGCGCGCCGCCGCGATGCCCTCGCTCAACATCCCTTCCACGGACCGGAGTTGACTGTGGTGCTTCTCCAGTGGGGCCCTCTCGCCGACCGTGAGCCTGCGCCAGGCGGTCAGTTCGTCGCCCAGCCCGTCGAGCAGCGACTCCAGCTCTGCCGGCGCTGTCACGACTGGCCCATCGGGCAGCGCAGCAGCGCGGAGGACGCCGCGTACAGAGCCGTCGCCCGCAGCGCGTCCTCGTTGGTCTCGAAGGTGGTGCCCCGGTCCTCCCCTCCGACGCCGATCGCCGTGCGCATGCCGCGCACCGCGTGTGCCACGGAGGCCTCGTCGGACAGCGCCCGGTAGAAGGTGACCATGTGTTCCAGGCCGCTGTCCGGGAACAGGCCCGTGCACACGATCGCGGGGCAGTCCCCGAGCCGGAACAGCTGCGCCGCGAAGAGGTTGCGCAGCGCCAGTTGCACATGGAGGTCCACCTCCGAACCGGGGCACGGCGGTTCGAGCACGACCAGCGGCGTGCTCCCCGGCGCGAACCCGGCCAGCCAGCGCGACAGTTGGCTCGGGAAGAGGTCCGAGCCGCGGGACTTGCTCTCGAGGCGGAGGGCGTGGCCGGGCGGCGAGAACTCGAGATACGGCATGCCGTCGCGCTGCCGCAGCGGGGCGGCGATGTGCAGGACGTCGGTGCCGTCCGGGGGCGACGTCAGACGCTTGGTGAGATCGGGCACCGAGTCCACCACGACCAGCTTGACCGGGAAGCGGCGCTGCTGGGGGTGGAGGCGGCGCTGCCAGTACGACAGAGGCACCACCCGCTCCTCCTGCTTCGTGCTGAACACCAGGACCTGGCGCGGGCCCGGCTCGCGTGTCTCGTCCCGTTGCAGCGCGCGCCGTGTCTCCGGGCTGACGAGCGGCCAACCCGGCGTCGGATCACCGGGCTGGACGCGGCTCAGCGCCTTGCGGGTCTCCGGGCCCACGAGGCCGTCCACGTCGAGTTTCACGCCGAGTTGCCGGTTCATGCGCAGCTGTAGCCAGCGCACGTCGATGCGGCGGGCCGCGGAGGGCAGCGTGCGGTACATCACCGGCTGCTCGTCGTCGCCCGTGGCGTCCAGCGCGTGTTGCAGCGTCATCTCCCAGGGCAGCGCGTGTGCCGTCGGGTCCTCGGACTCGAGCCGGGCGAACCGCAGCCGGCGCAGCGCGGATTTGCTCAGGGCGGCACGCAGCAGCCACTCGTCGGCGTGCCAGGCCGCCAGCTTCGCCGGGTGCGGCGAGGCCTCGTCGTCCACCGGGTCGATGTCCGGGCGCCGGCGCAGCGCCAGCGTCCGCTCGCCCGGCCAGTCCTGGAAGAGGCGCAGATCGTCCTGGCGGTCCGTATCGCGCATCACCGGCCAACTCAGGCTGAGCAGCAGGTCCTTGACCCGCTCGGGCACGCCGTCGACCTGGACGCGCCGCGCGCACTCGGTCAGCGTCATCGGCAGACTGTGCTGGACGATGCCGGTGTGCGAGGCCAGCGCGACGGCCCGGTTGAACGCCTGAACCGCCGCGGTGCGGTCCGGCTCGATCCCGGCGAGCAGCACCAGCGCGGCGAGCGAGAGCCGGGCGTGCGGCACGCGCGGCGCGTCGCTCGGCGCGGGGCGGGGCTGCTCCCACGGCACCCGGCGAAGCAGCCGGACGGCCAGCTTCCGGTGACCGAGGCGCGCGGCGATGCGCGCGCACCGCCAGACGATGAGCCGGTTCTCGCCCGCCCCGTCGACGAGACTCTCCACCGCCCGCTTCAGCCGCGCCGGATCGTCGTCGCCGACCTGCGCGATCAGGAGCCTGGCCAGCGCCTGGTCGGGATTGTCGCCGTCGTCCGTCATCTCGTAGAAGGGTCGCAGCAGCGGCCAGGGCACCCGGTGCTCAAGGGCCGGGTTGTCGACCAGGTCGCGCAGGGTGGCCAGGCGCGCCTGAGCGGGCCGCACCTCGCCCAGCGCCTTCGCCAGTTGCCCCAGATGCTCCCGGGGCGTCTGGTCCTCGGTCAGCGCCGCGATGCGGCACAGCACCTGCAAGGGGCGCACCAGCGCGGGCAGCTCCCCGTACGGCATGGGCAGGCCCTCGACGGACGTCACCCCGCGGGTGCGCTTGGCCCACTCGCGGGCGAGGAGGTGCAGGCGGAGCGCGAACTCCGGTTCCTGGCCCGGGGATTCCTTGGGTTCAAGGAGGCGGTGGGCGGAGGTGAAGTCCATGCAGTCGCGCAGCAGGAAACGGGCGAACAGGTAGTGGCACTCGGGCTCGCCCGTCAGATAGCCGAGCTCGGACCACAGCCCCGCCGCGTTGGTGAACCAGTCGTTGGCGTCGGAGAGTTCCTGGAGCTCGCCGAGGGCCACGCCGCGCAGCTGGGCGTTCTGTGCCAGGTGCCGGTAGCGCTCGGCACCCTGAAGCTGTCCCGCGGCGACGTCGGCGCGGTGGATCGCGGTGAGCGCCGGCTCCTCCCGGCCGAGCAGCAGCTGGGCCTTGGCCTGCAGTCGCGCCTTGTCCGCCTGCTCCGCCGCCGTGGTGACACGCGCCGCTTCGAGCACACCGAGGGCGAGTTCCGCGCGCCGACAGCGCAGCAGCAGCCCGGCCCGCTGGGCGACGGCCGGGAACGTGGGTTGCCCCGCCTCCGCCAGCAGCTCGGCGGCCTGCGCGTACAGCTCGATGGCGCGGCCGACGTCGCCCATCAGCCGGCGCTGCGCCGCCTCCGCCGCCGCGGCGGTCGCCGCGACGCTCCGCTGGCCTATCTCCCGCGCGAAGGCAAGGACCTGGTGATACGCCGCCGCGGTGTCCCGGGAGCGCAGCAGGCGCAGTTGCGCGGCGCGGATGGTCAGCGCCCACAGCCGCTCCAGCGCGGGCAGCTCTCCGCGGGACAACACATACTGATCGAGCAGGTGCACCGCGTCCCCAGCGTTCCCGCCCAGGCCCAGCATCGCGGCCCGTACGACGTCCTCACGCACCGAGTGCGGCCGGTCCTCCGCGCCGATGCCGCCCTGCGCGAACAGCTCGTCGGCCCGCGTCAGATGCAGCTCGATGTCGGCCCACACGTGGTCGTGCGCCTCCGAAGGAGTGCCCTCCGCCATGGCCTCGCGGAACTGGGCGTAGGCGATGTTGAGATGGGCCTCGGCCATCAGCGAGAACGTGATGACGGTGCCGCCGCGCACGCGGCGGGGGGCATCGCGGTCCACGTACTCGTCCCCGAGGATCTCCTCCGCGAGACCGCGCAGCTGGTCGGTGTTCCCGCCCGCCCAGGCGCGCTCCATCGCGTCGCGCCAGCGCCGCGGCGCCCGCGGGTCCCGCATCTGGAAGCGGTGGTAGAGGGATTCGCGTAAATACCAGGCCCAGTTCTCCGGATCGGCCTCGCCCGCGGCAGCCGCCCGCTGCTCGAAGCGCCGGGCGAAGTCCCGGTGCAGCTCGGTGAAGACGTTCTTGTCCGAGATCAGGTCGCGCATCGGGCCGAGGACCACGCTGTGGAAGACCACGCACTCCTCGTCGCCGGGGACCTCGCTGATCCAGGACGAGCCGCCCGCGTACTGGAGCAGCTTGTCCCAGGCGTCGTCGAGGCGTTCCCGGTCCGGCGGCGGGACGGGCGGGAACACCGCACCCTCGCCGTGCAGTTGATGCGCGTCGGTCAGCGGGTCGTCCCCCGCCTGCGCGGGACCGGCAGTCATCCGCTTCTCCAGATGGGGCCGCAGGATGTCGTGGACGTGCTCGCGCCGCAGCCGCCGGGGAATCACCCCGTACCGCACCAGCCACAGCACGACCGGGTCCTCGATACGCCGCAGCACACGCTTCACGAGATAGCGGATGAGCGGGTCACGCAGGCTGTCCAGCTCCTCCGCGGTGACATCCGGGTTCTGGTCGGTGGCATCGGCGAAGAGCGCGAGGTGGAAGGGCATCCCGGCGCTGCGCCGCACCATGACCTCCCGCAGCACCGGGTGCCGGACATCGCGCACGTCGCGCAGATAGCGGTCCGCCTCGTCGAGGGTGAACTCCGCCACCTGTACGTTCTCGTAGTCACCCAGCGAGGCGAGCGCCCGGCCGTGCCGGATGCTCAGATCGGGGCGGCCGGAGAGGATCAGGCGCAGCGCCGGGCAGGCGCGCACGGTCTCGCCGAGGAGGCGCAGCAGCCCGTCCGTGTGGGAGGCGCTGCGCAGGACGACCTCCTCCAGCGTGTCCACCACGAGGAGCACGGGCCGCTGAGTGCCGAAGCTCTTGTTGAACCGGGAGGTGAAGGCCTCGACGACCTCGCGCCCGATCCGGTTCTCGTCCTGCGTACGGATGCCGCGGGCCGCCTCGGCGGCCGAGCGCGAGGTGGGGCGGCGCAGCAGGGAGCGGTAGGCCGCGTACTTGTCGAGTCCGGTGAACACCCGCTGCGGCAACCGCTGTTCGAGCTGCTCGGCGGCCTCCAGGAGCAGCAGCCACGGCCAGTGTGCCGCGTTCAGCGGGTCGACGACGTCGAAGTCGATCCGGGCACAGTTGATGTCCGCCTCGGCGGTGACCGCCTTTCGGGACACCAGCCAGCGCAGCTGCATGGTCTTGCCGGTGCCGCCCGAGCCGTGCATCTGCCACACGCGCGGCCCCTGCGCGGACAGCAGCCGCCTGGCCCGCTCCCAGAGGCCGTCCGGCTCCAGGAACTGGGCGCAGCGGGCGTAGTCGGCGGCCCAGTACGTGCGGGCGCGGAGATATCCGGCGCGGTCCCCGGCCAGTTTGCGCAGCGGACGCGGCGCGATCCCGGCCCGGTCCGGATCCGCCAGGACGTCGACGAGGTCCTGGCAGCGGGTGAAGTCACGCTGGGTGTCACTCGCGAGGAACAGGCCCTTGAAGAGTGCGGCGGCGCCCTCCGGGTCGGGCAGCATCAGGTGTCGCAGCTGCTCGGTCGGCCTGCTCCGCGCAGCCCAGTGCTCGCTCAACAGCCGTTCGAGTGCGATGAGTTGACTGGGGTACGCGGCGCTGGTGTTCTCCTCCAGCCAGGGGGTCAGATAGGCGGGCCGGTCCGCGTCCGGGACCTGATAGCACATCCGTTGACCGGGAATCTCCTCCACGGCGCCGCGCTCCAGCAGGGCCGTGAGCGTGGGCGGAGTGCCGCCCACGAAGCCGCGGATGACCGCGTACGTCTCCTCGTCGAAGAGCCGCGCGACGGCCGCGGCCCGGAGTGTGTCCGTCCACTCCGGGGGCAGCAGGGCGCGTCGGATGTCGTCCAGGGCCTCGCCCTGGCCGAGTCGGCCCACGAGTTCGGTGAACGCGGCCGTGAGGCGCTCGTCCGGATCGGACATCAGCCCGCCTCCTCCATGCCATCGACGTCGCCCATCGCGAGCCACGTGTCCAGGACCCGCTGGTACATCCCGACGTGGAACGACTGCTGATGGCCCTTCAGGCCGTTCATGCCGTCCAGGAGCGCCTCGAAGTCCCGGAAGCGCTGGCGCCGCAGGACCTTGTTCTCGTGCCGCTGGCGCTCCCAGAACTCCCTGGCCAGCCGCTTGTAGTCGGGCTGTTGGAGGTCCGTCAGGACCACGGGGGAGCCCTCCATGAACTTCTGCAGATGCCGGAACCCCGGCCAGCTCTGGGGTGCCACGGTCAGAATGCGCAGCGGGAAGTCGCCGCCCGCTTCCTGCACCGGCCCCAGGAGCAACGGCAGGAGGGCATCGCTGAATTCGGACTCGCTGATCCTCTGGACGTTGTCGATGGCCAGCAGATGAGGGCGGCGCCGGGCCACGGCCCGGTTCCGCAGGGTGTTCAGGAAGGCCTGGAAGATCTCGGCCCTGCGGGCCTCCGCATGCCGGTCGGCGTCCACCATGAAGGGCTGGCCGAGGTCGAACGCGGGCGACGGCATGCCCTCGGCCCACCGCCGGCCGCCCTGCGAGGCGAGGTTGAGCACCTGGTTGAACCTGGCGAAGTCCGTGACGTGCATGGCGTTGGGCTGCCGCTTGTCGTCCGTGCACGCCTCGCGCAGCGCCCGCAGCACGGCCGGCCAGCCCAGGGTCACCGGCTCGTCGCTGTCGCCCCGGTCCGTGTAGTCGGCGAGGTCGGCATACGTGACGTCCTCGCCGCGCAGCATGCAGGTGAGCAGGCACCACTTCGCGAGCCAGGTCTTGCCGGCCTTCTGCCGTGCGGAGGTGATGGCGAGGAGACGGTCCGGCGGGGCCGCGTCGGCGTCGTCGGGATGCTCCCACCAGCCGGTACGGCGTTCCTTGGCCCGCCCCACGAACATCGCGAGCTCGGCGAACGGCCAGCTCTTGTTCCACCGGGTCAGTGCGGGCTCCGGGTGGCCGAACTCCACCCGCACCACGTCGCGCGGGTCCTCCACGCCGCACTGGAGGACCGGCAACGCCCACGAGGGGCCGTCCGAGTCGTCGATGTGCAGATGGTTGCGGGCCGCGGTGACGGCCGCGTCGATCGACCGGGCGTCGGCCAGATCCTGGTACAGCGAGTGGGAGAACTCGGCGGCGGCCGGCGATTCGATGTCGGCCTGCATGGCCACCACCGCCAAGGAGCCCCGCTCCAGACATGTCTCGATCAGATCCGCGAACTCGGCCGCCGGGGCGTGCGCCTGCCGGCAGGCGTTGAGCACCACGAGCCGCGGCTTCCAGGACGCGTAGAGGTGATCCATCTGTTCAGGGCCGAGCGTCCAACTCTCCTCCGGCTCCTCCCAGTGCGGGTCCGGGGGGCCGATCACGGGCTGCGCGGCATTGAAGTGGAGCCCTCCCGTGTCCCCGGCGACCGCCCGCATGCCATGACCGATGAAGTGCAGTACGTGCGGGCGGACATGGGCCACTTCGGCGATCAGCTCACGCAGGCTGGGACCGTCGATCACCTCGGTGTGCACCCGGCCGGGCAACTGCGTGAGTGCCGCGCCGATCATCGCCAGCTCCTGGTCGGCGAGGAGGCGGCGGTCGCTCGGATTGCACACCACCAGCAGTACCCGCAAGGGCCCCAACTCCGGGGGGCTCTCCGTGGAGATGCCGACGCGCCGCCCGCGGCGCAGCAGCACACGGTTGTTGCGCGACCACGTCTGCCGCTTGTCGCGCATCAACTCCCAAGGCAGCCGGGCGAGCGCGGGGCACTCGATGTCGATCCTGACGTGCAGCGGGTCCTTCTCGGACGCCTCGTCCTGCAACTCCTCCCAGCGACCGGCGGGCGCCGCGTCGAACACCGCTCGGTACAAGCGCAGTCCGATGTCGGTCCGATGCTGCGGGCTCGCCCCGAATTCGAGCGCCGCGGTGAACTCCATGGCCTTGACGCCCGCCGGATCGCGGGCGATCTCCACCAGCTCGTCGCCCAGTGCCCACTCGAACTCGCCGCTGTTCGTGTGGAGTTGGACCCGCTCCTCAGTGATGCGAAGAACTGCGTCGGTCATTGCCGGCCCCCCGAGAGTCTTGCCGTGTGCTGTTGTGCGTGGTGGTTCGTGTCGGCGCCTGGTGGCTCGCGCTAGAGCCGTTCCCCGGGCCCCGCGTCCTCCAAGTCCTCTGCCGGCCCCACGTGTTCGATGACGGCCCCCGCCTCGTCCCGGGCCTCGTCCACCAGGAGCGGCGGTACGGGACCCGCGGCGAGACCACGGCCCGGCTGCGGCGTGCCGTACTCCTCCCTGACACGCTTCAGCCAGGTCCTGCGCACTCGGACCACCCGATAGCAGGGGGTGAGGTCCGTCCCCGTCCAGTTCAGGCCCAGTCGGCTCGACGCGCTGAAGCCGGCCCGCCCCGCGAGGTCGACCAGCTGCAACGGCGCGGGACCGACCGCCCCTTCGAGCCGAAGCTCGGCGCTGGCGCCCGCCCGGTCGGCGATGAGCACGGTGCCCGCGCGGGCGGCGATCACGTCGGAGACGACGAGCAGGTCGGGGTCCCAGTCACCCCGCCACAGCCGCCGCACCAGGGAGTCGGCCAGCTCCGCGAGGTCCGCGAGGCCCGACTGTTCGAGACCGGTGTAGACGATCAGTGCGCTGCGCTCGTCCCGGAACTCGACCAGCGCGCCGGCCTCGGCTGCCGCCACCGACGAGAACCCCTGCGCCGCGACCCCCGCGGCCTTGAAACGCACGGCGACCGTGCCCCCGGCGTCGTACGTGATGTCTCCTGGAGCGCCCGCGGGGCCCGGCTTCGCCTCGATGCCCCGTTCCGCGAGGCTGCCCGCGGTGACCGAGCCGCCGGGGCGCAGCTTGCGCACCTCGCCGACCGCGACGCGCTCCGTCAACGGCCACGCCAACCACCAGCCGCGGTAGACGTCGCTGAGCGCCTTCCGGTACGCCTCGTATGAACCCTTGGCCATAGCCGCTCCCCCTTGCCCCCGTGAGAACGCGGCACCTTTTTTGGAGGCTAGCAGCGGTTCCGCTCCCCGGCCCCGGGCCGAACGGCCCCTGCTTCAGGGGAGGTCCGAGCCCCGGACGAGCGGCCGGGCGACCTCCGAACGGGGGAGCGCATCAGGGGTGTGACGGTGTCCCTGGAGGCACGGGAGCTGCGGCGCGTACGGAGGTGGCGGTACGTGGGCGGGACGGGCCGGCGTAGAGGGATGCCGCCCGGCCGGCAGTCCGAGAGAGTCCGGCTAGCAGTCCGAGAGGGTGCCCCGCTTCTTGTCTGGAGTGCCTTCCGCAGGGCCTTCCGCGTGGCGCGGCGACGGGGGAGTGGCCGACCCGTCGCCGGACCGGAGTGTCAGGGCCGCCGCGATCGCCGTCGCCGCCGCCATCAGGAGGAAGCCGGCGGAGAACGTGGCCACTTGGGCGGCGAGGCCCAACAGGAGCGAACCGAGGCCGGTGCCCGCGTCGAAGCCGATGTTCCAGGCGACGGACGTGGTGTGTCGGTTCTCCGCGCCCGCGCGGTTGAGCGCCTGGACGAGGGTGATGCTCTGCAGCCCTCCGTACGCCGCCCCCAGCAGCAGGAGCCCGGCCAGCAGGCCGGGGAGGACGGCGGTACCGGAACGGACGGACCAGGCGACGAGGCAGAGGCCGACGCACGCCGCCAGCAGCAGGCCGAAGTTGAGCGGCCGGGCGCTGAACCTGTCCGCCAGGACGCCGCAGCTCCAGCGGGTCACCGCCGCGCTCGCCGTGAAGGTGACCAGTGCCCCGGCCGCCGCCCCCGGTGTGCCGGCGAACTGCGGGGTGAAGGTCAGGATCGCGCCCCCGGCCACGGTCACGAGCAGCAGCAGGATCACCGGCATCAGGATGCGCCGCAGCGTGGCCGCCGTCGCCGTGCGGGGCGCGGAGGGGCCGGGCGCGGGTGTGTCGGCGTGGGCGTCGAGGGCGCGTCCCAGGGCGGGGGTGAACGGCAGGGCGAGCACGGGGAGGATGCCGCACGCGAGGATCACGGGCAGGGCGAACGCCGCGACGAGGGCCGGCGCCGCCGGGGTCAGCACCATCTGGGGCAGCGCGATCGACAGGCCGTACAGGCCGATGGCCGCGCCCTGACGGCCGCGCGGGGCCAGGGCCGCCACGGCGGTGGCACCGCACACGGTCATGATGCCGAAGCCCGCGCCGCGCAGCGCCGTGGTGGCCAGGATCGGCCACAGGTTGTCACTGAGGGCCTGCAAGGGGGCGGGCAGGCCGAGCAGCAGGGCGCCGAGGGCGAACGTGCGCGCCCACCCCAGCTTGCGGAGCGTGGCCTTGACGCACAGCTGGGAGACGACCGTCATGGTCATCAGGACGGCGGTGACCAGCCCGGCGCCGAGCTCGTCGGCCCCTCCGTCCAGGGCCCACTGAGGGGATACGGGCAGCAGCAGCGCGAACCCCGAGAAGCAGCAGAGCACCACCGTCATCAGGTGCGGGACACCGGGCGACCGTATGACGGATGGTCTCGTTCCTTCAGCCATGCAACTCAGTCCTCTTTTCCGTCGGGCTTGGCGGGACAAGGACGAGCGTAGTTCTGCCGACGGAACCGGCATTGCTTCAGAAGTTCTTCAGAGGCTCTTCAGAGACTCTTCAGAGGCTAAAGGGTTTCACCCATTACGTCGTCCCGGTGGGCCGAGCGGCCCGACGCACCGACCACACACCGGCCGCGACGATCAGGGTGGCCGCCCCCAGCTGGCGCCCCGTCAACTCCTCGTGCAGCACCACGAAACCGACGCCGGCCGCCACGGCGGGGCTCAGCGCGAGCAGCACACCAAAGGCGCGGGCGTCGATGCGCCGCAGCACCGTCATGTCCAGCGAGTACGGGATCAGCGAGGACAGCAGCGCCACGAGGAGCCCGGTGAACAGGACGGAAGGGTGGGCCGCCACCCGGTCGCCGTCGGTGACGGCGGTGACCGGGGTCAGCACGCAGGCGCCGACGGCCAGCGCGAGCGTCAGCCCCGTCCAGTCGGGGAACAGCCGTCCGACCCGCCCGCTCAGGACCACGTACCCGGCCCGGCACACCGCGGCGGCGCCTCCCAGGAGCAGCCCGGCGGCAGGCAGCGAGGCCCCCGGGGTCGCCAGCAGCAGTACGCCCGCCAGGGCCAGCAGCGCCACCACGAGATGCTCGACCCGGCGGGACAGGGCGATCGACAAGGCCAGCGGGCCAAGCAGTTCGAGCGTCGCGGCCACGCCGATCGGGAGCCGGCTGATGGCCTGGAAGTAGGCCAGGTTCATGGCCGCGAGGACGAGGCCGAGCGCGACGGCCGCGCGCCACTGCGCGGCCGTGATTCCCCGCAGCCGCGGCCGGACGAGCAGCCACAGGATCACGGCGGAGAAGAACAGCCGCATGCCGGCCAGCGCCGTGGGGCCCGCGGACGCGTACGCCTCCTTGGCGACCGCGGAACCCACCTGGAGGCTGGCGATCTGAGCCAGCATCAGCACCGGTGCCCTCGCGGCTCCCCGCGCCTGCCGGCGGGAGTCCCTCTCCGTCGTGCCCATCCGGATCCTCCGTGAGACAGTCGTCCGGCGCCTTCGGCACCGCTCGCCCCACACGGTGCTGTAATGCTCTTATGCACTTCAACCATTACGGCGGCGAGGCCGCCCGGCTGGCCGCGGAGCTGGTCAACCTGACGGAGCCACCACGCCCCGAGGACCTGGAGACACTGCTCGCCGCGCACGGCGTCGTGAACCGCGTACTCACCACCACGCAGACCGCGTCGATCTGGGAGTGGAGCCGACGCCTGGCCGTGTGCTTCGGGCGACAGGACCTCGAAGAGCGGTGCCACGCGGTCAACGAACTGCTCGCGGACGCGTCGAGCAGCCCCCGGATCTCGCTGCACGACGGGCAGCCCCACCTGCACTACAGCGCGATCGGCGCCGACGCGTCCGCGCACATCCGCGCCGTCACCGCCGCCGGGCTCGCCTACGTCATCTGCTCCGCCGACGCCGACCGCCTGGGCCGCTGCGCACGCCGGAGCTGCGCCCTGGCCTTCGTCGACACCTCCCGCAACGGCCGCCGCGCCTACTGCTCGGTGCGCTGCGCCAACAACGACGCCGTGGCCCGGCACCGCGAGCGCGGCCACGCATCACAAGACAGAACACATTCCTAACACGAGGGGTGTTGTGTTTGAGGGGTCCGCTGTTAGCTTGTCGGGCGACGGCAGGAAGGAAACGCTGTGGCCCCCGACGAACTCCCCAATGGGTCGGCCGAGTTGCTGAACCCGCAGGCGCGCCAGGAGCGCATCCGCGACCGGGTGCTCGAGCTGGGCTCGGCCCGCATCGAGGACCTGGCGCGCGAGCTGGGGGTCAGCGTGATGACGATCCACCGCGACCTGGACCGCCTCGCCGACGAAGGGTGGCTCCGCAAGACCCGCGGGGCGGCCACGGCCCAGCAGTCCGTGCTCTTCGAGAGCAACGTCCGCTACCGGACGACGCAGCAGGGTGACGCGAAGAAGGCGCTGGCCGGCGCCGCCCTGGAGCACATCGACCGCGGTCAGGCGATCCTGCTGGACGACAGCACCACGTCCCTCGCCCTCGCCCGCGCACTGCCGGAGAGCGGACCGCTCACCGTCATCACCAACTTCCTCGCCATCGTCAACGCACTGGCGGGCCGCCCCGGCGTCGAGCTGATCTCGCTCGGCGGCAGCTACGACCCGCACTACGACGCCTTCCAGGGCATGGCGACCTGCGACCACATCAAACCCCTGCGCGCCGACACCGTGTTCATCTCGACCTCGGCGGTCGCGGACGGCCACTGCTACCACCAGTCGCAGGAGGCGATCCTGGTCAAGCGGGCACTCCTGGAGGCCGCCCAGCGCCGGATCCTGCTCGTCGACCACACCAAGTTCCGCAAACGGGCCCTGCACAGGGTCGCGCCGCTCTCCGACTTCGACCTCGTGATCGTCGACGACCGCATCTCCCGGGCCGAGTTGGAGGCGCTGCGCGAGGACGGAGTCACCGTGCAGGTCGCCGCCCTGCGCCCGGGAGGGCCCGAGTCCTGACCCACCCCGAACCACCGTCCTACCCCGAACCACCGTGAAACCGGATCCACCCCCACGGATCCGTGTCCCCAGCCGCATCTCACCACCGCATCTCAGCTGCGCAAGAGCCGACTGCCAATGGAGGTAGTAGTGATCAGTGTGCCGAAGCGAATGCAGGCCGTGGTCGTCCACGGGCCCGAGGACTATCGCCTTGAAGAGGTCGATGTCCCCACGCCGGGCCCCGGCGAACTACTGCTGCGGACCGAGGCGGTGGGGGTGTGCGCGAGCGACCTCAAGTGCTACCACGGCGCCCCCAAGTTCTGGGGCGACGAGAACCGCCCGGCCTGGGCGCAGCGCGGCATCATCCCCGGTCACGAGTTCGTCGGCGTGGTGGTGGCCGGCGACGACGCCGCACTGGCGGCCCAGCAGGTGAGCGTCGGTGACCGCATCGCCTGCGAGCAGATCGTGCCGTGCGAGGAGTGCCGCTACTGTCGGCGCGGTCAGTACTGGATGTGCGGTCCGCACGACATGTTCGGCTTCCGCAACCACCACGGCGCCATGGCGCAGTACATGGTGATTCCGCCGAAGGCCCGCGCCCACAAGGTGTCGCACGACCTCGAACCGCACCACGCCGCGTACGCGGAGCCGCTGTCCTGCGCGCTGCACGCGGTGGAGCGCGCCGACATCCACTTCGAGGACGTCGTCGTGGTCGCCGGCTGCGGGCCGATCGGCCTGGGCCTCATCGCCGGCGCCCGGCAGAAGAACCCGCTGAAGATCATCGCGCTCGACCTGGACGACAACAAGCTCGAACTGGGCCGCCGCACGGGCGCCGACATCGTGCTCAACCCCGCGAAGGAAGACGTCGTCGCACGCGTCAAGGAGATGACCGACGGCTACGGCGCCGACGTCTACCTCGAGGGCACCGGCGCGACGCCCGCCGTCGCACAGGGCCTCAACCTGCTGCGCAAGCTGGGGACGTACGTCGAGTACTCGGTCTTCGGCTCGGACGTCACGGTCGACTGGTCGATCATCTCCGACGACAAGGAACTCGACGTCCGCGGCGCCCACTTGGGCCCGCACTGCTGGCCCGCCGCGATCCGTCTCCTGGAGGAGGGCAAGGTGCCGGTCGAGGACATCTGCACCCACCAGTTCGGCCTGCGCGACTTCCAGAAGGCGCTCGACCTGGTCGCCGACACCTCCGGCGCCTCAGTGAAGGTGTCCATCCTGCCCAACGCCGAGTCCGACGCGGTGGTCGCGTGAAGGCCGCGACCACCGGGGCGGCGCAGGCCCCCGAGACCAGGCTCGACCGCATGGGCATACCCCACTCGCTGCGCTGGGGCTTCGTCGCCGTCCTGGTCTTCATGACCGGCAACGGCACCGAGTCCAACTTCATCGCCCCGCACATCGAACACGTCCTGGGCAGCTCCACCGCGACGGCCAGCACCATCATCTCCATGTACGGTGTGTCCGTCCTGGTCGGCAGCTACCTCTCCGGAGCCCTCACCGACCTGTGGGGCCCACGCCGTGTCATGCTGCTCGGCACCGTCGTGTGGGTCGTGTTCGAGGCACTGTTCCTGGCGGGTCTCGCCGCCGGCAGCATGCCGATGGTCTTCCTGACCTACTTCCTGCGCGGCTTCGGATTTCCCCTGTTCGCCTTCGCCTTCCTGGTGTGGGTGAACCTCGTATCGCCGAGGGAGCGCAACGGCGCCGCGGTCGGCTGGTTCTACGTCATGTTCACCGGCGGACTGCCCACGCTGGGCTCGCTGTTCGCACTCGGCATGATCCCGGCGTTCGGTGGCTCGACCGGTGGCGAGACCGGTGCCATGGCGGCCTCCACGGCGCTGGTGGTGATCGGCTTCCTGATCGCCCGGTTCGCCGTCAAGGAGCCGCACGGATCGCGGCGGGTGGCCCCGGACGACAAGACGTCGTTCGAAGTCCTGTCGGCAGGCGTGCGCCTGACGGCACGTCAGCCCAAGGTCCTGATGGGCTTCCTCGTGCGGCTCATCAACACGGCGCCCCAGTACGGCATGTTCATCATCCTGCCCGGCGTGATCGCGGACGACCGGGGCTGGGGACAGAGCCGCTGGCTCACCATGACCGTCCTCGTCTACGCGACGAACATCCTCGTCAACGCCCTGTTCGGCGCCATCGGCGACCGCTGGGGCTGGCGCCGCACCGTGCAGTGGTTCGGTGTGTTCGGT
Organism: Streptomyces endophyticus; assembly: GCF_035798155.1. Classification (NCBI taxonomy): domain Bacteria; kingdom Bacillati; phylum Actinomycetota; class Actinomycetes; order Kitasatosporales; family Streptomycetaceae; genus Streptomyces; species Streptomyces endophyticus. The sequence continues at coordinate 7,106 of NZ_JAOZYC010000136.1, read as the reverse complement.
TCCTCCATCGGGCTGCTCGCCTGGTGGTACGTGCCGCAGCTGGTACCCGCCGGCTCCACCTGGGGCTTCTGGGTGTCCGTCGTCGCGGGCTGCGTGTTCGGCTGCCTGCTCGCCGGGTTCGTGCCGATGGGCGCCATCATGCCGGCGCTCGTACCGGCGGAGTTCAAGGGCGCGGCCATGGCCATGTACACCACGGCGGCCGGTGGTGCCTCGTTCCTCGGTTCCGCGGTGGTCGCCGCCGTGCTGTCGGTCGGCCTCGGCAACGCCGGAGTGGTGTGGGCGTTCGTCGTGCTCTACGGCGCGGCCTTCGTGATGGTCTCGTTCCTCAACGTGCGCCAGAGCGAGCCGAGTTCGGAAGAGGAGCAGGCCGGGACGACCGTCATGGCCCGCTGACCCGCTGCCCCGCTGGACCCGCCGACCCGACCGCGTACGGACGCGACGCACAGTCGCTGTTTTTGGGAGGTTCCCTCGTGACCAGACTCTTCGACGACCCGGCGAACTTCGCCGAGGACCAACTGGCCGGCTTTCTCGACCTGTACGCGGACCGGTTGCGCGGCGTACCCGGCGGCGTCGTCGCACACCGCGGCGAGCGGCCCCAGGTGGCGGTCGTCATCGGCGGTGGCTCGGGCCACTACCCGGCCTTCTGCGGAACGGTCGGACCGGGCATGGCCGACGGCGCCGTGGTGGGCAACGTCTTCACCTCGCCGTCGGCCACCCAGGTCTACTCGGTCGCCAAGGCCGCCGACCAGGGCAGAGGAGTGATCCTCAGCTTCGGCAACTACGCCGGGGACGTGCTGAACTTCCGGATCGCCGCGGAGCGCCTCAACGCCGAGGGCATCGACACCCGGATCGTGATCGTCACCGATGATGTGGCATCCGCCGAGGACGAGGACAAGCGCCGGGGCATCGCGGGCGACTTCACGGTCTTCAAGGTCATGGGCGCGGCGGCGGCCGAGGGACTCGACCTCGACGAGGTGGAACGCCTCGGCCGGGCCGCCAACGCCGCGACCCGCAGCCTGGGCGTGGCCTTCTCCGGCTGCACGCTGCCGGGCGCGGGGGAGCCGCTCTTCGAGGTGCCCGAGGGACACCTGGGCCTCGGTCTCGGCATCCACGGCGAACCGGGCATCGAGGACGTACCGATGCTGAAGGCCCACGAGTTGGCGGCACTCCTGGTCGAACGCATCCTCCAGGAGACACCCGCCTCCGCGGGCCGCCGGGTGGGCGCGATCCTGAACGGCCTCGGTGCCACCAAGTACGAGGAACTCTTCCTGCTCTGGGGCCGGGTGTCCGCGCGACTGCGGGAGCGCGGGATCGAGATCGTCGACCCCGAGGTGGGCGAGCTGGTGACCAGCCTCGACATGGGCGGCTGCTCGCTCACCCTGATGTGGCTGGACGAGGAGCTGGAGCCGCGCTGGCGCGCCGACGCCTACACCCCGGCGTACCGCAAGGCGCGCGCACCGCTGTCCGGCCTGCACGCCGCCGACGCCATTGGCGGGGCGGCGGCGGTCACCGAGATCCCCCAAGCCTCCTCGGCGGCACGGGAGTTCGCGGACCGGGTCCGCACGGTCCTCGCGACCATCCACCGCACGATGGTGGACAACGAGGAGGAACTGGGCCGGATCGACGCGGTCGCCGGAGACGGCGACCACGGCCGCGGCATGGTCAGGGGCGCCCGGTTCGCCGCGGAGCGGGCGGAGCAGGCGAGCCGCGAAGCCGGCGCCGGCTGGCTGCTGCGGCAGGCGGGCCAGTCCTGGGCCGAGTACGCGGGCGGCACCTCGGGTGTGCTGTGGGGCGCGGCGCTGGAGGCGTTCGGACGGTCGTTGGACGACGCCGCGGAGTCGTACTCCGCCGCCGATGTGGCCACCGGAGTACGGGCGTTCGCCGACGCGATCGGTGACCTGGGCCGGGCGACGCCGGGTGACAAGACGATGCTCGACGCCCTGCTCCCGTTCGCCGACACACTGCAACGCGCGACGGACTCCGGCGTCGACCCGGCCGAGGCCTGGCGCTCGGCGGCCCAAGCGGCGACGGCCGCCGCCGAGGCGACGAAGGACCTGCGCCCCAAGGTGGGCCGCGCACGCCCACTCGCGGAGCGCAGCCTCGGCACCCCCGACGCGGGAGCGACCTCGCTGGCCCTGATCGTGACGGCGCTGGCCAAGCCGCCGCACGGACAGGGGCAGGCGCACGAACAGAACCGACAAGGAGTGACAACGGTATGACGGACCGGCTGCGTCTGGTCGTCGGCTGCGACGACGCCGGCTTCGAGTACAAGGAACGCATCAAGGCCGACCTCCTGGCCGATGCGCGCGTCTCCGAAGTACTCGACGTCGGCGTGGAGGCCGACGGCACGACCGCCTACCCGCACATCGGCGTGGCCGCGGCCCGCCTCGTCGCCGAGGACCGTGCCGACCGCGCCCTGCTCATCTGCGGCACGGGCCTCGGCGTGGCGATCTCCGCGAACAAGGTCCCCGGCATCCGCGCGGTGACCGCCCACGACGCGTACTCCGTGGAACGCTCGGTGAAGAGCAACAACGCGCAGGTGCTGTGCATGGGCCAACGCGTGGTCGGCCTGGAACTCGCCCGCAAGCTCGCCTCCGAATGGCTGGAACACCGCTTCGACCCGGACAGCTCCTCGGCGGAGAAGGTGGCGGCGTTGAGCCGGTACGAGACGGATCCGGGTGGGGCGGGTCCGGAGGGGGTGGGGGTGACGGGGTGCTGAAGGGCCGCCGTGTCGGCGCCTTCGCGATGGACGCCGAATGGACGCCCCGGACGTCCCGCGTCGCCCACGCAACCCGCCTCCTGAGCAGCTCAGTTGACGGTGCGTGACGCAACGCCCCGTTCGATGCCCCCTCCCGTCCCACTCGTCGGAAATCTTCGTCGCGGACAGTCGCCGGACGCGGGCCATGCCGCCGCAGGACGGCCGGACATCACGTGTCCGGCCGTCCTTGACGTGCGAGAGGTCGTCTCCCTACCGTCGCGGCCGGTCCAGTACATGGCGAGGAGCTTCGATGAGACGAACGCGCAGCGTCGGTGGTGCGGTGGCGGCCGCGGCCCTGACACTTTCCCTGGCCGCCTGCTCTGGCGGCTCCGGGAGCTCGGACGGAGCGGACGGCGCCGCCGGTGGCAAGCACCTCACCATCGGCACCACCGCGGAGGTGCCGCACCTGATCCCGAACAACGACCTCGGCGCGACCGGCATCCAGATCGAGTCCGCCATCTGGGCGCCGCTCACGCAGGTCGATCCGAAGGACGGCCATCTGCGCAACGTGGTCGCCGACTCGATCAAGTCCAAGGACGCCAGGACCTGGACCATCAAGATCAAGCCGGGCTGGACGTTCACCAACGGCGACAAACTCACCGCGAAGTCCTTCGTCGACACCTGGAACTACACCGCCTACGCGCCGAACGGCTTCGCCAACAACGGCTTCTTCCAGCGGGTCGAGGGTTATGAGGCGCTCAACCCGGCGAAGGGCGAGCCGAAGTGTGACACGCTCTCCGGCCTGAAGGTCATCGACGACCTCACCTTCCAGGTGAAGCTGAAGCAGCCGTTCTCGCCGTACCCGACGACCCTCAGCTATCTCGGTGTCGCCGCGCTCGCTCCCGAGGTGCTGAAGGATCCGGCGAAGTACACCCACAAGCCGATCGGGTACGGGGCCTACAAGCTGGACGGCGCCTGGAAGGCGGGCCAGCCGGTCAAGCTGGTGCGCAACAAGGGCTACAAGGGTGAGGGCGCTCCGGAGGCCGAGTCGATCACCTTCCGGTTCTTCGCCAACCCGGAGACCGCCTACAACGAGTTCCTCGCCGGGAACATCGACTTCGCCCAGCTGCCCTCCTCCAAGATCGACTCGTACAAGCAGGAGGCCGCCGGCCGGTATCTGCAGACCAAGGCGGCGGTGGGTGTGGGGCACCTGGTCCTGCACGTCAACGTGAAGCCGTACGACAATCTCAAGGTGCGCCGGGCCCTGTCCCTCGCCCTGGATCGTGCCGCGCTGGCCAAGGTGAAGTCCGGCACCGTCCCGTCGACGTCCTTCACACCGCCGAGCATCGCGGGCCACCGCGACGACACCTGCGGCGACTGCACGCTGAACGTGGCCAAGGCGAAGCAACTGCTGAAGCAGGCGGGCGGATTCCCCGGCGCGCTGAAGATCTACTACGCCACCGACGACCCCGGCAGCCAGGTCTACGCGGAGGCGCTGGGCAACATGTGGCGCCAGAACCTCCACATCAAGGTCAAGTACGCGGGTCAGCCGGGCAGCGAGATCGGCAAGCTGGACGACGCGGGCAAGCTCGACGGCATCCGCATCCAGGGCTGGGGCCACGACTACCCGTCGATCGAGGACTACCTCACCCCGCTGTTCGCCTCCTACGGCGACATCAACACCGGCAAGTACGACAACCCCAAGGTCGACAAGGGCCTTGAGACGGCGAACGCCATCGCCGACCAGCAGCAGGCGATCAAGGCGTACCAGAAGGTGGAGGACCTGGTCGCCGCGGACATGCCGGTGATCCCGCTGTCCCTGTCCCGCACCGTCTATCTGCATGCGCAGGGCGTCGTGCCGATGAACTCCGCCTACGCGGGCGTCGACCCGATCCGTTCCACCTTCACCCGCTGATCCCTGATCCTGCTGGCCCCGATGACCCCGCTGCCGTCAGCCCGGCCCCGTACCGTCGCGTGTCGCGGCCGGTGCGGGGCCGGTTCCGCCGTCGGGACCGCCGACCGCCGGCATCAGCTCGCGTAGCCAGCGCTCGGCCTGGGCCACGTGTGTGTGGGCCGCGCACGTCGCCGCGGCCGGATCGCGGTCGGTGATCGCCCGGGTCAGCTCCCGGTGGCCCTCGTCGCTGCGGCGCCGCAGGCGCGGGCCCTCGGGCAGGGTGAAGAGCTGGTACTTGCGGGAACGGGAGCGGAACACCGAGATCAGCGCGGCGAGCGTCGGGTTCGCGCCGATCCGCGCGATCTCGCAGTGGAAGTCGTGGTCGAGCGCCGAGGCCTTGTCGGGATCGTCCGTCAACTCCATCGCCTCGACAAGGTCGTTGAGGATACGTACGTCCTCGTCGGTGCGGCACGCCGCCGCACGCGCCGCGGCATGACCCTCGAGCAGCCGCCGGATCTCGTACATCTCGAGCAGGCCGGCGAGCGGCAGCAGATCCACCGTGAGCGACAGGCTGCCGATCAGATCCTGGGGGCGAAGCCCGGAGACATACGTGCCGGAGCCGTGCCGCGGCTCGATCACGCCCAGCGCCGCGAGCATGCGCACGGCCTCCCGCAACGGCCCCCGGGACACGCCCAGTTCGGCGCACAGCTCGGCCTCGGCGGGTATCCGCTCGCCGGGCCCCAGGCGCTCCGTGGCGATCATCTGGCGCAACCCGTGGAACGCCTTCTCCACTGCCGACATCGGTTTCCTCCCCCTGAAGGCCCCGGCGTGATCCGCTGAACATCCGACACGGCGCCGACGTCCGGAGCACTGTAGCCAGCCGACGAGTCATCGTATGACTTCAACTCCTTGCCATGGGCGGCACATTGAATGCCGAGCCAGAGGGGTTGTGCGGGTGGCGGGCACCTGCCAAGATTCCCGCATTCATCATATGACTCCTTGGTCGCAAGTGAGTCACGCGTGATGACCCACGCGGTGATCCGCTGCCCTGCGGGCGGTCGGAGCGCCGTGTCCTACCGGTTCCGCCGCCGATGTCGCCCGCGGCACCGGCGCGAGGTGCCACGCCTGTCTGGAAGCACGGAGGGAGTAGGGCATGGAAACGCTTGGCACCGGATGGCGGGACGCCGTGCGCTACGAGGTCCTCGGGCCGGTCCGTGCGCTGCGGGCGGGAACAGGGCTCCGTCTCGGGACGCCCGCGCAACTCGCTCTGCTCGCCGTGCTGTTGCTGCACGGCGGACGGCCGGTGGAACGGCACGAGTTGGTGGCCGCCCTGTGGGGCGAGCGCCCTCCGGGTGGCGCCCACGGGCTCCTGGCGACCTACGCGGCGCGCCTGCGCAAGGTCCTCGAACCCGACCGTCCGCGCCGCACCTCGCCCCGCGTCCTCGTCACCCGCAACACCGCGTACGGGCTCGAACTCGGGCGCGACGACCTCGACCTGTGGCGCTTCGAGGACACCGTGGCCGAGGCCCGCGGCGCCCGCCGCCACCGCGATCTCGACGCCGCCCGGTCCGGATACGAGCGGGCGCTGGCCGTCTGGACGGGTGAGGAGGCACTGGCAGGGGTGGTCGCCCCCTTTGCCGAGGCGGAGCGCCGACGGCTCGGGGAGCTGCGGCTCGCCGCCCGGCTCGAACACGCCGAAGTACTCCTGGAGTTCGGCACGTCCGAGGAGCCCGTCGAGGTACTGAGCCCCCTGGCCCGCGCCCATCCGCACCACGAACGGCTGCACGCCCTGCTGATGCTCGCCCTCTACCGGGGCGGCCGGACGGGGCAGGCGCTCGAGGTCTACCAGGGCATCCGGCGGGCCCTGCTCGGCGAGTTCGGTGTGCCGCCTGGCCCGCGCCTGGCCCGTATGCACGAGCGGATCCTCGCCGCGGACCCCTGGCTGCTGCCCCGCGCCGCCGGTGCACCCCTGGCTCCCGCCCAACTTCCCAGGGACATTGCCGACTTCTCCGGTCGCGCGCCCGAACTGGGCCGCTTGCGGCACCTGTTGACCGCACGGCACGGGGCGGCGACGGGCCCCAGTGTCCTGGTCACGGGTCCGCCCGACGTCGGCAAGTCCGCGCTCGCCGTGCACGCCGCTCACCAGGTCGCGCCCCGCTTCCCGGACGGTCAGCTGTACGCGGAGCTCGGTGGCGCCACGGGGAGTCCGGCGGAACCCGTCGACGTGCTGGGCCGCCTCCTCACCGACCTCGGCGTACCTCCCACGGAGCTGCCCGACGGGGCCGCGCACCGGGCGGCCCGCTTCCGTACCCTCACCGCGCGGCGCCGCCTGCTGCTCCTGCTCGACGACGCCCACGACGAGGCGCAGGTCCGGCAGTTGCTGCCGGGCGGCCCGGGGTGTGCGGTGCTGGTCACCAGCCGGTCCCGCCTCGCCACGCTGCCCGTGCTGCCGGAGGAGATCGGCTTCACCGTGGACGAGTTCGTGAAGGTCGTCGAGTTCGCGCCGCAGACCCG
>NZ_JAOZYC010000135.1:0-81761 GCF_035798155.1 Streptomyces endophyticus | reverse complement strand
AAGCTAAGCCTCATAGCGCCGATGGTACTGCAGGGGGGACCCTGTGGGAGAGTAGGACGCCGCCGAACTAATTTTATAGAAAAGCCCCGTGCCATTGGCACGGGGCTTTTCTGCGTTATGCGGGTTCCACAGGTGTTATGCGGGTTCCACAAGTTTCGCGTCGTACGCCACGATCACCGCCTGCACTCTGTCCCGCGCTCCCGTTTTCGCCAGGATGCGGGAGACATGGGTCTTCACCGTCGATTCGGCGAGGTGCAGGCGCTCGGCGACCTCGGCGTTGCTCCAGCCCTGGGCGATGACCGTGAGGATCTCGCGTTCGCGGTCCGTCAGGGAGGCGATGCGCGGGTCGGCGGCCGGGGGTGTGTCCGCGGTGGCCGGGAGATGGTGGACGTACGCGTCGAGGAGGCGGCGGGTGAGGCTGGGGGCGACGATCGCGTCGCCGGCTGCCACCGCCCGGATGCCCGCCAGGAGTTCCTCCGGGAGCGCGTCCTTGATGAGGAAGCCGGAGGCGCCCGCGCGCAGGCCCGCGTACGCGTACTCGTCCATGTCGAATGTCGTGAGGATGAGGATGCGCGGGCCGTCCGAAGGGCCGGTGCCCGCGGCCCTCGCGATGATGCGACGGGTGGCCTCGATGCCGTCCATGCCGGGCATGCGGATGTCCATCAGGACGACGTCGGGGGCGAGCTCGGCCGCGAGGCGGACCGCCTCCGTGCCCGTGCCCGCCTCACCCGCGACCCGTAGGTCGTCCTGGCTCTCCAGGAGCATGCGGAAGCCGAAGCGCTGCATGGGCTGGTCGTCGACGATGAGGACGGTCGTCACGGAGTGGGCCCTTCCGGGATCGGGATGCTGAGGCGTACCCGCCAGCCGCCGGCCGGGCGTGGTCCGGCCTCAAGTGTGCCTCGGTAGAGGGCCGTTCGCTCTCTCATACCGGCGAGGCCGCGGCCGGTCCCGTGGCCCTCGGTGAGGGCGCCGCGGCCGGTGTCCGTGATGGTCACGGTCACCGCGTCGGTCGCGTACGAGACGAGAAGCTCGGAGGTCGCCGACGGGCCGCCGTGCTTCAAGGTGTTGGTGAGGGACTCCTGGACCACGCGGTACACGGTGAGCTCCAGGCCCGCGGGCAGCGGCGCCGGTTCGCCCTCGACCTTCCTGAGGACGGGGAGCCCTGCCGAACGTACGCTTTCGATCAGGGAGTCGAGGTCGTCGAGTGCGGGTGCCGGGGCCAGGTCGGCGGAGGCCGGGACCGAGGGGGATTCCTCGCCCAGTACGTCAAGGAGGCGGCGGAGTTCCGTGAGGGCCTGGCGGCTGGTGGTGGCGATGGCGGTGAGGGCCTGGCCCGCGCGCTCCGGGTTGCGGGCGGCCGCGTACGAGCCGCCGTCGGCGAGGCCGGTGATGACGGAGAGGTTGTGGCCGATGATGTCGTGCATCTCGCGGGCGATGCGGGTGCGTTCGGCGGCGGTCGCCAGTTGGGCCTGTTGGTCGCGCTCGACCTCCAGTTGGCGGGCGCGCTCCACGAGGGAGTTCGTATAGTCCTGGCGGCTACGGAAGGCGAGGCCGAACGCGGCGACCAGCGCCAGCGCCCAGAACTGCGGGACGACCTGCTGGTCCCAACTCCCCTTCGGGAAGCGGACGACGGCGACCACGACGGGGATCATCGTCATTGTGCAGGACAGCACCAGGGTGCGGATGCGGGAGCGCAGCGCCACGTTGAAGACGACGAAGAGCTGGAGCAGGGCGGCCTGGAGGACGGCGCCGGTGGCGCTGTTCACCGTGCCTGCCGCGACCATCACCGTCAGCGCGGCCATCGGGTGGCTGCGGCGCCAGAGCAGCGGTACCGACAGGGCGAGGCTCAGGGTGAGGACGAGCCAGCCGGGGACGTCGGTGTCGTGGGCGATGTTCTTCCAGCCGTCGCCCGCGTAGTCGATGACGGCGGCGATGACGAAGAAGACGGTGAGGAGCAGATCCCACACCAGCGGGTGGCGCCTGTCGTAGGCGCGCACCCGCTGCGTCGTGCGGTGCAGGAACTGGCTCGTACGGGGCTGCGGCGGTGTCACGTGGACATCCTGGTCATACGTCGCGGCGCTTGAGAAGCAGCCCGGCCGCGGTGAGGACGACGGCGGCCCACACGACGAGGGAGATCAGCCCGGTGCCGGGGGCGTTGTGGCCTGCCACCGGAATGATCGAGCCGAGGGACTCCGCTGACTTGGACGGGAGGTACTTCACGGCGCTCTGGACGGCGTCGTTGCTGATCATCTGGAGCACCTCGGGCAGGATCATGACGCCGCCGACGAACGCGCCGATCGCGGCAGGTACGGAGCGGCACAGCGCGCCGAGACCGAGGGCGATGAGGCTGAGCAGTGTGATGCCGGCGGCGTTGCCCGCGAGGGCGCCGAGGACACCGGAGTCCGTGAGGGACAGGGCCTTGTCGCTGTCGGAGAGCCAGATCTGGGCGAGCAGGAATGTGACGAGGTTCGTGGTGAAGGTGACCGTGAAGGCGAGGGCCGTGAAGACGCCGGCCTTGGCCCACAGGACGGGGAGCCGGCGCGGGACCGCCGCCATCGTGGCGCGGACCAGGCCCGTCGAGTACTCGCTCGCGGTGATCAGGATGCCGAGGACGGCGACGCAGATCTGGGACATCTGGCTGCCGAAGAGCGTGAAGACGATGGTGTCGATGTTCGCGTCGTCGCCGTCGTAGGTGGAACCCATCATCAGGCCGACGGCGACGACGAGTACGACGGAGAGCCCCAGCGTCCACCAGGTGCTGCGCAGGGTACGGAGCTTGTGCCATTCGGCGTGCAGGACCCGGGTGGGGGTCAGCGCATAGGGCGTGGCCGCAACGGGGGCGGTGGTCGTGGTCGTGGTCATGCTGCTACTCCTGCCGAGGGCTTCGTGGCCGCCTGGTATTCGACGGAGTCGTGGGTGAGGTCCATGAAGGCCTGCTCCAACGAGGCGGTCCGCGGGGTGAGTTCGAAGAGCGGGAGGCCGCTCGCGGCGGCGATCCTGCCGATGTCGGGGGCGTCGAGGCCGCGTACGTGGAGGGTGTCGGGCGTCTCGCCGGCCGGGCGGTCGATGTCGATGTCTGCGGTGGTCAGGAGGGCGCGCAGGCGGTCCGCCTCGGGTGTCACCACCTTCACGTAGGCCGCTCCTGATTCGCGGACGAGGTCGGTGACCGTCGTGTCCGCGAGGAGGCGGCCGCGGCCGATCACGACCAGGTGCTCGGCCGTCAGCGCCATCTCCGACATGAGGTGGGAGGAGACCAGGACCGTACGGCCTTGCTGGGCAAGGGACTTGAGGAGGGTGCGGATCCATAGGACGCCCTCGGGGTCGAGGCCGTTGACCGGCTCGTCGAGGATGATCGTGGCCGGGTCGCCGAGGAGCGCCGCCGCGATGCCGAGGCGCTGGCCCATGCCGAGGGAGAAGCCCTTGACCCGCTTGTCGGCCACCTCGGTGAGGCCTGCGAGGTCGAGCACGTGCTCGACGCGGGAGCGCGGGATGCCGTGGGTGAGGGCGAGTGCCGTGAGGTGGTGGAAGGCGGTGCGGCCGGGGTGGACGGCCTTCGCCTCCAGGAGCGCGCCGACCTCGGTGAGCGGGGCCGGGTGGGTGGCGTAGGCGCGGCCGCCGATCGTGGCACGGCCCGCGGTCGGGGTGTCCATGCCGAGCAGCATGCGCATGGTCGTGGACTTGCCTGCGCCGTTGGGGCCGAGGAAGCCGGTGACCGTGCCGGGTTCCACCGTGAAGGTGAGGTCGTCGACGACGGTCTTGCCGGTCTTGCCGCCGTAGCGTTTCGTGAGGCCGTGGGCTCGGATCGTCATATGAGTACGGTGCCGTGGGCGGGGCCTCGCGGGCGTCGGACCGGGGCATCGAGCTGCGGGAATGCAGTAGTACCGGGGTACTAGAGGCCCTTAGGGTGCGGATGCATGGACTACGTGATCAGGCCCGTGCGAGCCGATGAGTGGCGTGCCGCGAAGGAGCTGCGGCTCGCGGCGCTGCGGGACCCGGCGGCGCCGCTCGCGTTCCTGGAGACGTACGAGGACGCGGCCGCGCAGTCGGACGAGTTCTGGCAGGGGCGGGCGCTGCGTGCCTCGCACGGGACGACGGCCCTGCAACTCGTCGTGGAGTCCGGAGCCGGGCCGTCCGGAGCCGGGCTCTCCGGAGAGGGCGGGCGCTGGGACGGCAGCGTTGTGGTGCTCGTGGAGGAGGCGGGTGCGGAGGACTTCTGGGGGCAGGCCGTCGAGCGGCGGCAGGTGCAGCTCGTCGCGGTGTACGTGCGGCCCGAGGCGCGGGGGACCGGGGTGGCGGGGGCACTGTTCTCCGCCGCCGTGGAGTGGGCCTTCGGGCTCAAGGGAGTGACGCGGGTGCGGTTGTACGTCCATGAGGACAATCGGCGGGCCGAGGCGTTCTACCGGAAGTTCGGCTTCGTCCACACGGGAGGGACCGTCCCGAATCCGGGCGACCCCTCCAAGATGGAGCGCGAGATGGAGTTCAAGCTGCCCTAGGTCCTCTAGGTCCTCTAGGTCCTCTAGGTCCTCTCTAGGACCCCTAGACGTACGGGTGTTCCGCGCGGGCCGTGCGCAGGGCGCGGGCCCACCAGGTCAGCTGGTCGAGCATGACCTTGGCGGCGCCGGCCGCGCCCTGCTCGTCGTGGGCCGGTCCTTCCTCGGTGAAGAGGCCGCCGTGGGCCTTGTGGAAGCTGACGCCGTCGCGGATCGTCGCGCAGTGCAACTCGGCGAAGACCAGGCGGAGTTGTTCCACGGCGCGGAGCCCGCCGCCCACGCCGCCGTACGAGACGAAGCCGACCGGCTTGGCCTTCCACTCGTCGTGGTGCAGGTCGATGAAGTGCTTCAGGTGGGCCGGGAAGCTGTGGTTGTACTCGGGGGTGATCACCACGTAGGCGTCCGCGGCGGCCACGCGGGACGCCAACTCGGCCTGGGCCGGGGTGCGTTCATGGCCCCAGCCGGGGTGGGCGTCCGGGAGGTCCAGGTCGGTCAGGTCGATGACGTCGTAGTGGGATTCGGAGGCGTGGCGTTCGGCCTGGGCCGTGAACCAGGTGCTGACGGTGGGGGCGAGGCGGCCGTCTCGGGTGGACCCGACGACGATCGCTACGTGGAGCGGCTGTGTGGGTGCGGTGGTGGCCATTGTTGCGGTCCTCCGGGGATATCGGGGCTATCGGGGTTATCGGGTCTTCTTGGTGGGGGCTGTCGTCTCGTTGCGCTGTACCTGGGGTTCGGTCGCCATGCCGGTAAAGTACAACTACGGTTGTAAAGAGTGCAACAGTCGTTGTACCTAGGCCCCTGTGCCTAGTCTGGACGGGGACGGCGTAGGACGGAGCGGCATGACACAGGAGTCGGGGCGTACCCCGCGCAAGGGCACGGCCGAGAAGCGGCAGGCGCTGTTGCGCGGGGCGCGGACGGTCTTCGGGCGCGAGGGGTACGCGCGCGCGGGCATCGACGAGATCGCCGCCGAGGCCGGGGTCTCCACGCGCACGCTCTACAACCACTTCGGCGGCAAGGAGAACCTGTTCCGCGAGGTCCTCATCGACAGTGCCGCGAAAGTGACGAGTGCTCATATCGACCTGATCGACCGGCACTTGGGCAAGGTGACGGACGTTGAGGCGGATCTGCTCGCGCTCGCCCGGGAGTGGATGGGGCGGCGTGGCGACCACGAGCCGCACATGCTTCTCGTACGGCACATCATCTCGGAGGGCTCGCACCTGCCCGCCGACGCCATCGAGGAGTGGCAGCGGATCGGCCCGCGGGCGACGGCGGAAGCGGTGCGCACGGCGCTGCTCCGGCTCGGTGAGCAGGGGCACCTGGTGGTCCACGAGAGCAACTCGGCGGAGGCCGCGCGGCACTTCCTGCTTCTGATCCCCGGGTCCGTCACGGTCGATACGTTCTTCGGGGTGGTGCCGATGTCCGCCGAGGAGGTCGACGCCCGGGTGTCCGGCGGGCTCGCGGTGTTCCTGAAGCTGTACGCCCGTTGAGTCCGAACGACAGGCTCTAGCCCAGGGGGAGTTCCGCGTCCGGCCAGCGTGAGCGGCCCTGTTCCCTGGACCGGAGCAGGGCCAGGGTGACCAGACCCTGGTCCGCTCCCGTGGCCAGCAGCTCCGGCAGTTGGGGAAGCGGAGCCACCGCCGCGACGTCGTCGAGGACGAACGTCATTGGTGGGTCGAGCCGGCCGGCAGGTGACCGTGCGGCCACGCGGCGGCCGTGCTCGACCACGCTCGAGGTGAGGGCCGTGAGCAGGGGCATCGCACCGGGCTGCCCCTTCGGGTCCTCGATGGGTTCACCGACCACATAAAGCGTGCCCCCTTCGTTCACGAAGGAATCCAGGGTGAGCGCATCCGTTCGGTTGGGCGTGCACGCCTCACGGATGTTCACCGAGAACAGTGCGGAGAGGGCGCGAGCGGTCAACTCCTGTGCCATGTCGCGGCGTTCTGGGTGCGAGGTGAGGGCCGCCTCGAGTTCGCCCGCGGTGCCCGCGGCCGCCTTCGGGTTCGTACGGAGGATGCGTACGGCGTCCTGGACCTGGGTGCCCTGGGCCCAGCGGTGGACGTGGCGGAACGGTTTGCCGTCGACGGCAGCCGCGTGCAGATAGCTGCGCAGCAGGGTGTCCGCGGCCTCGGCGAGCGCCGAGTCCAGTTTGGCCGTGGGCCTTATCGGGGCGAGCAGGGCCGCGGCGCGCTGTGCCGCGGTCTCCTTGTCGGTGCAACCGGAGGCCGGGTTCCAGTGCATGCGGGCCGGGGTGTCGCAGCGGTGCGTGGGGTCGTAGAGGAGGACGGGGCCGAGCTTGGCGCGGGCGTCCTTGGTCTCCGACCACACCTCCGGTGACGACGTGACCACGAGGGCGGGGCCCTCGGCGTCCTGGATCGCCTCTATGGCGAGGGGGTGGCGGTCGGCCGGGGGGCCGAGGTGGATGGGGCCGCGTTGGGCTGGAACGGGTGTGGTTGCGGGAGCCGGTTCCGTTGCGGGTACCGGGGTTGCGGCCTCGGGGCTCTGCCCCGGACCCCGCTGCTCAATCGCCGCAGGGGCTTGAAAATCAAGCCCCGGCGGGGCTTGATTTGCCGCCGGCTCCCGCTCCTCGCGGCGGCGAGCACGGACCGCCCGCCACCGGGTGAACGTTCCCGCTACGAATACCGTCAGGACGACCAGGATCATCAACTGGCCGATGACCAGGCCCCAGACGAGGCCGTAGCCGGAGAGTTCCGCCGCGGGGGTGCCCGGCCAGGCTCCGGGGATGTCGTGCGGGCGCGTGATCAACGAGCGCAGGGCCAGCGGCGTATGGCCGAACGTCACGCCCGTCGGCCACGCGCCCTTCGCGAAGAGGCCCGCGAGGCCCGTGGCCGTCCACACCAGGATCGTCATGCCCAGCAGGAACGCCAGGATCCCGATCAGCAGCCCGTCGGGCACACCGCCCCGGCCACGCCGCTCCCGGCCGTCCCGGTAACCCCGGTCGTCCCGGTGGTAACCCCGCTCCATCCGGTGCCCCCGCTCGTCCCGCATTCCTGTCATGCCACCGCTCATGCCACCGTGGACTCGGAGCCGCCCAGGCGCTGCTCCACGAACGCGGCGGCCCGCTCCTCGGCCTCCAGCTCCGCCGCGTGCAGGGCCTCGTCCATGAACTGCTCGGCGGACGTTTCCGTCATCGCGCGGTCGGTGAAGACCAGTGGGCGTTCGGTCTCGGTGACCAGGTGTTTGACCACCTGTACGTTGCCGTTGACGTCCCAGACGGCGATGCCGGGGGAGAGCGTCGGGATGATCTCGACGGCCCAGCGGGGCAGCCCGAGCACCAGGCCCGTGGCTCTCGCCTCGTCCGCCTTCTGGGCGTAGATCGTCCTCGTAGAAGCCATCTTCAGGATCGCCGCCGCTTCCTTGGCGGCCGCGCCGTCGACCACGTCGCTCAGGTGGTGGACGACCGCGACGAAGGACAGGCCGAGGCGGCGACCGAACTTCAGCAGCCGCTGGAACAGCTGGGCCACGAAGGGGCTGTTGATGATGTGCCAGGCCTCCTCGACCAGGAAGATGCGCTTCTTCCGGTCGGGGCGGATCCAGGTGTGCTCCAGCCATACGCCCACGATCGCCATCAGGATCGGCATCGCGATCGAGTTCCGGTCGATGTGCGAGAGGTCGAAGACGATCAGCGGGGCGTCGAGGTCGATGCCGACCGTCGTCGGTCCGTCGAACATGCCACGCAGGTCACCGTCGACGAGCCGGTCGATGACGAGCGCCACGTCGAGGCCCCAGGCCCGGACGTCCTCAAGGGCCACGTTCATGGCCTCCGCCGACTCCGGCTCCGGGTGGCGGAGCTGCTCGACGATGTCGGGCAGGACCGGCTGCCGGTCGACGATCGTCTCGTTCACGTACGCGTGCGCGACCTTCAGCGCGAAGCCGGAGCGCTCGTCGAGGCCGTGGCCGAGCGCGACCTCGATGATGGTGCGCAGCAGCGCCAGCTGACCGGTCGAGGTGATCGCCGGGTCCAGCGGGTTGAGCCGGATCCCCATGTCCAGGGCGGCCGTGGGGTCGAGCCGGATGGGAGTTATGCCCAGCTCTTCGGCGATGAGGTTCCATTCGCCTACGCCGTCCTCGCCCTGTGCGTCGAGGACGACGACCTGGCGGTCCTTGAACCTCAACTGCCGTAGTACGTACGTCTTCTCCAGCGCCGACTTGCCGTTGCCGGACTCGCCGAGGACCAGCCAGTGGGGGGCCGGGAGCTGCTGGCCGTAGAGCTGGAAGGGGTCGTAGATGTAGCCCTTGCCGGAGTACACCTCGCGTCCGATGATCACGCCTGAGTCGCCGAGTCCGGGCGCGGCCGTCGGCAGATAGACGGCCTGCGCCTGCCCCGTCGACGTACGCACCGGAAACCGGGTCGTCTCCACCTTCCCGAAGAGGAACGCGGTGAAGGCATCGGTGAGAGCGGACAGCGGATCCCGCATAGTGCAGCGCCTACCTTCCGGCCGTGTCGGCGTACATCAGGGACTCGTACGTCAGGAGCATCGGGATCACCGTCGGATGCCGGTGGCGAACGGCAGGGTGTTCACGAATGCCCGGTGGTGCTCGCGGTCGCACCACTCCAGCTTCAGGTACGACTTGCCCGCCGAGGCGCGGATGGTGCGCTTGTCGCGGGCGAGCGCGTCGGGGTCGCGGGAGGAGACCGTGATGTAGCCGACGAGGTTGACGCCGGCCGCGCCGCTCGCCAGGTCCTCGCCGCGCTGGTCGAGGCGGCCGTGGGCGGCGATGTCGCGGGGGTCGACCGTCCGGTTCATCTTGGCGGCGCGGGAGGCGTCCGCCTCGTCGTTGGTCTTCTCGGTCAGCATCCGCTCGATGGCGACCTCGGTGGGTTCGAGGTCCATGGTGACGGCGACGGTCCGGATGACGTCCGGGGTGTGGACCAGGAGAGGAGCCAGGAAGTTCACACCCACCGGCGTCATCGGCCACTCCTTGACCCACGCCGTGGCGTGGCACCAGGGCGCGCGGGTCGCCGACTCGCGCGTCTTGGCCTGGAGGTACGTCGGCTCCATGGCGTCGAGCTCGGCCGGCCAGGCGTTCCGCTTCGACATCGCCTGGATGTGGTCGATGGAGTGGTCCGGGTCGTACATGGAGTGGATCAGGGACGCGAGCCGCCCCTGCCCGAGCGGCTGCCGCACGCGGATGTCCGCCTCCTGCAACCGCGAGCAGATGTCGGTCAGTTCGCGCGCCATGACGACGGCGAGCCCGGCGTCCCTGTCGACCTTCTTGCCGCCCTTGGGGCGGGTGGCGCGGGCCATCGCGTTGGCCTCGGCGGCCAGGTCGCGCGTGAAGTGCATGCAGGCCACGAGGTACGCGCGGTGCTGCTCGCTGCTCGTCGAGACCATGGACTGCAGCTGGTCGTACGACTTCTGCAGCCAGCCGAGCGAGCGGTCGTCGCCGCGCACGGCGACGTCCTTGGCGTGTGCGTCGGGGTCGGCGGGGAGGGTGCGGGCCAGCATCTGGAGCCGGGTCACGAACCCGTCCCCGTTGGCGACGTGCTTGAGGAGCGTGCCGAACCGGTCGACCAGCGCCTCCTGGTCCTCCGAGTCGCGCAGCCCGACGCCGGGGCCCTCGATCTCGATGGCGGCGGTGACGGTGCGCCGGTCGGCGTGCAACAGCACCGCGATCTCGTCGGGCCCGAACGGCGCGGCCAGCCATGTGAGCCTGCCGATGCCGGGGGGCGGGCCGACCTCGACCTCACGCCCGTCGAGCCGGGTGCCGGCCTCCATGGGGCGCGAACGGTAGGCGGTGCCGCGCTTGAGGGAGCGCTTGTAGCTGCGGTTGATCTCGAACCACTTGTAGAACGTGCGGTTCTTGTACGGGACGTAGACCGCGGCCAGCGCGAGCATCGGGAAGCCGGTGAGCAGCACGATGCGCAGCGACAGCACGGGGACGAGCAGTCCGCACATCATGCCGAGGAACGCGCCCACGACGATCATCGCGATCTCGCCGGACTCACGGTTCTTGCCGACAATCGCGTTCGGTCGGGCGCGACCGATCAGATATGTACGGCGGGGCGTGACCGGAGGGGACACGTGGGACTGGGTCGTCAACGCCCTGCACCTCCTTGCCAGTTGCCATTCTTGCCGGTGTTACCGCTGTTGCTCCCGCGGTCGTTGCTCGCGTGCGGGGACTTCGACGGGCTCGTACGGGGCGAGGGTGCGGCGGAGGGGACAGTTCCGCCGCCTCCCCCTGCCCCGCCCTGCCGCGAACTGTGCGCGGCCACACCGCCGGACGCGGGGTTGGCGGGACGGGCCTGGGATGCACCGCCACCGCCTCCTGAACCCCCGCCGTCCTGGCGGCTGCTGTGGGTCTTGATGCCCTGCGAGACGAGCGCCGCGGGGGAACTCATCACGGCGGCGGCCTTGCCCTCGGCGCCCTGCATGAGCCGGTTCTTCCGTACGTTGGCCATCTCGTCGCCGAAGCCGGGTACGAAGCGGTAGATCATGCCGCTCGCGAAGATGGCGAGCAGCACGATGGCGAGGCCGGAGACGATCGCGGCGAGGGAGTCGGGGCCCTTGTCGCTGCTGGACAGCGCACCCGCGAGGCCCAGCACGATCACGATGACCGGCTTCACGAGGATGACGGCGATCATCACGCCGACCCAGCGGCGGACATGGCCCCACAGGTTCTTGTCGACGAGCCCCGCGTAGACGACGACGCCGAGCAGCGCGCCCACGTAGAGCAGGACGGCGCGCAGGTAGAGCTCCAGGTAGAGCACGCCCGCGGCGACGATCGACACGAGTGACACGACGATCAGCATGATCGGCCCGCCGCCGATGTTGTCGCCCTTCTTCAGCGCCTGGGAGAACGTCCCGAAGAACGCGTCCGTCTGATTACCCGTCGCCTTGGCCAGCACGTCGCTGACTCCGTCGGCGGCGGACACCACCGTGTAGAGGATCAGCGGGGTGAAGGCCGACGCGAGCACGGTGAGCCAGAGGAATCCCACGGCCTCCGTGATCGCGGTCATCAGCGGTACGCCGCGCACGGCGCGCTTGGCCACGGCGAGCAGCCACAGCACGAGCGTGAGGATCGTCGACGCGGCGAACACCACGGCGTACTGCTGCAGGAACTTGGGGTTGGTGAAGTCGACGTTGGCCGTCTTCTGCACGGCGTCGCTGAGTTGATCGACGGTCCAGGAAGCGGCCTCCGCGCAGCCCTTGGCGAGGCTGGAGAGGGGGTCGAGGGGGTTGGAGACGTCGGGCGCCCCGCCACCACCTCCGGTGCTGCCGCTGTTGGACTCGTTGCCGCGCTCGCAGTACTTCCTTGCGGCGCCGCGGATGAGGTCGCAGGGGTTGTCGGACGGGTCCGGGTCCGGGGCGGCCCAGGCCCGGGAGGCCAGGAGGACCGCCGTGGCCTGCACGCCGGTGACCACGGCGGTGCGGGAGAGGGCGCGGCGTAGCCGATTAGCGGGCATAGCTGAACCCTCCGTACTCCTTCACGGCCTTCGCCATGTCGTCGGCCGTGGAGGCCCGCTGGTCGCGGCCGACCGGGACGGGGCCGTCCTTCTGCGAGAAGTCCTCCACCTTCCAGTCACCGTCCACCCAGCGCAGCTTGTAGCTGTTGGTGTACCAACTCTCGGACACCGGGTTCTGCGTGCCCTCGCCGGCGAGGCCGAACAGCGACGAGTACCAGATCGACACGGTCGCCGTGTCGCTCTGGTAGGCAGTCGTCTTGGTGCCGACCGGGATGACCCGGGAGACGAACGTGCTGCCCTTCGGTGCGGAGCCGTCCTCGTTGAGGCCGATGCCCGTCAGGAAGCTCTTGCTGGAGTACACCTTGTCGAGGTCGCCCCGCCGGGCGTCGGCGGCCGACGAGGTATAGACGTCGTCGACGATGCCGTCTCGTTTCGCCTTGTCGAACATGTCGGCCGAACCGAGCCGAACCGCATAGTTGGCGGCAGCCGATTGCGCTCCTTGTTCGTCGTGGCCGAAGCCGGAGGCCACCGGTTTCGAACCTGTCGGCGCCGTGGGTGCCGCCGACGGCTTCGCCCCGGAGGACCCGGACCCGCCGGAGGCGTCCTCGCCGCGGTTCGCGAACGCGATCGCCGCGATGAGCAACACCACCACGCCGACCACGGTGACCAGGGACCGGGACGGTGACCGCCCGGGTCTGCGGGCGCCGGAGCCCTCAGGGAGCCGCGTCCGGGTCTGCCCGGAGCCCCCGTAGAGCTCTTCGTCCTGTGGACCGTCAGGACTCATTGCGCGCACGCCCCCTCAACCTTTCGCCGAACCACCGCATATGACGGTAGCCGTGCTGGTTTCCGCGCGGGCGCGGTGTGGTGACTCGACATCAGGGAGACGCAACCTCAGCCGGGAGCTAGACGGCCATGCCGTACACGATGGTGAACAGCGTGCCTAGTGAGCCGATGATGAACACCCCGGTCAGGCCCGCGATGATCAGGCCCTTGCCCTGCTCGGCGCTGAAGGTGTCGCGCAGGGCCGTCGCCCCGATCCGTTGCTTGGCCGCGCCCCAGATCGCGATGCCGAGGCAGAGCAGGATGGCGACCGCCATCACCACCTCGATCATCACGCGCGCCTCGTTGCCCAGGGTCCCGAACGGGCCCCAGTCCGGGGCGATCCCGCCGATGATGGTGGAGATGTCGCCCTTTTCGGCTGCCAGCAGCATGTGTAACTCACCGCCCCATGTGGGTAGTTCTGTCGCCTCTGCCGCAGCGCAGAGGTCAGACCCATTCTTGCTCAGATTGGCTCAGGTGCCTGCACACTTGGCGCCATTCCTTGGCCGAGTTCCTACGGTCCCATGGCTGAGGGACCGCCCTGAGGGGCGGTTCCGGATGCGAAGGAACGTACGGTTACTCTGTGTATCATGCCTGGTCACGCCGGGCAATGAAGGCTGGTCGAGGACAGTTCGGCGCAGTCTCCGACGGCGTAGCGGTCCCGCCCGTAAACTGACTCCCCCGTGGCGAAGGGCGGTTGACGGTGCGTAAGGCGTGGATGCTCGCGGGCTCGGCGGTCGCCGGGGGGACCGGGTTCGTGGCGCTGCTCGTCTTCGGGACGTACATGGCGGCGGGGAGTCTGAGCAGCGGGGTCGGCCAGGGGGCCGTGGGGCTCGCGAAGGGGGCCGTGCCCGCCGCGTATCAGCCACTCGTACAGAAGTGGGGCAATCTCTGTCCCGCCATCAATCCGGCGCTGCTGGCCGCACAGCTCTACCAGGAGAGCGGGTTCAACCCGAAGGCGTCGTCGCCGGCCAAGGCGTACGGCATCGCGCAGTTCATCAGCGGGACCTGGGCTGCGCACGGGGTCGACGGGGACGGGGACGGCGACCGCGACATCTGGGACCCCAACGACGCCATCCCGTCCGCCGCTTCGTACGACTGCAAGCTCGCCGGGTATGTGAAGGACGCGCCGGGCGACAAGACGAAGAACATGCTCGCCGCCTACAACGCGGGTTCCTACGCGGTCATCAAGTACGGGGGAGTGCCGCCGTACCGCGAGACGCAGAACTACGTGAAGGTCATCACGACGCTGGAGAAGTCCTTCGCGAAGCCGGTCGGGCGCGTGCAGCCCTCGCAGCAGGCCGCGGCCGCGATCTACTACGCGCAGAAGAAGCTCGGCACCCCTTACTTGTGGGGTGGCAACGGCACGGCGGACCAAGATGGCCGATTTGATTGCTCGGGGCTGACCAAGGCCGCGTACGCGTCGGTGGACATCGAGCTGCCGCGCGTGGCCAACGATCAGTACAACGCGGGGCCGCATCCGAAGCGGGACGAGCTGCTTCCCGGGGACCTCGTGTTCTTCTCCCACGACCTCAGCAACAGCCGTGCCATTCACCACGTGGGTCTTTACGTGGGCGGCGGGTACATGATCGACGCGCCGCGGACCGGAGCCGTCATCCGCTTCGACCCCATCGACACCGCTGACTACTTCGGTGCGACCCGGGTCACGGAGGACGGCGCGAAGGCGCTGCCGAGCGGCTCGCCGGAGGTCTGAGTGCGGCGGGACGGGCTGTGGGTTGGCTGGAACTCTCTGTTAGGCCATGGCCCTGAGCTGCGGGTTTGTGTCTCTCTTCGATAACGTCTCGGTGATCGTTCGGTGGATTGCGGAACGTAGAGGGTGGGACCGTGCGTTCCTCTTGCTGAATCGAAAACAACCACGGGGGTGGCTGAAGACGAAGGGGCCGCTGAACTATGGCTGGACTCGTGGCACTCGAAGCGCCCGCGACATCCGGATCCAACCCCGACGTCACGCTGCTCTACGACATCAACGGCCTGGCCGATGACGCTCCCCGGTGGTTCGACCGGACCATGGAGTTCGTCGGGGAGTACGGGATCCTGATCGCGCTCGTGCTCGTCGTGCTGTGGTGCTGGTGGGGCGCGCGGAAGCGCGGATCGCTCGACGAGGCCGCGTCCTCCGTGGCCGCCGTGGTCTGGGCGCCGCTCGCCGCCGGCGTCGCCGTCCTCGTGAACGTGCCGATCCGGTCCTTCGTCGAGCGGCCGCGGCCCTTCATGGATCACGACGGGCTCGAGGTCCTGATCAAGGGGAAGACCGACTTCTCGTTCGTCAGCGACCACGCCACGCTCGCGATGGCCATCGGGGCGGGCCTCTTCATCGCCCACCGCAAGCTCGGGCTCGCCGCCATAGGGCTCGCCGTGCTGGAAGGCTTCTGCCGCGTCTTCATGGGTGTGCACTATCCGACGGACGTCGTCGGCGGGTTCGCACTCGGCACGGCCGTCGCGCTGCTGCTCTCGCCGCTCGCCTCGGCGCTGCTCACTCCGCTGACGCGGGCCATCGGGCGGACGTCCGGGTGGGTGTCGCGACTGGTGTGGGCGCCCGGCGCGGTGGCCTCCGCGGTGGAGCTCCCCGAGTCCAGCGACTCGGCGGAACAGGCGGAAGAGCGGGACCTGGCGGCGTAGGCGCTCCGCTTACCAGGCTTGCGGGCTACAGCGCCTGCGGGAAGTCGAAGAAGCCCGACGGGTCGTAGCGGCGCTTCACCTTGGTCAGACGCGCCGCCGCAGGCCCGTAGTACGCCTGCTTCCAGTTCTTCAGGTTCGGGTCCGTGTAGTTCTGGTACGCCGCGCCCGAGGCGTACGGCCGCATCGACTTGTGGGCCGAGGAAAGCCAGTCGCGCGCGGCGGAGCCGGACGTGTTCGGCTGCCACGACACGATGTACTGCGCGAGCATCCGCGCGCGGCGGTGGACGAACGCCGTCGCCGTCGGGTCCACGCGGTTGATCGCGCCGCCGAGCGCCGTGAGCGCCACCGAGCCGGCTCCGGACGTCACGTTCTCCAACTGCTTGAGCAGCGTGCGCGCGCCCGCGTCCGAGAGGGCGTGGTCGAAGAAGTCGGAGGCGGCCGCGTACGTCTCGCGTTGCAGCGCGCCCGCCGTGTCGCGGCCGGGCGTCGCGCCGGGGAGGTGGCACTGGGCGTCCTCCGAGAAGGCCGTGCAGCCCGCGTACACCTCCATCGACTCCTCGTACGAGCGGCGCTTGAGGGAGACCGAGGTGGCAGGGCCCGGGCCGCCGGGGCCGTCGGCGAGCCGGTCGACCGCGTTCTGCAACTCCGTGTACGTGCCGAGGGAGAACGCCGCGACCGAGACCGTCGGGTTGCCGCCGCGCGCGCCCGCGATGTGCAGCGAGGACCAGATCTCGTCGGCCTGGTCAGGGCCCCATTTCTGCCAGGCCTTGAGCACCGTCGCCGCCTTCGACCACGGCCAGCTCATGTACGCGGAGACGGCCTGCGGCGCGGGGTGGGTCTTGAAGCGGAGCTCCGTCACCACGCCGAACTGGCCGTTGCCCGCGCCGCGCAGCGCCCAGAAGAGGTCCTTCTCGGACGTCGCGTTCGCGGTCAGTTCCTTGCCGTCGGCCGTGATGACCGTGGCCTGCGTCAGGCTGTCGCACGTGAGGCCGTAGGCCCGCGAGACGACGCCGTGGCCGCCGCCGAGCGTGAGGCCCGAGACGCCGACCGTGGGGCAGGAGCCCGCCGGTATCGTCACGCCCTTGGCGGCCAGCGTCCGGTAGACGTCGATGAGCTTCGCGCCCGCGCCGACCACCGCCTCGCCTCCCGACGCGCGGACGGACTTCATCCGGGAGACGTCGAGTATCAGGCGGCCGTCGCCGGAGGACCAACCCGCGTAGGAGTGGCCGCCGTTGCGTATGGAGAGCGGGACCTTGTGCGCCCGGGCGTACGCGAGGGTCGTGCGGATGTCGTCGGGCCCCGCGACGTACGCGACGGCGCGCGGCTTCAACGCGTCGAAGCGGGTGTTGTAGAGCTGGCGGGCCGCCGCCCAGGAGGACTCTCCGGGGCGTATGAGGGAGCCGTCGAGGTCCTTGGCGAGCCCGGCGAGGTTCGCCGCGGCCCGCACCGTGCTGGACGCGCTCGCGCTGGTGGAGCGGACCGGGACGGAGGAGGCGGAGGACGGGGACGCGGAGTTCCCGCCTGTGGAGCCGGAACCGGAGCCGGAGCAGGCGCTCACCGCGCCGCCGGCCGTGAGTGCCGCGGCCGATGCCGTGATGAACGTGCGGCGTTCCATGCGGTTGTCTCCCTCGGCCACCTGTTCGCTTCCCGAGATACGAGACGTCATCAGGGGGCCGTGGGTTCCGTCAGGCGGCCGGGCCCGCCGAGCCGAGATGGTCGTCCGCGTCCGAACGGGCCTTGCTCCGTGCCCTCCTGGCAGGACCCCGCCAGCCGCAGCTGCAGCGGGCCAGGCAGAAACGTCCCTGTTCCACGACGGTGGTCGTATGCGAATGCTGCTGTTGTGCCACGCGGCCACGGTAGCGACTCCATGTAAAGCCCCCGTTCGCGTGACGGTCGACCCTACTCGTCGTTAACCCCGACGACAGGGGTGGCCGCACACGCACGGACAGGCATGGGGGTCGGACCAGCGATGGTGGTGCAGCAGCACGGGAACGCGGCCGCTTCGGCACGGGCGGCGGTGGCCGCTGCCGCGGTGGCGTCGGTGGTCGTGGGCGTCGGCGGATGCGGTGGCGGCGCCGAGGGCGGGGAGCGGAACGCGGACCCGACACAGACCGTGCGCGGGGCGGCCGAGCGCCTGGTCCGCGAGGGCAGTTCACAGGCGCGTACGTCGATGGAGATGGCCAGCGGCGGGACCCGCGTCACGATCCACGGCGAAGGCGTCTACGACTACCGCAAGGGCCTCGGCGAGCTGCGGGTGCGGCTTCCGCAGGACGCGGCGGGCGACGAGGAGCACCGGCCGATCACCGAACTGCTCGCGCCCGGCGCCCTGTACATGAAGAACCGGGGCGCCGGCGTCCCCACCGACAAGTGGGTGCGCGTCGACGTCACGACGTTGACGGACGGAAATCTGGTCACCGGCGGCGCCACCGACCCGCTCGTCGCGGCCGAACTGCTGCGTGGCGCACGGAATGTGACGGAGCGGGGCGAGACCGACATCACGGGCGTGCGCACCCGGCATTACAAAGGGGACGTGGAGCTGAGCGCCGCCGCGAAGGCCGCTTCCGGGGCGCAGCGTGGGGCGCTCGCGGCGGCGGCGAAAGGGTTCCGCAAGGGGCGGGTGCCGTTCGACGTCTACGTCGACGACGAGGGGCTGATCCGCAAGGTCGTGCACCGGTTCAGCTTCGCCAACGGGCAGCCGGAGAAGGACGTGGCCGTGACGTCGACGACCCTGTACCGGGGGTTCGGGAAGCCGGTGAAGGTACGGCTTCCGGCCAAGGGGGACATCTTCGCGGGGAAGGTCGCCGAGCCCGGACCGTAGGGCCTGCCGCCCGGTCCGCCGCCTGTCTCGTCGTCCGTCCGTAGGCCTGTCGGGGGCCGGAAATGGTTCTTCCGTGCCATGCGCGGGGCGTGAGCCGGTCCCTACTCTAGGAAGTCGGCCATTGCGGCCATCGGCTGTTGGTCACGCGGCAGGAAGAGGTGATGAACGTGGCTCCCGTGGGTGGTACGGCGGTTCAGGACCACGTCGCCCTCGCCGAGATCGAGCTGTGCGGTGAGTTGATCATCGCGGCGTCCGCCGTCTCCGAGGGGCGGCTCAGCGTGGACCGGATCGACGAGGTGCTGCGGGTCGCCGAGGTGTTGCCCGGCGGACCGGAGGGCGACCGGGGCTGAAACGGGAAGAACGAGAAGGTGGGGACGCCGGGTCCGGCGTCCCCACCTTCTCGTGGAACTACAGGTACTGAAGGGTGCTCAGGGGTCCTCAGGTGCGCAGCAGGCGGGCGATCGCCTTGGAGGCCTCTTCGACCTTCTCGTCGATCTCGCTCCCGCCCTTGAGCGCGGCGTCGGCGACGCAGTGCCGCAGGTGCTCCTCCAGGAGCTGGAGCGCGAAGGACTGCAGCCCCTTCGTGGAGGCCGACACCTGCGTGAGTATGTCGATGCAGTAGACGTCCTCTTCCACCATCCGCTGCAGGCCGCGGATCTGGCCCTCGATCCGGCGCAGCCGCTTGAGGTGCTCGTCCTTCTGATGGTGGTACCCGTGGATGCCGCGGTCGTGGTCGGTCACGATCTCGGCCTCGTCCGGCACAGCCTGCTGTTCCGCCTGCGTCGCGTCAGTCGTCATCGTGTCCGTCCTCCCGTGGTTTCCCATACCCCCTGCGGGTATATGGTACCGGATTTTCCAGGGCCTGTACCGGTTCGTCCCGGCTCGGCCGGGGCCAGTGCTGATCACTGTGCCCGATGGGCGACACTGGTGTAACGCCGGTTAGCCGTGGCCGGATGATGCGCCTAGCATCAGCCTGACCGAATCCAAAGCACCCCGAGGACCCCACGTGCGCTTTCGTCTGACCCCCAGGGAGACGAGCTTCTACGACATGTTTGCCGCGTCCGCGGACAACATCGTCACGGGCTCGAAGCTCCTGATGGAACTGCTCGGCGCGGATTCCTCCGCCCGGGCCGAGATCGCGGAGCGGATGCGGGCAGCCGAACACGCCGGTGACGACGCAACCCACGCGATCTTCCACCAGCTCAACTCCTCGTTCATCACGCCGTTCGACCGCGAGGACATCTACAACCTCGCGTCGTCCCTCGACGACATCATGGACTTCATGGAGGAGGCCGTCGACCTGGTCGTCCTGTACCAGGTCGAGGAGCTCCCCAAGGGTGTGGAGCAGCAGATCGAGGTCCTCAGCCGAGCCGCCGAGCTCACGGCCGAGGCCATGCCGAATCTGCGCACCATGGACAACCTCACCGAGTACTGGATCGAGGTCAACCGGCTGGAGAACCAGGCCGACCAGATCCACCGCAAGCTGCTCGCCCAGCTCTTCAACGGCAAGTACGACGCCATGGAAGTCCTGAAGCTGAAGCAGATCGTCGATGTGCTGGAAGAGGCGGCCGACGCCTTCGAGCACGTGGCCAACACGGTGGAGACCATCGCCGTGAAGGAGTCCTGACCGGCTCATGGACACCTTTGCTCTGATCGTGACGATCGGCGTCGCACTGGGATTCACGTACACGAACGGTTTCCACGACTCCGCCAACGCCATCGCTACTTCTGTCTCCACGCGTGCGCTGACGCCCCGTGCGGCGCTCGCCATGGCCGCGGTCATGAACCTCGCCGGTGCCTTCCTCGGCAGCGGCGTCGCCAAGACGGTGAGTGAGGGGATCATCGCCACGCCGGTGGGCGACAAGGGGATGGGAATCCTCTTCGCCGCTCTCGCGGGCGCGATCGTCTGGAACCTCGTCACCTGGTACTTCGGGCTTCCCTCTTCCTCCTCGCACGCCCTGTTCGGTGGAATGGTGGGTGCCGCCCTCGCGGGCGGGACCACCGTCTACTGGTCCGGGGTGTGGGAGAAGATCGTCATCCCGATGTTCACCTCGCCGGTGATCGGACTCGTCGTCGGCTACCTGGTGATGACCCTCATCATGTGGCTCTTCCGGCGCTCCAACCCGCACAAGGCCAAGCGCGGCTTCCGTATCGCGCAGACCGTCTCCGCCGCCGGCATGGCGCTCGGGCACGGCCTGCAGGACGCGCAGAAGACCATGGGCATCGTGGTCATGGCGCTCGTCATCGGCGGCCACGAGTCCTTCGAGGACCCGATTCCGGTCTGGGTCAAGATCGTGTGTGCCGTGATGCTGTCGCTCGGTACGTACGCCGGTGGCTGGCGGATCATGCGCACGCTCGGGCGCAAGATCATCGAGCTGGACCCGCCGCAGGGCTTCGCGGCCGAGACAACGGGTGCGTCGATCATGTTCGGTTCGGCGTTCCTGTTCCACGCGCCGATCTCGACGACGCACGTGATCACCTCGGCGATCATGGGTGTGGGCGCCACGAAGCGCGTGAACGCGGTTCGGTGGGGTGTCGCCAAGAACATCATCCTGGGGTGGTTCATTACGATGCCGGCCGCCGCGCTTGTCGCTGCCGCTGCGTACGGGGTGGTCTGGCTGGCCTTCGGGTAACCAGCCGCCCGCGCCGTGGCTGAGGTCGCGGGGCTCCGCCCCGGGCCCCGCTGCTCAATCGCCGCAGGGGCTTAAATCGTGAAGAGGCCCGCCCCGAAAAGGGGCGGGCCTCTTCTGGTCCCCGTGGTGGCACCGCCATGCAGCACCGCGGGGAGTCGGGGGAGTCGGGTCAGCCGAAGCGGCCCGAGATGTAGTCCTCCGTGGCCTGGACGGACGGGTTGGAGAAGATGCGCTCCGTCTCGTCGATCTCGACGAGCTTGCCGGGCTGGCCGACCGCCGCGAGGTTGAAGAACGCGGTGCGGTCCGAGACCCGGGCCGCCTGCTGCATGTTGTGCGTCACGATGACGATCGTGAACTGCTCCTTCAGCTCGCCGATCAGGTCCTCGATCGCGAGGGTGGAGATCGGGTCGAGCGCCGAGCAGGGCTCGTCCATGAGCAGGACGTCCGGCTCGACCGCGATCGCGCGGGCGATGCACAGGCGCTGCTGCTGACCACCGGACAGACCCGAGCCGGGCTTGTTCAGGCGGTCCTTGACCTCGTTCCAGAGGTTGGCGCCCTTCAGGGACCTCTCGACGACCTCGGCGAGCTCCGACTTCTTGTACTTGCCGTTGAGCTTCAGGCCCGCCGCCACGTTGTCGAAGATCGACATGGTGGGGAAGGGGTTGGGGCGCTGGAACACCATGCCGACCGTGCGGCGCACGGCGACCGGGTCGATGTGGGAGCCGTACAGGTCCTCGTCGTCCAGGAGCACCTTGCCCTCGACGCGGCCGCCGGGGGTGACCTCGTGCATCCGGTTGAGGGTGCGCAGGAACGTCGACTTGCCGCAGCCGGAGGGGCCGATGAAGGCCGTCACCGAGCGGGGCTCGACGGTCATCGAGATGTCTTCGATCGCCTTGTGGGCGCTGTAGTAGGCGGTGAGTCCGCTTACGTCGATTCGCTTGGCCATGATTGGTTCTCTACTTCCGGTACGTCGCTGAGTTGGGGTTGCCGCGTCAGCGGCCGGCCTTCGGGGCCTTCCAGCGGGCTACGCCGCGGGCCGCGAGGTTGAGGATCATGATGAAGGCGATGAGCACCAGGGCCGCCGCCCAGGCGCGGTCGTACGCCGCCTGGCTGCCGCCGCTGCTCGCGTACTGCTGGTAGATGTACAGCGGCAGCGAGGCCTGCGGGCCTTCGAACGGGTTGCCGTTGATCAGCGGGTTGCCGAAGACGAGGAGCAGCACGGGGGCGGTCTCGCCTGCGATGCGGGCGACGGCCAGCATGACGCCGGTCGTGATGCCGCCGATCGACGTCGGCAGGACGACCTTGAGGATCGTGCGCCACTTCGGGATGCCGAGGGCGAGGGAGGCCTCGCGCAGCTCGTTCGGGACGAGCTTGAGCATCTCCTCGGTGGAGCGGACCACGACCGGGATCATCAGGATGGCCAGGGCCATCGAGCCGGCGAAGCCGGAGAAGCCGAAGCCGAGGATCAGGATCCAGAAGGACAGGATGAACAGGCCCGCGACGATCGACGGGATGCCCGTCATCACGTCGACGAAGAACGTGACCGCCTTCGCGAGCTTCCCGCGCCCGTACTCGACCAGGTAGATCGCCGTGAGGATGCCGATCGGCACCGAGATCACGGTGGCGATGCCGACCTGTTCCAGCGTGCCGAGGATGGCGTGGTAGATGCCGCCGCCCTCCTGGTACGAGGTGACGAAGCCCATCGAGTGGCTCAGGAAGTACGGGTCGAGGACCTTGATGCCGCGCGCGATCGTCTCGTAGACGAGGGACGCGAGGGGGACCACGGCGAGGATGAAGGCGACCCAGACCACGCTGGTCGCGAGGCGGTCCTTGGCCTGGCGGCGGCCCTCGACCTTGGCGGCGAGGGCGTACGAGACGACGACGAACAGGAGGGCCGCGAGCAGGCCCCACTGGACGCGGCTGGTGAGCCCGGCGCCGAGGCCGATGGCGCAGCCCGCCGCGATCGAGCCGACGGCGATGGCCCAGGGGGCCCAGCGCGGCAGGCGCGCGGCGCTCAGCGTGCTCGGCGCCTTCGGGGCGTCCGGCGTGCCCGGCGTCTTGGCGGGAACGGTTGCGTTGCTCATGCGTTGGCCCCCGAGTACTCCTTGCGGCGGGCGATGATCAGGCGGGCCGCGCCGTTCACGAGGAGGGTGATGACGAAGAGGACGAGGCCCGAGGCGATGAGGGCGTCGCGGCCCTGGTCGTTCGCCTCGGAGAACTTCGCGGCGATGTTCTGCGCGAAGGTGCCGCCGCCCGGGTCGAGCAGGCTGGTGTGGATCAGGAAGTCGGGGGAGAGGACCGTGGCGACGGCCATCGTCTCGCCGAGCGCGCGGCCGAGGCCCAGCATCGAGGCGGAGATGACGCCGGAGCGGCCGAAGGGGATCACCGACATCCGGATGACCTCCCAGCGGGTCGCGCCGAGCGCGAGCGCCGCCTCCTGGTGCATCTGGGGCGCCTGCCGGAAGACCTCGCGGGAGACGTTGGTGATGATCGGCAGGATCATGATCGCCAGCAGGATGCCGACGGTGAGCAGGGTGCGCGGGGCGCCGCCCTGGTACTCGAAGATGCCGGTCCAGCCGAAGTAGTCGTCGAGCCAGTAGAAGAGGCCTGTCATGTGCGGCACGAGGAAGAGCGCGCCCCACAGGCCGTAGACGATGGACGGCACGGCGGCCAGCAGGTCGATGACGTAGGCGATGGTGCCGCTCAGCTTCTTCGGCGCGTAGTGCGTCAGGAAGAGCGCGATGCCGACGGCGACGGGCACCGCGATCACCATGGCGATGATCGAGGTGATGACCGTGCCGAAGGCGAGGACGGCGATGCCGAAGACGGGCGGGCTCGCGGTCGCGTTCCACTCGAAGGTGGTGAGGAAGTTGCCCTCGTTCTTCGAGAGGACCAGCGAGGCGCGGTAGGTCAGGAAGACCGCGATCGCGGCCATGATCACCAGGAGCAGGATGCCCGAGCCGCGCGAGAGGCCGAGGAAGACCCGGTCTCCGGGGCGGGTGGCGCCGCGGGCGGCGCGCTTCTGCTCGGAAGGTGAGGGGCGATCGGCGGGCGCCGGTGGTGGCGCCGGTGATTGCGTGGTTATGTCCATGGGGGTTCTCCGGTCTGCGAAGTCCCGTCCCCGGTTGGGGTGTTGAGAGTTACGGGGCTTCTGGCGGCGGTGCACCGGACGGTGCGGGCCACCCGGTTCAACCGGTGGGTGGCCCGCACTCTTGGGTCAGCTGATGCTCGCGACGGTCTCGCGGACCTTCTTGTTGATCTCGGTGGGGATCGGGGCGTAGCCCAGGTCGGAGAGGGCCGCCTGGCCCTCCTCGGACGAGGTGTAGTTCAGGAAGGACTTGGTGGCGGGCAGGGTCTCCGCCTTGTTGCCCTTGTCGCAGACGATCTCGTACGTGACCAGGGTGATCGGGTAGGCGCCCGCGGCCTTGGTCGCGTAGTTCAGTTCCAGGGCGAGGTCCTTGCCGGTGCCCACGACCTTGGCGTCGGCGATCGCCTTCGAGGCGTTCTCCGTGGTGGCCTTGACGGGCTGGCCTGCGCCGGTGTCGATGTCGACGGTCTTCACGCCGTCCTTGGCGTAGGACAGCTCGACGTAGGAGATGGCGCCGTCGGTCTGCTTCACCTGCTGGGCGAGGCCGGAGGAGCCCTGCGCGGACTGGCCGCCCTTGGCCTGCCAGGCCTTGCCGCCCTCGTACTTCCAGTCGCCGGGGGCGGCGGCCTTCAGGTACTTGGTGAAGTTGTCCGTGGTGCCGGACTCGTCGGAGCGGTGGAAGGCCTGGATCTTGGTGGCCGGAAGCTTGGCGTCCGGGTTCAGCTTCTTGATCGCCGGGTCGTTCCACTTGGAGATCTTCGAGTCGAAGATCTGGGCCAGCGTCTTGGCGTCCAGGGTCAGGTTGTCGACGCCCTGGACGTTGAACGCGACGGCGATCGGGCCGCCGACCATCGGCAGGTCGATGCCCTGGCCGCCCTTGCAGACCTTCTTCGAGGCGGCGACCTCTTCGGGCTTGAGCGCCGAGTCGGAGCCGGCGAAGGCGACCTGGCCCTGGTTGAAGGCGGTGACGCCGGCGCCGGAACCGTCGGGCTTGTAGTTGAGCTGTACGTCGGAGCAGGCCTGCGCGTAGGCCTGGCGCCAGGCGTCTATGGCGTTGGCCTGGGCGGACGAGCCGATGCCGAGGAGCTGGCCCTTGGCGTCGTCGCACTTGATGTTGCCCGCCTTGGCGGAGGCGCTGGTGCCGCCCGAGCCGCCGCTGGTGTCGTCGGAGCCGCACGCCGTGAGGGCCAGGGCGCCGGAGACGGCGAGGGCGCCGAAGGAGAGGGCGCGGAGCCGGTTCTTGCGCTGAAGCTTCACTTTCGGTGTTCCTTCCAGGAGCCGCCGGCCTTCTCTGTCTCTGTGGCGGCGTGCGATCTGCGGGTGGTTTCAGTCGAGCGGTGGACGGTTCCCGGGGACCGGGGACGCACCGTGTAAGGCTGAAATTAGGCAGATCAGGTGAAGCGGCCGATGGGCGTGAGTGAACGCAGGGTGAACCTAAGCGGGCGGCGTGGTTAGGTCACGGTACGGATACGGAGAGTGACCTTCAGGTGGTGTGGAGGGCGCCGAGGGCGCCGAGGGCGTCGAGCAGGGCGTCGACGAGGGTGCGGTCCCTGGGCTGGGTGAGGCGGGCGCGGGCCTCGGGGGGTGTGAGCCAGGCGATGCGGTCGACTTCGCGGTTCGGCGTGAACGTGCCGGTGGTCGCTTCCGCGGCCCAGTAACTGACCTGCTTGGGGCGGCCGTTCGCGAGGTAGTGGGCCGTGGGGAGCGCGGCGCCGGGCGCGCAGTCGTGGCCGGTTTCCTCGCGCACCTCGCGCCGCGCGCCGGCGAGGGCGTCCTCGCCGCGTTTGAGCTTGCCCTTGGGGTGCGACCAGTCGTCGTACTTGGGCCGATGGACCAGACAGATCTCAACTCCCTGGTCGCTGTGGTGAGTTGGCGGTCGGCGCCAGAGGACGCAGCCTGCCGCGAGGATCGTGTGGGGGTCGTCCTGATGCACGGTCATGGGGTGCCCACCGCCTGTCGTTGCCATGCTTGTCCGAACGCGATCCTGGCGGCCGCGACCTCGTGGCGCTGGTCGGCGTGGAGCACGCCGAGGGCGTACGCGGTCGTGGGCGCGATGCGGGGGGTGCGGGCCGCGTGGGCCGCGGCGGCGGCCGCCTCCGCGGCGTCCCTGTGGGCGTTCAGGGCGTCGGCCGCTTCGAGGAGTCGTACGTCCATGGGGGTGTCCTGCGCCACTTCGCGGGCGTAGCGGTGCAGGCGCAGCAGGAGGCGTACGTGGTGCCAGGAGGCGTCGGCGTCCGCGTTGTAGGGGTGGCTGGTGTGGTGGAGGGTGGTGGCGGCCTCGGTGAGGCGGGATTCGGCCTCGCCGGCGAGCTTCTTCAGCTCGGTGTCGGCGGTGGTGAGGGGGACGTCACTGGCGAGCACGGCGACGTTGTCCGCGACCGCGTGGAAGCGGGCGGAGCCGAGGGCCTGGAGGGCGGTGCTGTGGGCCCTTGTGCGGGCGAGGGTGAGCTGGCGCTCCAGCAGGGCGGATGCCTTTGCGGCGCCGAGGGTGAGGGTTTCCCGCGGCTGCGGCTCCGGGGCGGGGGCCTGCGTATCGGCGCGCGGCGCCGGGGGCCGCCTTGCCCACCCTGCCGCCCCAGGCGGCAGATTGCCCAAGGCGGCGGCGTCAGGCGCGGGGTCCGGGGCGGAGCCCCGTGGCGTGGGAGCGGGTGGCGTCGACAGGGCGTGGAGGGCCGAGGTCAACCGGTCCAGGCGGGACGCATACGCATGCTCGCGGGCCAACGTCCCCGACAACCACGCCAGTTCGGGCCGCAACGCATCCGACCAGTCCGTGTCGAGGAGCGGGCGGAAGGTGTGCAGCGTGCCGCTGATGCGCCGCGCCGCGCGCCGCAGCGCGCGGGCCGCGTCCGCCGTGTCGCCCGCCGCGCCGCTCTCACGGTGCTGCCGCAGCGACCGCAGGAACTCGGTGGCCTGGGAGCGGAGATAGCGCCCCAGGGCATCGACATCGTTCCCGTTCAGCGGCTCGCTGGACTCAAGGTGTCGCTGTGCCACGCCGGCGCCTCCGGGCGTCTATGAGCATCTCCTGTACGTTGCGCAGGGGTTGGCCGTCCGCGTCCAGCGCGTGCCGGGTCCAGTTGCCGTCCGGGCCCAGGTGCCAGGAGGCAGTGGCGTCGGACATCCCCGTTTCGAGCAGTCGGCTGAGCGCCGCGCGATGGGCCGGGTCCTCCACGCGGACCAGGGCCTCGATGCGGCGGTCGAGGTTGCGGTGCATCATGTCGGCGCTGCCGATCCAGACCTCCGGCTCGCCGCCGTTGCCGAAGGCGAAGACGCGGGAGTGCTCCAGGAAGCGGCCGAGCACCGAGCGGACCCGGATGTTCTCGGACAGGCCCGCGACGCCGGGGCGTACGGCGCAGATGCCGCGGACCCAGATGTCGACGGGGACCCCGGCCTGCGCGGCCCGGTAGAGCGCGTCGATGACGGCCTCGTCGACCATCGAGTTGACCTTGATGCGGATGTGGGCGGGCCGGCCCGCACGGTGGTGCTGGACCTCCTTCTCGATCCGCGTGATCAGGCCCGTACGAAGGGACTTGGGGGCGACGAGGAGGCGGCGGTAGGTCTCGCGGCGCGAGTATCCTGACAGCCGGTTGAAGAGGTCGGAGAGATCGGCCCCGACTTCCTGATTGGCCGTCAACAGGCCCAGGTCCTCGTACAGTCGGGCCGTCTTGGGGTGGTAGTTGCCCGTGCCGACGTGGCTGTACCTGACCAGCTGGTCGCCCTCCTGGCGTACGACGAGCGACAGCTTGCAGTGCGTCTTCAGGCCGACGAGGCCGTAGACGACATGGCAGCCGGACTCCTCCAGCTTGCGGGCCCACTTGATGTTGGCCTGCTCGTCGAAGCGGGCCTTGATCTCGACCAGGACGAGCACCTGCTTGCCGGCCTCCGCGGCCTCTATCAGCGCGTCCACGATCGGTGAGTCGCCCGAGGTCCGGTACAGCGTCTGCTTGATGGCGAGCACGTCCGGGTCGGCGGCGGCCTGCTCAAGGAACGCCTGCACGGAGGTGGAGAACGAGTCGTACGGGTGGTGCAGCAGCACGTCGTGGCCGCGCAGCGCCGCGAAGACGTCGGGGGCCGAGGCCGACTCCACCTCCGCCAGGTCGCGGTGGGTGCCCGCCACGAACTTGGGGTACTTCAGCTCGGGGCGGTCGATGCCCGCGATGGAGAAGAGGCCGGTGAGGTCCAGGGGGCCCGGCAGCGGGTACACCTCGGCCTCGCGCATCTTCAGCTCCTTCACGAGGAGGCTGAGTATGTCCGAGTCGATGGTCTCCTCGACCTCAAGGCGCACCGGCGGCCCGAAGCGGCGCCGCATCAGCTCCTTCTCCAGGGCCTGGAGCAGGTTCTCGGCGTCGTCCTCCTCCACCTCCAGGTCCTCGTTCCGCGTCAGGCGGAACATGTGGTGCTCCTCGACCTTCATGCCGGGGAACAGCTCGCCCAGGTGCCGGGGCGCGGCGATGACGTCCTCGATGGGGACGTAGCGCTGGGGCGAGGCCTCCAGGAAGCGGGAGAGCAGGGGAGGAACCTTTACCCGGGCGAAGTGGCGGTGGCCGGAGACGGGGTTCGAGACGACGACGGCGAGGTTGAGGGAGAGCCCCGAGATGTACGGGAAGGGGTGCGCGGGGTCGACGGCGAGCGGGGTGAGCACCGGGAAGATCTGCTGCATGAACAGCGTGTAGAGCCGGGCCTGCTCCTTCTCCGTGAGCTCGTTCCAGCGCACGACGTGGACGCCTTCGTCGGCGAGGGCCGGGGCGACCTCGTCCTGGTAGCAGGCGGCGTGCCGGGCCATGAGCTCGCGGGAGCGGTTCCAGATCAGCTCCAGGACCTCGCGGGGTTGCAGGCCGGAGGCCGAACGGGTGGCGACGCCGGTCGCGATGCGGCGCTTCAGGCCCGCCACCCGGACCATGAAGAACTCGTCCAGGTTCGAGGCGAAGATCGCCAGGAAGTTCGCCCGTTCCAGGAGGGGGGTGTTCGGGTCCTCGGCCAGCTCCAGGACCCGCTCGTTGAACGCGAGCCAGCTGCGTTCGCGGTCCAGGAAGCGGCCCTGCGGGAGCTCCGCGCCCTCCTGGTTCGCGTAGTCCTCCTCGTAGTCGTCCGGGTCCGCGTCGATGTCGGCGACGATGCCGGCGAGTTTCGCGGCGGCCAGGTCGTACTCGCCGCCTGCCACCGGGTGTGGCCGGTGCGCGGCGAGTGACCCCACGGACGGCTGGGGCTGCGCGGCCGAGGGGGCCGGTGCCGTGTCGGTCGTCTGGTCCTGTGCGGCGTTCGGCTGGCTCATGGCCCCATTCTTCCGCGCGGACGCCGTCCGGGGCGCGTCGACCGCGTCGGAGTACGCGGGCGCGAGCGTGAGACCGCCACGGTGGGCGGGCTCGGCGGGTTCGGGGGCGGGGGGCTGCATTCCGTGAGCGTCGCAAGTCCGTCTGAATCGACGGTTACGGCGACATGACGTACGGGCTATGGGCGGGCGGCCCGCCGGGGCGGGGCCCGGGAATCCGGGGCCGGGGCCCCCGCTCGGGGTCAGCGGGTGCGGCGGCGCAGCAGCCAGAAGGCGGTGGCGGTGGCGGCGGCGGTGAGGGCGAGGACCAGGGTGGTCTCGACGAGCTGGAGGGGCCAGAAGTGGGACGGCGGGTGGCCCTCGCGGTAGAAGCCCGTGACGTTGTGCGCCGTGAGGCACGCGCGGTCGTCCACGCACAGGGGGTCGGAGATACGGGCCCCGGAGGCGGTCATCGCGCCTTCGGAGACCAGGGACCCGGCGAAGTACTGGTAGCCCTCGTTCACGTCCCCGGTCGCCGTCACCGTGGGCCACAGCCGGTCGCGGACCGCGTCGAGCGCGCCGACCACCACGGCCGTGGCGATCAGCGAGTACGTCGCCGCAGGCAGCGTGCGGCGCGTCAGGAGCGCCACCATCGCGCCGATGGCCAGGCCGAGCAGCGACAGCGCCACGGCCGTCGGGCCGAGGACGTTGTAGAGCTGCGTCGACCCGTACCAGCGGTGGTCCGAGAGCCCCGGGGCCTCGGAAGCGACGAGGCGGCGCAGCAGCATCAGGATCGTGGTGCCGACGACGAGGAAGGCCGCGGGCAGAGCCAGCTTCGCGGCCAGCCAGCGCACCGGGGTCACGGACTGCGTCCACGCCAACTGGGCCGTGCCCCTGCCCAGTTCGCGCCCGATGAGCAGGCCGCCGGCGAACACCGAGGCCGCCACCGGCACCAGCGTGACCAGGGTGTCCGTGAGGGTGAGGACGTAGTGGTACGCGTCCGCGGTCGCGCCCTTCGCGGTGCAGCCGTTCGCGGTGGCCGGGTTGCAGTGTCCCGTGATGTCGAGCCCGGCCGTGCCGGGGCCCCACAGCCACAGCAGCAGCGCGCCCGTCACGACGACGAAGGCGATCCACAGCCAGGCGGCGACGCGGTGCAGTCGCAGGACCGTCCGGGGCAGGCCCAGGGGAATCGTGGTGGCGCTCATGCGGCACCCTCCTTGGTGAGCGGGGCGACCGGCGGCTCCGGCTGGAACCGGCGCAGCACGAGGAACGCGGCGACGACGGCCAGCGCGGCGAGCCCGAGCAGGATGCCGGTCTCGGCGAGCTGACGCGGCCAGAAGTCGGGGGAGGGCAGGTAGTGGCGGGTGAAGCCGGTGATGTCGTGCTGGTCGAGGCAGTGCTGCGTCATGCAGCCGGGGTCGCGGATCTCCGCCCCCGTCGACGTGATCGCCTTGCTGTGCACGGGGATCTCCGGCTGCTGGTAACTGCCCTGGAGCGGCCAGGAGTTGGAGCGGAACGCGCCCACCAGGTACGTCACGACCCCGGCCAGGGCGGCGGCCGGCAGCGTACGCCGCAGTACCAGCGCGGCCAGCACCCCGATGGCCAGGCCGAACAGGGCGTTCGCCACCGTCGCTGGGCCCACGGAGAAGTCGAAGTCGCGCGGTCCGATGCCGGCGACGAGCAGATGGTTGCGGCCGTCCCACACCAGTCGGTAGAGGATCACGACGAGCGTCGTGCCGACGGTGACGAGCAGGGCGGGCACGGCCAGCTTCGCGGCCAGCCAGCGGGCGGGGGAGACGGACTGGGTCCACGCCAACTGCGCGGTGCCCTGCTCCAGTTCGCGGGCGATCAGCGGGCCCGCCGCGAAGACGGCGATGACGCACGCGGCGATCCGGGCCAGCGTCAGCGGATCGTAGAAGAGGGAGTCGAAGGCCCCGCCGACGAACGGCAGGAACGCGCTGAGCCCCTGCCACGCGTTCTCCTGCGCTCCGCCGTACCCGAGCTTGTCGAACGCCGCCTGGGCGTCCGCGGAGCCGGGGCCCCACAGCCACAGGAGCAGGCCGAGGCTGACCACCACGTAGCCGGTCCACACCCACATCGCGCTGCGGTGCAGTCGCAGGACCGTCCACACCAGGCCGTCGGGTCCTGGCTTCGTGCGGCGCACGGCGGAGGGCTTGTCGAGGGCCGGGGCGCTCATGCGGTCACCTCCGTGCGGCGCGGGGCGGCCGTGGTGCCGGGCGTGAGCAGGGGCGGGGCGTCGGGCGAGCGGAGGTGGGCCAGGAGCAGCTCCTCCAGGGAGGGCTCCTGGACCTGCCAGCCCTCGCCGAGCTGTCCGTCCCTGCGGATCAGGGCGGTGACGCCGCGGCCGGAGGCGCGGGACTCGACCACCGTGTGCGGGGCGAGGTCGCCGCGGCCCGTCACCAGGCTGTGCGCGCCGATCAGATCGTCGATGCCGCCGCCGAGCCGGATCCGGCCGCCGCCGAGCAGCAGCAGGTGGTCGCAGGCGTCGGCCAGTTCGGTCACGATGTGCGAGGACATCAGGACGGTCGTGCCGTGCTCGGCGGCGTCCGCCATCAGCGTGCCCATCATCTCGTGCCGCGCCAGCGGGTCGAGGTCGGCCATCGGCTCGTCGAGCAGCATCAGTTCGGGGCGCTTGCCGAGGGCCAGGGCGAGCGCGACGCGGGTGCGCTGGCCGCCGGAGAGCGAGCGGATCTTCGCCTTCGGGTCGAGCTCGCCCTGCTCGACGATCTTCGACGCGTACGCGGCGTCCCAGCGCTCCGGGTTGAGCGCGGCGCCCACCTTCAGGGTGTCGGCGACGGACAGCTGGGGGTACAGGGGCTTGCTCTGCGCGAGGTAGGAGACCTTCGCGCGGTGTGTGCCGGGGGCGGCGCCGAGCACGGAGATGCTCCCCGAGGTGGGGCGCGACAGGCCGGCCGCGATGGTCAGCAGTGTCGACTTGCCCGCGCCGTTGGGCCCGACGAGCGCGCTGATCCGGCCTGTGGGCAGCCGGAACGAGCAGTCGTCCAGGGCCGCCGCAGCGCGCCGTCCGTAGCGCTTGACGAGGCCGTTCGCCTCGATGGCCGTGCTCATGAAGTCCCCTTGGGTGTGGTGCCGAAGTGCGCCTCCAGGGCGCTGCCGAACAGGGCGGCTACGTCCTCGCGGTCGAGGCCCGCCTCCTTCGCCCTGCCCGTCCAGTCCTCGAGCTCCGCTCTCAGCGGAGAGTCGGCGGAGCCGGAGCCGAGCGTCGCGCGGACGAACGTGCCGAGCCCTCGCCGGGCCTCGACGAGTCCGGAGCGCTCCAGCTCGCGGTATGCCTTCAGCACGGTGTTCGGATTGATCGCCGTCGCCTCGACGACCTCGCGCGCCGTGGGCAGCTTGTCCCCGGGCTCGAGCAGTCCGAGCCGCAGTGCGTGCTCGGTCTGGTGGACGATCTGGAGGTAGGTGGCGACGCCGGTGTGGCGGTCGATGCGGAATTCGATGACCGGTTCCTGTGCCACGGCGTACCCCCTTTCACTAATCAAGTAGTGAAAGGGTGATGCAAGAGAGGGGGCGGCGTCAAGTGACGCCGCCCCCTCACCTCCGACCGGTCGTGAAAAACCTGGGAAAACCCCAGGTCAGAGCCGTCAGGACTCGGTTCGGTACATCAGATCCGTCTCGT
Organism: Streptomyces endophyticus; assembly: GCF_035798155.1. Taxonomy (NCBI): domain Bacteria; kingdom Bacillati; phylum Actinomycetota; class Actinomycetes; order Kitasatosporales; family Streptomycetaceae; genus Streptomyces; species Streptomyces endophyticus. Next base: position 48,947 of record NZ_JAOZYC010000135.1, on the reverse strand, counting down.
ACGTGGTGAACCCGAGCCGCTCGTACACGCTCACCGCCGCCTTGTTGTCGGCGTCTACGTAGAGCATCGCGGTCGGAAGTCCGGCCGCCGCGAGGTGGCGCAGGCCCGTCGCCGTCAGCGCCTTGCCGAGGCCGCCGCCCTGGCCCGCGGGCGCCACCCCGACGACGTACACCTCGCCGAGCCGCTCCTGTGTGTGCACCTTCGTCCAGTGGAAGCCGACCAGCTCGTCGCCGCGGAAGGCGAGGAAGAAGCCCGCCGGGTCGAACCAGGGCTCGGCCTTGCGGTCGTCCAGGTCGCGCTGGGTGAGGGAGCCCTGCTCGGGGTGGTGGGCGAACGCCGCCGCGTTCACCGCGAGCCACGCCTTGTCGTCCTGGCCGGGCACGAACGTACGGATCCTGACGCCCTGGGGCAGCACCGGCTCCGCGAGCTCCAGATCCTCCAACGGCCGCCGCATCTGCCGCAGTTCACGGAACAGGGTCAGCCCGAGCACCTGCGCCAGATGGCGCGCCGCGCTGTGCCCGCCGTGCGCCCACACCCGCACCCGCTTCCCGGAGGCGGCGAGCAGCGCGCTGCCGAGCGCCCGCCCGTGCCCGTGCCCCCGGTGCGCCGGGTGCACGACCAGCTCGGCGGCCGGGGCCTCGACGGGGTCGGTGTCCTCCAGCTGCGCGTACCCGGCCAGCTCGTCGCCGATGCTGAGCAGCAGATGCCGTACGCCCTCCCGCTCGCCTCCCCGCAGCTGCAGCCGGCCCTGCTCGGACACGGCCTGCTGGCCGTCCGTGCGGGCGGCCTCGGTCAGCAGGGCGAGCACCGCGGCGGACTGCTCGGCGGACAGGACGGTCAGGGTGTCGATCCGGCGGCCGGAGAGGGCGGGATCGCTTGCGGGGGCGGGGTCCGTGGTCATGGGTACGAGGGTACGGCGGGGCTCCGCCCGGGGCGGGGGGCTGTTGCGCGGGGCCGGGGTTGACGTCTCGGGGCTCCGCCCCGGACCCCGCTGCTCAATCGCCGCAGGGGCTTGATTTTGCCCACCCGCTACGCGCGTTGACCGTAGGCTGCCCCCACATTTGCATCGGCATCCCCAGGGGGACCACATGCACATAACCACCAGCAGACCGCTCGCCTTCGTCGTCACGCTCGCCGCCGCGGGCGCGCTCATGGCCGCGCTGCCCGCCGGGGCGACGCCGCAGAAGAACGCGGCGGGCGGGCGCTACCAGGACGTGCAGTTGCTGTCCTTCAATGACCTTCACGGGAACCTGGAGCCGCCGGCCGGGTCCTCGGGGCAGGTCACCGAGGATCAGGCCGACGGCACCACGAAGAAGATCGACGCGGGCGGGGTCGAGTACCTGGCGAGCTCACTGCGCACGGCCCGCCAGGGCCACCCGTACAGCGTCACGGCCGCCGCGGGCGACCTGATCGGTGCCAGCCCGTTGCTGTCCGGCCTGTTCCACGACGAGCCGACCGTCGAGGCCATGAACAAGCTGGACCTGGACGTGACCTCGGTCGGCAACCATGAATTCGACGAGGGTTCGGCGGAGTTGGCGCGGTTGCAGAACGGCGGCTGCCACCCGAAGGACGGCTGTTACGAGGACGGGCGCACCTTCGAAGGCGCCGACTATCCCTACCTGGCCGCGAACGTCACCGACGAGAAGACCGGCAGGCCGATCCTCGCCCCCTACTGGGTGTGGAAGCACAAGGGCGTGAAGGTCGGCTTCATCGGCGTCACCCTCGAAGGCACCCCGGACATCGTGTCGGCCGAGGGCGTCAAGGGCCTGAAGTTCCACGACGAGATCGAGACCGTCGACAAGTACGCGAAGATCCTCGACAAGCAGGGCGTGAAGTCGATCGTCGCGCTGATCCACGAGGGCGGCGCCCCGGCCTCGGCCTCGTACAACTACGACTGCGACTCACCGAGCGCGGGCGGCGGCGTCTCGGGCCCGATCGTCGACATCGCCAAGGGCATCACGCCCAAGGTCGACGCCCTGGTCACCGGCCACACCCACAACGCGTACGCGTGCACGATCCCGGACCCGGCAGGCAAGCCGCGCATGGTCACGTCCGCGTCCTCGTACGGGAAGCTCTACACGGACACGACCCTGACGTACGACCGTGCCACCAAGGATGTCGTTCGTACGTCGGTGAAGTCGCCGACCTCCGCCAATCACGTCGTCACGCGGACGCAGAGCAAGGCCGCCGATATGACGGCGCTGATCGGGCGGTGGAACAAGCTGGCCGCGCCGGTCGCGAACCAGCCCGTCGGCTACATCTCCGCCGATGTTCCCGGCCGGGGTGCCACGACCCCCGAGGCCCCGCTCGGCGATCTCATCGCGGACGCTCAGCTGGCGCACGCCAAGTCCCTCGACCCCAAGGCGGTCCTGGCCCTGATGAATCCGGGCGGGATCCGCTCCGACCTGGTGTTCAAGGCGAGCGGGAACGAGGGTGACGGTGTGGTGACGTACGGCGAGGGCTTCGCCGTGCAGCCGTTCAGCAACACCGTCAATCTGGTCGATCTGACCGGTGAGCAGCTCGTCACCGCGCTCAAGCAGCAGGTCAGCGGGGCGAACGCGGCCTCGCCGAAGATCCTTCAGCCCTCGGCGGGACTCACGTACACGCTCGACATGACCAAGTCGGGGGCCGACCGGGTCGTCGCCGACTCGATCAGGCTGAACGGGGCCGCCGTCGACCCGGCCGCCACCTACCGCGTCGCGATGAACTCCTTCCTCGCGGGCGGCGGCGACGGCTTCGCGGCGCTCGGGGCGGGCAGGAACCCGCTGGTCGGAAGCGATGACCTGAAGGCGTTCAACGACTATCTGACCGCCAATTCCTCGGCCTCGAACCCCATCGCGCCGCCCAAGGCGGACCGAATCACGATCGTCAAGTAGCTGAAACAGAGCTTGCTTTGGGGTGGCCTACGGTTGAACAGTGGGCCACCCCACTCTTGTGAAGGATGTTTGTGTAACTGGTGGGGGTGTGTGATGGAATCGGCCGATGCGCACCCCCCACCGCATGGCCGAAGACCCCATAGCCGCCGACCACATAGCTGACGACCACACAGCGTTTGACGACTGGTTTGATGGCGGGGCGGAGGATTTGGTTCCGCCCGACCACAGGCGGGCCGGCCGGCGCAGGCGCCGAAGCCGTCTCGCCGGGCTCTCCTTCGCGCTGAAGGGCCTGATCGCGATCATTGTCCTGTGCGGTTTCCTGGCCATGGCCGACCGCTGGGCGGTGCTCTACGCCGAGAACAAGGCGGCACAACAGATCAAGAAGCAGCTGAAGTTGAACGCCGCCCCCGAGGTGGAGATCAGCGGCTTCCCCTTCCTCACCCAGCTCGCCGACCGCCGTATCGGCGAGCTGAAGGTGACCGTCCCCGACGTCGCCGCCGACCGCGTCACCCTCGCCAAGGTCTCCGCGACCGCGCACAACGTACGCATCAAGGGCTCGGGCCTCACCGACATCAGCGGCGCCCACGCCGACGTGATGCAGGGCCAGGTACTGCTCAGCTTCGCCGACATGAACAGGGAACTGGGCGCGTCCCAGGTCACGTTCAGCGGGCACGGGAAGAACAAGGTGCTCGCGCGCGGCACCCTGCCCGTCGCCGGGCACGACGTGAAGGTGCGGGCGGACGCGAACATCCAGCGGCTCGGCGCGTCCGGGATCTCCACCGACATCGACAACATGAGCCTGGCCGTCGGCGACCTCGCCACCTACCGCCCCGGCACCCGCTCCTCCGAGGGGCTGCACCTCACGCGCTCGTCCGTGGACAAGCTCACCAAGCAGGCCGACAAGGCGCGGCAGCTGCTCGCCGTCCCCGCGGTGGTCAAGCGTCTCGGGGTGCCGGACAGCGCGGTGCAGCAGGCGCTGAACAGCGACGCGAAGCTGCGCGAGCTGACCGGGACGCCGCGCTTCGTGAAGCAGCTGATGGGCACGAACCTGATCGACATCGCGCTCGCCCACCCCGCGCTCCTGAAGAAGTTCGGCCTCGACCCGGCGCTGCTCGACGGCCTCACCCGCCTCACCCGGCCCGAACTCGCCGACCGTCTCTCCCTCGCCTTCCGGCTGCCGAAGCTGCCGGGCGGCGACGGATACGTGCGGTTGCAGGACGTGACCGTGGAGAAGGAGGGGATCCGGGTGGATCTCTCGGGCGGCGGGCTCTCGGTCGGCAAGTGACCGACAGGTCCTACGGGATCTCCGGCGGCGGTGTCGGCGCGCCCGGCAGGACCAGCGTGGCGATCGTGCCGCCGCCGTCCGCGGCCGAGAGCGCGACGTGGCCGCCGCTGGCCTCGACCGTGCGCGCCACGATCGACAGGCCGAGGCCCGAACCCGGCAGGGCGCGCGCGGTCGGCGAGCGCCAGAACCGGTCGAAGACGTAGGGGAGTTCATCGTCCGGGATGCCCGGTCCGTGGTCCCGCACGGTGAGCGTGCCGCGCATCAGCCGGACCTCGACGCGGCCCTTGTCCGGGCTGAACTTCACGGCGTTGTCCAGCAGGTTCACGACCGCCCGCTCCAGCGCCGCCGGCTCGGAGCGTACGTACCAGGGGGCCAGCTCCGCCTCGAAGGTCAGCTCGGGGCCGCGCAGCCGGGCGCGCTCGATGGCGCTGCGCACGGTGTCGTGCAGCGAGACCACCTTCAGCGGCCCTTCCGCCCCGGTCAGTCCCGTACGCGACAGTTCCTGAAGGTCGCCGATGAGCGCGGCCAGCTCCGTCATCTGCGCCTTCAGCGACGTCATCAGAGCCTTGCGGTCCTCCGGGGGGATGGAGCGGCCGGACTCCTCGATCCGGGTGAGCAGCTCGATGTTGGTGCGCATCGAGGTCAGCGGCGTCCGCAGCTCGTGACCCGCGTCGGCGATGAGCTGCTGCTGGAGTTCGCGGGACGAGGCGAGCGACGCGGTCATCGAGTTGAACGACTCCGAGAGCCGCGCGATCTCGTCGTCGCCCTCGACCGGGATACGGACCGTGAGGTCCTCGGTCCTGGCCACGTGCTCGACGGTCTCGGTGAGCTGGTCGACGGGGCGCAGCGCGGCGCGGGCGATCCACAGCCCTGCGGCCGTGGAGCCGAGGACGCCGACTCCGCCGACGAGCAGGAGGACCCAGGCGAGCGTGGTCAACGGATTCGTGATCTCGTCGAGCGGGGTGGCGACGGTGGCGGCGATGCCGGGGATCCGGGCGTCGCTCTGGGTGCTGATCGGGACCGTGAGGACCCGCATCGCCCGGCCCTTCACGTCGTCCGTGGTGTGCACCGAGTGGTCGGATGTGCCCGCCGCGACGGCCAGGTCCGCGGGCTGGACGGGAATCTTGGGGTCGCCCTGCGAGGTGCACGCGGTGCCGTCGGACTCGATGATCTGGATCGTGGGGCCCGGGAAGTTGTGCTGGTTGGAGGAGTTGCCGGACCGGCAGCCCGCGAGGACGTAGTCCATCTGCTCCTGCTTGACCGAGTGGGCCTGCTGCACCAGGTCGTTGTCCAGCTGCGCGTAGAGCTGCTTCTCCGTGATGAACCAGCACGTCACCGCCACCGCGGCGACCGCCGCGGCCACCGCCACGGCCACGAGGAGCGCGATCCGCGACCTCAGCGGCAGCGTCCGCAGCCGCCGGACGAGCTTGCTCACTCGCTCGCTCCGTCGGACCGCAGCACGTACCCCACGCCCCGCACGGTGTGCACGAGGCGTGGTTCGCCGCCCGCCTCGGTCTTGCGCCGCAGGTACATCACGTAGACGTCGAGGGAGTTGGAGGACGGCTCGAAGTCGAAGCCCCAGACCGCCTTGAGGATCTGCTCGCGGGTGAGGACCTGGCGCGGGTGGGCGAGGAACATCTCCAGGAGCGTGTACTCGGTGCGGGTCAACTCGACCGCGCGCCCGCCGCGCGTGACCTCGCGGGTCGTCAGGTCCATGCGCAGGTCGGCGAAGGAGAGGGCGTCCGTGTTGTCGGCGGATCCGGCGTCGTCGGCGGCCGCGTACGAGCTGCGGCGCAGCAAGGCCCGTACGCGGGCGAACAGTTCGTCCAGCTCGAACGGCTTGACCAGGTAGTCGTCGGCGCCCGCGTCGAGTCCTGTGACCCGGTCGCCGACCGTGTCGCGGGCGGTGAGCATGAGGATCGGTGTGGTGGAGCCGGTGGCCCGCATCCTGCGGGCCGCGGTCAGGCCGTCCATGCGCGGCATCTGGATGTCGAGGACGACCAGGTCGGGGCGGTACGAGGCGACCTTCTCCAGGGCGTCGGCGCCGTCGACCGCGACCTCGGTGCCGTAGCCCTCGAAGGCGAGGGAACGCTGGAGTGCCTCCAGTACCGCGGGCTCGTCGTCGACGATGAGGATGCGGTGCGGTTCGCCTTCGGCGGGGCTCATGGTCAGCGTTTCCTGTCGGTGAGTACGGGCGGGTGGCCGGCGTCTATCAGCCTCGCACGGCGACCCGGGGCGCGCGTGCCGCGCCGGGCCTGCGTCAGCTGTCCGCGCCGCCGGAGCGCAGGGTGTCCAGGTCGGCCTTGACCGTGTTGATCGGGATGGCGAAGCCGAGGCCCACGCTGCCGTTGCTGGAGGACGAGGTGGAGGAGTCCGAAGCGGACGAGTACATCGCCGAGTTGATGCCGACGATGTTGCCGTTCATGTCGATGAGGGCGCCGCCGGAGTTGCCGGGGTTGAGGGACGCGTCGGTCTGGATCGCCTTGTACGTCGTCTTGGACGAGCCGGTGTTTCCGTTGAACTCCTGGCCGCCGAACTCGAACGGCCACTCGCCGCTGCCGCCGCTTCCCTGCTGTTGCTGCTGCTGGTCCTCGTCGGTGGAGACCGTGACATCGCGCTGGAGCGCCGAGACGATGCCGCTGGTCACGGTGCCGGTCAGGCCCTCGGGGGAGCCGATCGCGACGACGTCGTCGCCGACCTTGACGCCCTCGGAGTCGCCGAGCGTCGCGGCCTTGAGGCCGGAGGCGTTCTTCAGCTTGATGAGCGCGAGGTCCTTCTTCGCGTCGGTGCCCACGACCTCGGCGGTGTACGTCTTGCCGTCGCTCGTCGAGACCTTGACGGAGGAGGCGCCGGACACGACGTGGTTGTTGGTGACGATCTCGCCGTCGCTCGTGATGATCACGCCGGAGCCGGTCGAGGAACCGGACCCGAGAGTCGCGTTGACCTCGACTATCGACGGGCTGACCGCCTCCGCGACGCCGGACACGGTGCCCTTCTTGCTGCTGGGCACCACCGTGGTGCTGGTGGCGGACGAGGCCGTGGCGGAGCCGGTGAGCTCCTGGAAGGCATACGCGGTGCCGCCACCGACGGCTGCCGCCGCGATCGCCACCGCCGTGATCAGCCCGGCCGGGCCACGCAGCCGCTTCTTCTTCGGGCTGCCGTGCTGCGGGTGCTCGTACCGCGGCTGCTCGTGCGTCTGCTGCTCGTGCGTCTGCTCGGAGAGCACCACGCCCGGCAGATACGGGGGCTGCGGAGGGAGGGCCTGGGAGTCATCGCCGCTTCGGCGGTAGGTCTCGGTCATGGCACCAAGCCTGTGGCGCGTTCATGAGAGGCGGCTGAGTGTGCCCTGAGAGTCCCAGCAGAACCCTGTTTGCCCGAAATAAAGGTCGGGCCCGACCAAAACCCCGGCGACCCGCGGAGCGGCTACGCGCAGCCGCAGGACTGCCGGACGACCAACCGCGAGGGGAAGAGCTTCAACCGCTCGCGCCGCGACCCGGCCACCCGCAGCGAGTCGTCCAGGACGAGGTCCACGGCGGCCCGCGCCATCGCGGGACGGTCCGAGGCGACGGTGGTCAGCGGCGGATCGGTGAGCCCCGCCTCCTTCACGTCGTCGAAGCCGGCCACCGCGAGGCCGCCCGGCACGTCGATGCGCAGCTCGCGCGCGGCCCGCAGCACACCGATGGCCTGGTCGTCCGTGGAGCAGAAGATCGCGGGCGGCCGGTCGGGCCCGGCCAGCAGGCCGAGCGCCATCTTGTAGGCGTCGTAGCGGTTGTACGGCGCCTCGAAGAGCCGGCCGTCGATGGACCGCCCCGCCTCCTTCATGGCACGGCGCCAGCCCTCGACGTGGTCGGAGACCGGGTCGCCCACGGAGGGAGTGTCCGCGGTGCCGCCCACACAGGCGACGTAGTCGTGGCCGTGCTCCAGGAGGTGCCGGGTGGCGAGCTGGGCGCCGCCCATGTCATCGGTCACGACCGCGACGTCGTCGATCGCCTCGGGCCGCTCGTGCAGCAGGACGACGCGGGCGTCCCAGGCCTCGATCTCGTTCGCCGCGAGGTCGTTGAAACCGTGCGAGACGAGGATCAGCCCGGAGACCCGCATGCCGAGGAACGCGCGCACATAGTGGACCTCGCGGTCCGGCACGTAGTCCGAGTTGCCGACCAGGACCATTTTCCCGCGCTCCGACGCCGCCTGTTCGACGGCGTGCGTCATCTCCGCGAAGAACGGCTGGCGCGCGTCCGGCACGATCATGCCTATGAGGTCGGTCCGCCGCGAGGCCATGGCCTGGGCGACCCGGTCGGGCCGGTACCCCAGCTCCTTGATCGCGGCGAGCACCCGCTCGCGCGTGGCCGGGGCGACCGGCCGGGGTCCGTTGTTGATCACGTAGGACACGACGGCGGTCGAGGTACCCGCCAGCCGCGCCACATCGTCCCGAGTCACCTTGGCCACGCGCGGAGTCTACGCGGATGGACCACCCTCTGGGCAGGTCATGAGCCGCACCGCTAACGGCGTACGGAGGTCGGGCGACCCAGTCCGTCCACGGGGGACGGGACCTTGTCCGTGTTTTCTGCGGTATCCGCCTTGTTCGCGGCCGCGGCCCGCTGCTCGGCCTCCTGTTCCGCCCGCCGCTCGGCCCGCGCCTCGGCGTTCTTCTCCGCCTTCTTCTCCGGCTTCTCCGGGGTGACGAAGCGGTAGCCCACGTTGCGCACGGTGCCGATCAGCGACTCGTGTTCGGGGCCGAGCTTGGCGCGCAGCCTTCGCACGTGCACGTCCACGGTCCGGGTGCCGCCGAAGTAGTCGTAGCCCCAGACCTCCTGGAGCAGCTGGGCCCGCGTGAACACCCGCCCGGGGTGCTGCGCCAGATACTTGATCAGCTCGAACTCCTTGAAGGTCAGGTCCAGGACCCGGCCCTTGAGCTTCGCGCTGTACGTCGCCTCGTCCACCGACAGATCGCCGTTGCGGATCTCCATGGGGGAGTCGTCGGTGACGATCTGCTGCCGGCCCATGGCGAGCCGGAGGCGTGCCTCGACCTCCGCGGGTCCCGCGGTGTCCAGGAGCACGTCGTCGATGCCCCAGTCCGCGGTGACGGCGGCGAGGCCGCCCTCCGTCACGACGAGCACCAGCGGACAGCCGGGCCCCGTGGAGCGGAGCAACTGACAGAGACTGCGGACCTGCGGGAGGTCTCGGCGCCCGTCGATGAGGATGACATCGGCACCGGGGGTGTCGACGAGAGCGGGGCCCTCCGCCGGAGCCACTCGCACGTTGTGCAGGAGCAGGCCGAGAGCGGGAAGCACCTCCGTCGACGGCTGAAGGGCATTCGTAAGGAGCAGCAGAGAACTCATCGCCGCCCACCTGCCTGGGTCGTCATACGTTCGTGCACGGTTCGCTCGCCCATAACGTCTGGTTCCTCCTCGGGTCCCTACGAGGACGTTTGCGGCACTGCTTCGTACTGGCAGGAGACCCCGCGCCCTGGGGTCTGACCTGCTGTTTTGCAAGTACTTTCAGGGCGTCGTATACAACGCCCTTGAAAGCACAAAAGGACCCGGGGGCTGCATTGCCCGAGTCCTCTTCCCAGCAGAATAGCCCACATGAGTTGGGGTCCGGCAGGTGACGAGCGTGGATCTTCTGTGTGGCCGATCACGGAACGGAGACGGCGCGTGATGCTCCGGACACTCGACGGGGTCGCCATCGACGCCTCCTACGAGCCCGGTCCCGGCGGCCCCGAGACCCCGGCGATCGTGCTCGCGCACGGCTTCACCGGCGATCTGGCGCGGCCCCATGTGCGCCGCGCGGCAGCGGTGTTCGCGCAGCGTGCGGCCGTGATCACGTTCTCGTTCCGGGGGCACGGGCGCTCCGGCGGGCGGTCCACGGTCGGCGACAAGGAGGTGCTCGATCTCGCGGCGGCGGTCGAATGGGCGCGCTCGCTCGGCCACGCGCGCGTGGTGACGGTCGGCTTCTCCATGGGCGGTTCGGTGGTGTTGCGGCAGGCCGCACTGCACAGGGGGCGCACGGAAGCGCATGTTGACGGGGTCGTCGCGGTGAGCGCCCCCGCCCGGTGGTTCTACCGCGGCACGGCCCCGATGCGGCGGGTGCACTGGGCGGTGACCCGGCCCGCGGGACGCCTTGTCAGCCGCTTCGGGCTGCGCACGCGGATCCACCCGTACGACTGGGACCCGGTCCCGCTCTCGCCGGTCGAGTCGGTCCCGCTGCTCGCGCCGACCCCGCTGCTCGTGGTGCACGGCGACCGCGACCCGTACTTTCCCGTCGACCACCCCCGGATGCTGATGGGGGCGGCGGCGGACGGGGCCGCGGAGCTGTGGCTCGAACCGGGGATGGGCCATGCCGAGAACGCGGCCGGCGACGAGCTGATCGAGCGGATCGGGACGTGGGTCGCGGCGACGCTTGCCGCACAATAGGACGCCGTAAGCAGAGCGGGACCGAGAGAGGAGTCGGGAATGGCGCAGGGCACGATCCGCTTCTGGGCCGCGGCCAAGGCCGCCGCCGGCGTCGCGGAGGAGCCGTACGAGGCCGAGACCCTGGCCGCGGCGCTGGAAGCGGTGCGCACGCGGCACCCCGGCGATCTCGTCCGGGTCCTCCAGCGCTCCTCGTTCCTGATCGACGGGGACCCGGTCGGGACCCGTGGCCATGAGACGGTACGGCTTGCCGAGGGCGGCACGGTCGAGGTGCTCCCGCCGTTCGCAGGAGGATGACACCCCGATGAGCAACAACCAGCAGTACCCGCGTCAGTACGACCCGCAGTACGACCCGTACGGGCAGCCGCCGCCGGCGCCGGTGCCGCAGCAGCAGTGGTCGTACGAGGCCGTGCCCTCGGCGCCGGAGGGGTGGGGCTCACGGGGCTCCGCCCCGGACCCCGCTGGCTCTCGTCCCAGTACGGGGCTTGAAATGCCCACCCGTGATCAAGCGTCCCAAGGCCTTGAAATGCCCACCCGTGCTCAACGCCGGTCGCGGTCGCCCATCATCGAGCCCGGGATGCAGCCCGCCGCGATCACCGCCGTGCTCGCCCTGCTGCTCGCGGGCGGCGCCGCCATCGGCTCGTACGCGCTGCTCGTCCCGCTGCTGGTGCTGCAAGCGGTCACGGCCGCGGGCTGGTTCCGGCTCAATGGGATGTGGCCCGCGCGCCAGGGCATCGCGCTCGCCTTCATGGGCGGCGTCGTCGCCGATGTCGCGCTGCTCGTGGCGGGCCGGGACAACGGACCCGCCGCGATCCTCGGCACGCTCGGCGTCTGGGTGCTGCTCACCCTGGTCCTCCAACTGCGCTCGCACGCCGACCCGGACGAGCGGATGTACGGCCTGATGGCGACGGTCGCCTCCTCCGCGCTCGCGATCGTGGCGGCCGGACACCTGGCGGCCGAGCCCGACGCGGTGACGGTCGGCGCGGTGGCCGTGGCGGTCGCGATCGTGGCCCGCGCGCTGCCGCTGCCGACCGTCGTGTCCGTCGTCGTGGCGCTGCTCGCGGCCACCGGTGCGGGGATCGCCGCCGGCGGCATCACCGACTTCGGCACGGGCGGCGCCTTCCTCGGTCTCGGCGCGGGTGCCTGTGCCGTCATCGGCCACCGCGTGGCGTCGTACGACTTTCCGTCCCGCTTCGTGCACATGACGGCGGGCGTGGCGCTGCCACTGGCCGCGGCGGCTCCGGCGGTGTGGCTGCTGGGCCGCGCCCTCGGCTAGGGCCCTTCTGACGGATCTTGCCGGAGTCGTGGGCCCTGGCACGCACATCTGCTGCGTTGTCGTCGGTTGCCAACGCTCCGCGTTGACGCCCTCCTCCGCCTTGCAGCTGCACGCACCAGACCCCACTTGTCGGCACCGCACGTGGCCGGCCGTCCGCATCCAGCCTGATCCGTCAGAAGGGCCCTAGGCCGTTCGCGTACCCTCCCCGCCATGCGCGCACTGCGAATACTGCTGATATTTGTCGTCGTCATCGGCGGCCTTTTTGTGGCGGCGGACCGGGTCGCGGTCCACTTCGCCGAGAGCAAGGCCGCCGACAAGATCCGCACGAGCGAGGGGCTCGGGCAGACCCCCGACGTGTCGATCAACGGCTTCCCGTTCCTGACCCAGGTCGCGGGCGGCACCCTGGACGACGTCCAGCTCGGCATCCAGGACTTCGAGGCGAAGAGCGGCAAGAGCGACGGCGCCGGTATCCGGATCGCCGACCTCAAGGCCGAGATGCACGGTGTGAAGTTCGACAGCAGCTACAGCTCCGCCACCGCGGACTCGGCCACCGGCACCGCCCGTATCGACTACACCGAGCTCCTCAAGGCCGTGAAGAAGGAGGGCCCGGCGCAGGTCGCCCCCGGCGTCTCCGCGTGGATCGACGGGCTCTCGTACGGCGGCGACCACAAGGTCAAGGTCACGGTCGCGGTCAAGACCCCGCTCGGCACGGTGCGGCCCACGGTGCGCAGCACGGTCGACGTCGACGGCGGCAAGGTCTCCGCGCACGCCGACAGCCTGCCGGACATCAGCGCGTTCAAGCTGGCGGAGGGCCCGATCCGGGGCGTCATCGACTTCCAGCAGGCGCTCGACGACCTGCCGGCGGGTATCGAGTTCGACCGGGTGCAGGCCGTCGATCAGGGCATCGAGATCACGGTGAAGGGTTCGGACCTCGACCTGGTCGGGTAGGCCCGGGGAGACGCGGGAACGGGCCGCCGAGAGCGTCGGTCCGAACTGCGAGACGGAGGCGTCCGCAGAGTAGATGCCGACGGGCGCCAGGCGGTGCGGCGACGGGCCGGACGGCGCCGGGAGCCGCGATCGTTCTCACATTCCGGACGATCTCGTCTCACCATCCGACACGCCGGTGACACGGCCACGGGTACGTCCTTACGATCGGACTCATGAAGCGACAGGCGGATCTCACGAAGCGGCGGGCAGTAGACCTGTGCCGCGTCGCCGCCATGCTCTGTCGCGCCGCCTGAGTGGGACGGCTCAACTCCCGCTTTTCCCGGACCCCTTGAGGCATCTGACTCGGGGTCCCCGTGCAGCTACGCACACCCCTTTCGCATACCCCCGCAACTGCCCCGGAGGATTCAACATGAGCCGCAGCGACGTCCTGGTAGACGCCGACTGGGTCGAGGCCAACCTCGACAACGACAGCGTGGCCATCGTCGAGGTCGACGAGGACACGGCCGCGTACGACAAGAACCACATCAAGAACGCGATCCGGATCGACTGGACCAAGGACCTTCAGGACCCGGTCCGCCGTGACTTCATCGACCAGGCCGGCTTCGAGGAGCTGCTGTCGAAGAAGGGCATCGGCAACGACACGACCGTCGTCCTCTACGGCGGCAACAACAACTGGTTCGCCTCCTACGCGTACTGGTACTTCAAGCTCTACGGCCACCAGGACGTGAAGCTCCTCGACGGCGGCCGCAAGAAGTGGGAGCTCGACTCCCGCGACCTGGTCGACGGCGCGCAGGTCCCGAACCGTCCGGCCACGCAGTACAAGGCCAAGCCGCAGGACACGTCGATCCGCGCCTTCCGCGACGACGCCGTGAACGCCATCGGCAAGCAGAACCTGGTCGACGTCCGCTCGCCCGACGAGTTCTCCGGCAAGCTGCTCGCCCCGGCTCACCTGCCGCAGGAGCAGTCGCAGCGTCCGGGCCACGTCCCGTCCGCGCGCAACATCCCGTGGTCGAAGAACGCCAACGACGACGGCACGTTCAAGTCGGACGACGAGCTCAAGGCCCTCTACGAGGACGAGCAGGTCGACCTGGCCAAGGACACCGTCGCGTACTGCCGCATCGGTGAGCGCTCCGCGCTCACCTGGTTCGTCCTGCACGAGCTGCTCGGCGTCCCGAACGTCAAGAACTACGACGGCTCGTGGACCGAGTACGGCTCCCTCGTCGGCGTGCCGATCGAGCTCGGCGCCAACAAGTAACCCCCTGACCTTTACTTCCTAGGAGAGCAACATGTGCGGAGCGAAGGCCGGCGGCCCCGACGCCTCGACGATCAAGCCCGGTGAGACCACCATCCAGGGCCAGGTGACCAAGGACGGCGAGCCCGTCACCGGTTACGTGCGCCTCCTGGACTCGACCGGCGAGTTCACCGCCGAGGTCCCCACCTCGGCCACGGGCCAGTTCCGCTTCTACGCGGCCGAGGGCACGTGGACCCTGCGCGCCTTGGTCCCCGGCGGCCAGGCCGACCGTACGGTCGTCGCCCAGACCGGCGGGCTCGCCGAGGTCGCGATCGCCGTCTGAGCGGTCACACACGACGGCTGAAGGGCCGCACCCCGCCTGGGTTGGACGCCACTGGTAGGGGTGCGGCCCTTCGGCATGTACGAGCCGGAGCCGGGCTGCCCCCGCGGGCTTACGCTGGAGGTATGTACGCGCGGCGAAAGCACGTCTACTTCGCCATGATGGGCGTCTGCATCGGCCTGTTCGTGCTGGCCTGGGGCGTCGTGCGGCTCTGGTCGGTGCCGGCCGCCGTCGCCATGTGCGTCGTCGCCATGGTCATTCCGCCCTTCGCCGCCATCACCGCCAACCGGCGCGGGCCCGACGACCGCTGGTGGGACGATCCCTCGGGCGATCCGAAGTCCGACGAGTGGTGGGACGAACTGGACGGGAAGAAGCGCCGCCAGTGAGCACCCCGCCGACATCCTGGTGACACCCGCTGTGACCGACCTCGCCGAGAGCGCCGGTGCCCGGACGACTACAGTGGTGCCCGGCTCTGTTATCCGCATACGTTCCGCTCACCGAGGAGCAATCCCGTGCTTGAGGCCTTCTTCTCCACCCTTCTCGTCCTGGTCTGCGTCGGCGTCGTCGCCTTCGCGGGTCTGACCGTGAAGAAGCTGTACCAGGGCCAGCGCTGACCCCCCACTGAGAGACGTCTGAACCGCTCATGATCCAGATCCCGTCCGACCTGCACCCCGACCTCGTCCCCCTCGTGTTCCTCCTGGGCGACTGGGCCGGCGCCGGCGTCACCGACTTCCCGGGTGCCGAGAAGGCCAACTTCGGGCAGGAGGTCTCCTTCACCCATGACGGGCGGGACTTCCTGGAGTACCACTCGCACACCTGGGTCCTGGACTCCGAGGGCAACAAGGTGAAGCCCCTCGAGTCCGAGTCCGGCTTCTGGCGGATCGGCAAGGACCGCAAGGTCGAGGTCGTCATGGTCCGCGACGACGGCGTCGTCGAGGTCTGGTACGGCGAGCTCGCCGACAAGAAGCCGCAGATCGACATCGCCACGGACGCGGTGGCCCGCACGGCCGCCTCCGGCCCGTACAGCGGCGGCAAGCGCCTCTACGGCTACGTGAAGAGCGACCTGATGTGGGTCGGCGAGAAGCAGACCCCCGAGGTCCCGTTGCGCCCCTACATGTCGGCCCAGCTCAAGAAGGTCGTCTCCCCGGAGGACGTCGCCGACATGGCGCGCAATCTCCCGGACATGCCGGACGACGGCATCGCCTTCTTCAAGTAGGCGGCAGCGCCTTCTTCACGTAGGCCGAATCGCTTTCTTCAAGTCGTTCTAGACTCGTCGGTGTGGTGAGCACCGAAGGCATCGACTGGAAGAGCGATCTGCGGCAGCGCGGCTACCGGCTGACGCCGCAGCGCCAGCTTGTCCTGGAAGCCGTGGACACCCTGGAGCATGCGACCCCCGACGACATCTTGTGCGAAGTGCGCAGGACGGCGTCGGGGGTCAACATTTCGACGGTCTACCGGACCCTTGAGCTCCTGGAGGAGCTCGGGCTCGTCTCGCACGCCCATCTCGGGCACGGCGCGCCCACGTACCACCTCGCCGACCGGCACCACCACATCCACATGGTGTGCCGCGACTGTACGAACGTGATCGAGGCGGATGTGGACGTGGCGGCGGAGTTCACCGCCAAGCTGCGCGAGGAGTTCGGTTTCGACACCGACCTCAAGCACTTCGCGATCTTCGGGCGCTGCGAGAACTGCGCCAAGGACAAGGGGCGGACGCAGGAATAAGCGCGTCCGCCCACTCGTCGTAGTGTGTGTGAACATGCAGCGACATTCAACGAGCAGCCCCCTGCTGGCCCTGCCCGGCGCCGTCCCCGCCGAGGGCGTGGACGAAGGCGTCGCCGCGCACTACGGCGACCTGTTCCGCGAGCAGCGCTCCCTTGCGGACGGGGCCGGCGTCGTCGACCTGTCGCACCGTGGCGTGCTCACGGTCACCGGCGCGGACCGGCTGAGCTGGCTGCACCTGCTGCTCTCCCAGCACGTGGAGCAGCTGCCGCCGAACCAGGCCACCGAAGCGCTGATCCTCTCCGCCAACGGACACATCGAGCACGCCCTGTACCTCGTCGACGACGGCACGACGACGTGGGCGCACGTCGAACCCGGCACGCAGGAGTCCCTCCTCGCGTACCTGGAGTCCATGAAGTTCTTCTACCGGGTCGAGGCCGCAGACCGGACGGACGAGTTCGCCGTGGTGCATCTGCCGGCCGGGTCGATCGCTCCGGTGCCGGACGGCGTGGCCGTGCGCGAGACGCCGCACGGCCGCGATCTGTTCCTGCCGCGCGCCGACCTGGAGACGTACGCGAGTGCGAACGGCCCGGCGGTCGGACTGCTCGCCTACGAGGCGCTGCGCGTGGAGCAGCACCGGCCGCGCTTCGGCTTCGAGACGGACCACCGCACGATCCCGCACGAGCTGGGCTGGATCGGCTCGGCCGTGCACCTCCAGAAGGGCTGCTACCGGGGGCAGGAGACCGTCGCCCGCGTGCAGAACCTGGGCAAGCCGCCGCGGCGGCTCGTCTTTCTGCACCTGGACGGCAGCGAGGTGCACCTGCCGCCGCACGGTGCCGAGGTGCGACTCGCCGCCGACGGGCCCGAGGGCCGCAAGATCGGTGTCGTGACGACCTCGGTACGCCACCACGAGCTCGGCCCGATCGCGCTCGCGGTCATCAAGCGGAACGTGTCGGCCGAAGCGGAGCTCCTCGTGGAGACCACGGCGGCGGCGCAGGAAGTCGTCGTCGAGCCGTAGCCGCTCCCGTGGCGGCGTGGGGGCGTGGGGGCTACATCTCCAGCAGCACCGTGAACGGGCCGTCGTTCGTCAGGGACACCCGCATCTTCGCCCCGAACCGGCCCGTCGCCACGGTCGCGCCGAGCGCCCGCAGCTGCGCCACGACCTCGTCGACCAGCGGCTCGGCCACCGGTCCCGGCGCGGCGGCGTTCCAGGTGGGGCGGCGGCCCTTGCGGGCGTCCCCGTAGAGCGTGAACTGGCTGATCACGAGGAGCGGCGCGTCGATGTCGCTGCACGACTTCTCGTCGGCCAGCATCCGCACCGACCAGAGTTTGCGGGCCAGTTGGGCCGCCTTCTCCTTGGTGTCCTCGTGCGTGACCCCGACGAGGACGCACAGGCCCTCGCCCTTGATCTCGCCCACGACCTCGTCCTCGACGACGACGCTCGCGCCGTCCACCCTCTGCACCACTGCTCGCATACGGCCATCATGCCGTGCGCCGATTTTCGTGCCCCGCAAGGGGTTTGACATGCTCCCCAACCCCCCATCCGGGGCGGATCTGGGGCACTCGGGCCCGAAGCGGCCACTGGGAGTGGCACCATGCTGACACGCGGTGCGTCGGTGGCGTGCGGCGCGGTCCGGTCGAGGGGACGGTAAGCACCATGGATACCCATGCCATGAGCCATACAACGAGTACGGGGCTGCCCGGGCAGCCCGTATCGCTGACGCACAGGGAACGGATGGCCCCGCTGAGCCGCCCACCGGCCCAGCGGACCGACAGCCCGGAGCTGCCCGCCGTGCCCGCCCCGGACCTGTCGGCCCTGCGCCTGCCGGAGCTGCGCACGCTGCGCCGCGACTCCCAGCAGAACGAGGCGGACCTGAGCTACGTACGACGCCTGCTCCAGGGCCGGATCGACATCCTGCGGGCCGAGTCGGGCCGGCGGAAGGACCCCGAGGCGCCGGTCGTGGACCGGCTCTCCGAGATCCTGCGGGACCAGCCGACGCGGCAGCGCTCCTCCGCCCGGCACGTCACGCTCGGCACCCCGCACAGCGAGGAGTCCCGGCGGCTCGCCCAGGAGATGCTCGCCGAGGTCGAGCTCTCCGACCTGGCGGCCCGCACGGACGACGAACTGCTCACGGCGATGGGCCGCCTCGTCCGCTACGAGCAGCAGGTCTCGCGCCGCCGCCACCAACTGCAGCGCACGGCGGACGACTGCAGCGCGGAAATCGCCCGCCGCTACCGCACAGGAGAGGCCCAGGTCGACGACCTGCTGAGCACTTGAATCCCCTCTAGCGACTGAGGCGCGAGGCCCTGGGACGGGGGACCGGGGCATTTCAAGCCCCTCCGGCGATTGAGGAGCGGGGTCCGGGGCGGAGCCCCGTGGCGTGGGGAAAATCCGGGCGACACTGGCGTCCGGCCCACCTAGCGTGAGCCCATGAGTAGCCGTGCCACCACCCCCGAAGCCCGCGAAGCGACAACCGTACGGGCCGTCACCGAGGACGAACTGCCCGACTGGTGCCGCGCCCTCAACACCGGATTCCTGCGCCAGCCGACCACCTCGCCGCAGACCGTCGCGAAGCGCCGCGCGCACTTCGACCTCGCCCGCACCCGCGCCGCCTTCGCCCCCGCCGGAGGCAGGGGGTACCCCCTGCTCGAAGAGCTTGGGGGAGGCACCCGGCAGGTCGCCACGTTCCGCTCCTTCGCGCAGGAACTCACCGTGCCGGGCGGCGCCACCGTCCCCACGGACGCGATCACCAACGTCACCGTCAGCCCCACGCACCGCCGCCGCGGGCTGCTCAGCCGCATGATGGCGGCGGATCTTGCCGAGGCGAAGGAGCGCGGTGACGTCGCGGCGACGCTGATCGCGGCGGAGTACCCCATCTACGGACGGTTCGGGTTCGGTCCTGCCGCGACCGGCGCCGTGTGGGAGGTCGATGTGTCGCGGGCCGGCCTCGACCCGCGCTGGTCGGGCCCGGACGACGGCGGCCGAGTGGACCTGGCGGACCCGGAGGAGGTGCGCAAGGTCGGCCCGGAGCTGCACGAGCGGCTGCGCGCCCGCGTCGCCGGTGTGGTGTCGCGGGACGAGCAGTGGTGGCAGTACAACACCGGCCTGTGGCCGACCCCGGAGGATCCG
Organism: Streptomyces endophyticus; assembly: GCF_035798155.1. Taxonomy (NCBI): domain Bacteria; kingdom Bacillati; phylum Actinomycetota; class Actinomycetes; order Kitasatosporales; family Streptomycetaceae; genus Streptomyces; species Streptomyces endophyticus. Next base: position 29,729 of record NZ_JAOZYC010000135.1, on the reverse strand, counting down.
TGGGCGGAGCCGTTCCACGCGGTGTACCGCAATGCGCGCGGTGAGGTGGAGGGCCTGGTCGTGTACCAGTCCGACGACCGCTGGGGCGATGCCAAGCAGCCGCTGAACACGGCGCAGGTACGGCAGTTGATCGCCGTCACCCCGGCCGCCGAGCGCGCCCTGTGGACGTATGTCTGCTCGGTCGACTGGATCACTACGGTGCGGTCCGGGCTGCGCGCTCCCGATGACCTGCTGCCGCACCTGCTGCCCGACCCCCGCGCCGCCCGCATCGTGACGCAGGCCGACTTCCTGTGGGTGCGGATCCTGGACGTCGTACGGGCCTTGGAAGCGCGCTCGTACGACACCAGCGGGGAGATCGCGTTCGAGGTCCTCGACCCCGCGGGGTTCGCGGGCGGGCGGTTCACGTTGACGGCGACGCCCGGCGGGGCGGTCTGTTCGCCGGGCGCCGCCTCCCCTCAACTCACGGTCGACGTACGTGAGTTGGGGGCGCTGTGGCTGGGCGACGAGTCCGCGGTGCGGCTCGCCGCCCTGGGGCGGCTCGTGGAGCACGAGGCGGGTGCCGCCGCCGGGCTCGGTGCCCTGCTGCGGACCTCGCGCCGGCCGTGGTGCCCCGATGTGTTCTGAGCCACGGCCCCGTGCACGTACGGCTTACTGACCGACCGGGCTCCCGGCTCCCCTCCGGAAGGGAGCCCGGTCAGCCGCTCTGGGCGAGCAGCATCACGAGGATGACGGCCCCGATGCCGCTGATCACGGTGTTCTTGGCCTTGAGGCCGACGGAGAGAGCGATGAAGGCGATGATGCCCATCGGCCCGTACTTCCACTGGATGAGCTGCTCGAACCCGATGGCAAGTGCGGCGACGACGATGGCGAAGAGCGGCATTGTCCTACCTCCTTCAGGACCTGTGGTCCTCGTGGTGACCAACTTCAGGTCCCCCGACCATGTCCGGGAAGTTGGTCACCAACTCAAAGGTAGTTATCTCCATTGAAGAGCGACTCATAACCACCTTCACATCAACTCCCCAAAGATGGCGGGAAGTTGTAGGGTTTGGTTGTGAGTGGGGAGCATGCCGCCGTCAACGGACGGCCCAGGTCACAGCGGGCGCGAAGCACGTACCGCGAAGTGGCCGACGAGCTGCGCGACCGGATCACGTCCGGGCGCCTGAGCCCCGGCCAACGGATGCCCACGCAGGCACAGTTGGCGGGCGAATTCGGTGTGGAGCGCTCCGCCGTACGTCAGGCGCTGCGCATTCTGCAGTCCGAGAATCTGTTGGTGGACGCCTCGAAGGGCAGTCCGGCGATGGTCGCGCTCCATCCGCGGCCCGCGCTGCTCGGTCCGGAGGCGCCGCCGCAGCCGACCATGGTGACGCTCGCTCCGCGCATCGCCGAGGCCTTCGAGCGGTCCGACGTGGAGATCGACGCCCTGTGCATGACGGCGGTCTCGCTGACGCTCGCGATGGGTGAGCCGCTGCGCCTCATCCACGAGGGGCGCCTGAAACCGGCCAGGGTGCACGTGCGGGTGCTGCTGCCGAGCCGGGACATCGACCTCGCGTTTCCCGCGCCCGCGCCGCCGGCCGCCGAGCCGCCCGTGTCGCGGGCGGCGGAGGCCTCGCGTGCGGAGGTGGCGATGGGCGGCAGGCTGCGACGCGACTGGCTGGCGCAGCGCAACGCGCAGGGGCAGGTGCTGCGCCACAACCTGCTGGCTCTGCGGGCCACGCACAACATGGACGTCACGGTGGAGTTCCGCGCGCTGCCGTTCACGCCCCCGGTCAAGCTCTACCTGCTCAACAGCAACGAGGCGCTGTTCGCGTACTACACGCTGGCCAGACGCGGCGAACAGATCGACCATGAGCGGGTGGACGTGTACGACGCGCAGGGCGTGCGGCAGATGCTCTTCGCGTTCGAGCACGGAGCGGGGCTGCGCGACACGACCTTCGTGGAGCAGTCCCACCTGTGGTTCAACGGCCTGTGGAACACAATCAGCCAGGACCTGACGCTGAGCTCGTGACGGCGGCGGGACCGGTCGGTGCGGCGCGGGCCCTGTCAGTGCAGCGCGGGCCCGGCCACCGTGAGCGCGAGCAGTATGCCGCCCAGTGAACTACAGGTGGCGTTCCTGGCCCGGGCGCCGATGGCGAGCAGGAGCAGGCCCGCGAGGCCGGCCGGGCCGTAGTGCCACTGCGCGAGCTGTTCGAAGGCCATCACGACCACCGCGGAGAGGAGGCTCAGTACGGACATGGTGGTTCCTCCTGCTTCGGCGTTGCTTCGCTGATGGGCCTTACTTGGTCTCCTTCGCTGCCACCATTGGCCACCTTCATTCAAGTTGGTGACCAACTGCACTGGAGTTGTCCCCACTTGGTCGTGGTATATAAACAGGAGGACGACAACTCTCACCAAATACAGGCGAGTTGTAGCGTTTGGTCGGTACCCAGGGGAGCAGGGCGTGGCGGACATGGCAGACGCGACACTGAACGGCAGGAGAAGGCTCACGGCCCAGGAGATCGCCGACCAACTCCGCGAGCGCATCAGGGAGGGCGCCCTGAGGCCGGGCGACCAACTGCCCACGCAGGCCACGCTCGCCGATGAGTTCGGCGTCGAGCGCGGCACGGTCCGTCAGGCGCTGCAACTCCTGGAGACGGACGGCCTGCTGAGCAAGCGCAGCAAGGGCAGCCCGCCACGCATCGCCCCGGGCACCGCCGCCCGCGACGAGCCGCAGCCCTCCATGGTCGCCCTCGCCCCCCGCCTGGTGGAGGCCTTCCACGCCCCGCACGTCCGTATCGACGCGGTCTGCATGACCTCAGAGACCCTGATGCTGGCGCTCGGCGAGCCGCTGCGCCACATCCACGAGGGCCGCATCCGCCCCGAGTCCCTCGACGTACGCATCCTGCTGCCCAGCCGCGACATCGACCTCGCCTTCCCGGTGCCGGTCCCCGACGACAGCGACGGAACCGACCACTCCGAGGGCGTCGCGGTGCACGACCGCTGGCTGGCGCAGCGCAACGCGCAGGGCCAGGTGCTGCGCCACAACCTGCGCTCCCTGCGCTCCTCGCACGACATCGACGTACGGGTGACCTTCCGCGCCCTCCCCTTCACCCCGCCGGTCAAGCTCTATCTGCTGAACCAGTCCGAGGCGCTCCTCTCGTACTACATGGTCACGCGGCGCGAGGAGGAGATCGACAACGACACCAAGCTGGAGATGTTCTCGGCCTCCGGGACGCAGGCCCTGCTCTTCTCCTTCGAGGAGCGGGCGGGCCACCGCGACCGGACCTTCGTGGAGGAGTCGCAGAAGTGGTTCGACGCCCTCTGGGAAACCATCACCTCCGACCTGACACTCTCCTAGTGACTTCAGAGACAACGAAGCAGACTGTTCCGGTGGCAGACGAGACCGAATCAAGTCGGGAAACGACCGAACAGGGCGACGCGCGCGAGGCGGGCACCCTCGCCGAGCTGATCGCTGGCGCCCGCCATGTCCTCTTCGACTTCGACGGACCGATCTGCCGGCTGTTCGCGGGACGGCCGGCGGCGGGGATCGCGCGGCAGCAGGTGGAGTGGCTGGACGCGCAAGGTCTCGGCGACGTGCTCACGGACGAGGAGCGCCAGGACGAGGACCCGCACGCCGCGCTGCGCCGCCTCGGGCGGGCACGGCCGGACAGCGATCTGGTCCTGGAGATGGAGAGCCGGCTCACCGCGCAGGAGCTGCGCGCCGTCGGTACGGCCTGGCCCACGGAACACGTGGACCCGCTGATCCGCACCTGGAAGGCGACCGGCGTCCGCCTCGCCATCACCACCAACAACTCGGCCGAGGCGGCCCGCCGCTACATCGCGAGCCGCGGCCTGTCCGACTGCTTCGAACCGCACATCTACGGCCGCACCGAGAACCTGGCCCTCCTCAAACCGGACCCGTACTGCCTCAACCGCGCCATGTCGGCGATGGGGGCCGCGCCCGGGGCCACGCTGATGATCGGCGACGCCGTGACGGACCTGGTGGCGGCGCGGGAAGCGGGCGTCGCGTTTCTGGGCTACGCGCGTCATCCCCGCAAGGAGGCCGCCCTGCGGGAGGCGGGGGCCCGCCAGGTGACCGCGACCCTGGAGCCGATCATCGACTTTCTGCGGGACCACTGCTGACCTGCGGTTCCCTCACCCTCTGCTGCAAGCCGGGTGGAGTTGGCAGCCAACTGCCGTAGAGTTGTACGGACTTGGTTGGGGGGCGAGGGGAGAGCGTCGTAGTGAACGAGAGCACCGGCAGTGCCCCCAGACCCACCGCCGAAGGGATCGCCGACACCCTGCGGACGCGGATCCTCGGCGGAGATCTCAAACCCGGCGAGCGCCTCCCGACCCAGGCCTCGCTCGCCCGGGAGTTCGGAGTGGAACGGGGCACGGTCCGCAACGCGCTCCAACTCCTGCGCTCGGACGGCCTGTTGGCCAATCCGGGCAAGGGCAGCCCACCCACGGTGTCCCGGCCGAAACAACAGTCCTTGGCGGGCGCCCAGATGGCCAGAAGCATCCTGGGCCCACGACTGGTAGCGGCGTTCGAGGCGCCGCACGTGTACGTGGACGTGGCGAGCCTGACCGGAGAGACGCTGGTGACGGCCCTGGGAGAGCCGCTGGCGAAGGTGTACGAGGGACGGCTGCGGCCCGAGTCGGTGCAGGTGCGAATGGTGGTACCGAGGCCGGGCGGGACCGTCGACTACCCGGCTCCCGCCGCTGGTTGGGGCGCCGACGACAAACTCGACAGGGCGGTCAAGCAGCGCGGACTCATCCAGTGGGCCTCGCAGCGCATGGTGCTGGACAACGCCTTCAAGGGCCTGCGCGACCACGGCATCGACGCGAGCTTCGAGTTCCGCTTCGTCTCCGGAGTGCCGACCCGGAAGGTGTATCTCCTGAACCGGCAGGAGGCGCTGGTCGGGCACTACATCCCGGGGCGGTTCGAGCGGGAGATCGACGACTACGAGGGCGCGGACAAGGTGGAGCTCGTGGACGTGGAGGGCTTCAAGACCGAGATGTTCCCCTTCGCGCGCTCCAACGGCCGGGACCAGGCCGCCTTCGTGGACGGGGAGCAGGCGATGTTCGACGGCTTGTGGGAGCACGTCGCGCGGCGTCAAGACTGAACCGAGTCGTTCGCGTTCGAGCCCTTTACCCCCGTGCGTGTTCCTTTACACCCCGAATCCAGCCACTCCGGTCACTCCGGTCGTGAGGAGTGCGCGCGCGCACTACTGTGTGCCCGTTACGGCCCGTTGCATGATCTTCAGGAGCGGCCTGTGGGCGCTGTGGATGCCTGGTGCCACGTCGTGGAGCGTGCGGAGCACGACGGCGTTGCGGTCGGCGGTCAGCACAACATCAACCATGTGGTGCGACTGACCGCCGAGGAGGCACACGCTCTCGACCGCCCGAAGGATGAGCGGGTGGTGGTCCGTCGGCGCAGGGCGGGCGTGCCCCCCGTGGTGATCAGGACCTGGGACGACGAGCCGGAGATCCTCGCGGCGCTACGGGGCGGGGGCCGACCCGTACCGGAGTGTCTGGCCCGGTTCGACGACGTGGCCGTCCACAGCTACATGGAGGGCACACCTCTCTCGCGCACGTCCGGGGACGGCGAGTGGTCGAACGAGCGGCTGATCGGCGCCTTCGCCGAGGCGCTCACGGACTTGGCCCGGGTGCCCGAGCAATCCCTGCCGGCCCGCCCCGGATGCTGGCCGAAGGACGGGGACAGCCGCGGTTTCCTGAGGACGCTGCTGAACCGGGCCGAGGAGCAGATCCGGCGGGTCAACTGGCCGGCGTACGGCGGGCTCCTCGCTTCGCTGGGAGTTCCGGAGGACGCCCTGCGTCTGTACCGGAGCCGGGCGCCCAAGATGACGCCCCGCCCCTTCCAGCTCCTCCACGGCGACCTGCACAGGGGAAACGTGATCGTCCCGCCCGGCGGCCGGCTCCGGTTGACGTTGGTGGACTGGGAGTTGGCGACGTACGGGGACCCGCTGCACGACCTGGCCGTGCATCTGGTGCGCATGGGCTACACCCCCGACCAGCGGGGCCGGGCGATCGACCAGTGGCACAAAGCGATGTGGAATGTGCGGACCGAAGCGGTCGAAGGGCTCGACACCGACCTGGGGCACTACATCGATTTCGAGCGCGCGCAGTCCGTGTTCCCGGACGTGATCAGGGCGGCCGTCTCTCTCGACGAGCAGTGCGGGCAGAGCGACCTGGAAGCGGCGGCCACCGAGGTCCACCGGGCGCTGGAGGTGGCCTCGGGGCCGCTGAGGCTGCGCAATGTGCTGACGCCGTCCGCGATCGAGCCGCTGCTCTACCGGTGGCGGGCGGCCAGGAGGGGGCGCGATCGCGGCGAGGCCTTCTCGGCGTCGATCCACTGGGAGCGGGACGAGGGGCTGGACCTGCCCGCCGACTTCGGCCCCGACCAGGTCGAACAGGCCCTGTGGGCCGAGAGGGTGGCCCCCGCGCGACACGTCTTCAAGGGGACGGCCCATCTGGGAACGTTCGTGGAGGTGCGGGGCTTCGGGCGCGTCATGGTCCGCCGCAAGGTGGGCACGGCCAACCCCATCGAGCCCAGGGTCCTGGACGAGCACAAGGTGCTCCGGGCGATCGAGAAATCGGACGCCAGGGCCAGCGCGCCGAGGGTGCTGGCGCTGGGCACGAGCGACTTGGGCGACCGGTTCACCATCCAGTCGTACGCGGGTCATCACCGCGACCGCGGTGGACCGCAGCATCCGGAGCACGGGCTGCTGCCCGGTGAAGTGATCGACCTGGCAGACCAGCTGTGCCAACTCGCCTCCACCGGGATCGAGGTGAAGCTACAGGACATGGACGGCCTCGGCTTCTACCCATGGCTGTGCCGTCAACTGGCCTTCCTGGTACGAGAGCTGTCGCCGTGCGCGAAGCAACAGGCGGCCTTCCTCGGCCTCCCGGACGAGCGCGAGTTGGAGGACCGCTTGCTGCGCCATGTGGTGCACGGGCGTCGTTACGGGCTGCTGCACGGCGACCTGAACCCCTGGAACCTGGTCCGGCGCGAGGGCAGGACGGGCCTCACTCTGATCGACTGGGAGATGGCCATGGTCGGGGACCCGCTGTACGACCTCGTACGGCACATCCATCTGACGCCGACGACCCGAGAGGTCCGGGGTCGGATGTATGCCCGCTGGTCGCAGGGGATGCCGGAGGAGTTCACCCACGGCTGGGCGGGCGACATCCCCGTCTACCAGGGCCTCGAAGTGGTCCGCTCCGCCTATGTGGACCTGGAGCGCGTGGTCACCCGCTCCGGCCTGGACGCGCCGAACGTTCGGCGGGCCGTGGGTTCGTACACGACGACGCTCCGCAAGGCCCTGGCCTGGCTGGAGGCGGCCCCGCAGCGGCCACGGCCGGCCCGGGTCCCGGCCCGTACGCTCGGGACATGAGCAGCACCGACCCCGCCCCCGGGCTCCGTGAACGCAAGAAGCAGCGCACTCGGCAGACCCTCTCCGAGACCGCCGTCCGCCTCTTCATGGAGAAGGGGTACGACAACGTGTCCGTCGCCGAGATCGCGGCCGCGGCCGAGGTGTCGAAGCCGACGCTGTTCCGGTACTTCGCGTCCAAAGAGGACCTGGTGCTGCACCAGTTCGCGGACCACGAGGACGAGGCCGCGCGGGTCGTCGCGGGGCGGGGCGAGGGGGAGGCGCCGCTCGAGGCGCTGCGGCGGCACTTTCTGGAGGGGCTGCGGCGGCGGGATCCGGTGACCGGGCTGTGCGATCACCCGGCGGTGCTTGCGTACCAGCGGCTGCTGTACGGGACTCCGCAGCTGGTCGCGCGTCTCTACGGGTACCAAGGGCGGTCCGAGCGGGCGCTCGCGGAGGCGCTCGGCGGGTCCGAGGTGCGGGCGCGGATCGCGGCCGGGCAGATCGTGTCCACGCAGCGGATCCTCGCCGATGAGAACGTACGGCGGATCGTGGCGGGCGAGTCCGCCGACGAGCTGGAGGAGGCGGCCCTGCGCACCGCCGAGCTGGGGTTCCAGCAGCTGGGGGAGGGCATCGGGCGCTGGTACGGGTGACCGGTGAGTGACCGGTGAGTGACCGGTGAGTGGCCGGGTGACCAGGTGGCGCGGCCCCACGCTCCGGCCCGCTCCCCTCCCCGCTACCCCCGCTGCCGCGCCCTCCGCGCCCCCGCCGGGCTGGGAGCGGGAGCGCTCAGGTGGCCCTCGGCGAGGTGGGTCAGCAGGCGCAGGAATGTCTCCCGGTCGCCCGGCGGGAACGCCGCCAGGGCCTCCTCGTGGACCCGGTCCACGATCTCCTGGCTGCGCTCGGCCGTGCGCGCACCCTCTTCCGTGACGGCGATGACCCGCGCCCGCCGATCTGTGCTGGAGGGCCGCCGCTCCGCGAGCCCCGCCGTCTCCAGGGCGTCGACCGTGACGACCATCGTCGTCTTGTCCATGTCGCCGATCTCCGCGAGCTGGTTCTGCGTGCGCTCCTCCTCCAGCGCGTGCACGAGCACGCAGTGCATCCGCGCCGTCAGCCCGATCTCGGCGAGCGCGGCGGCCATCTGGCTGCGCAGCACATGGCTCGTGTGGTCCAGAAGGTACGAGAGGTCGGGCCTGGTCCGGGTGGGGGCGGGCGTCATGGCGGTCATGGGCTCAGGGTAGCCGATAAGTCGTTCCGAAGAATATCGTCTGCAACGAAACTATCTGCTACGGTCGTTCCATCGACGCCACCCGGCAGGGGTGGCGGACCGACCGAAGGGCACCGCCATGTCCGCAATGCCCGCCCCACCCGTACTGCCTGCAGGGGACCCCACCCGCTCCCGCTGGCTCGCCCTCGGTGTCATCGCCGCCGGCACCCTGATGATCATCCTCGACGGATCGATCGTCACCGTCGCGATGCCGGCCATCCAGGAAGACCTCAACTTCACGTCCAGTGGCCTGAGTTGGGTCGTGAACGCCTATCTCATCGCCTTCGGAAGCCTGTTGCTGCTGGCCGGGCGGCTCGGCGATCTGCTCGGCCGCAAGCGGATGTTCCTCGCCGGCACCGGCGTGTTCACCGCCGCATCGCTCCTCGCGGGGCTCGCCACCACCCCCGCCGTCCTGCTCGCGGCACGATTCCTCCAGGGCGTAGGGAGTGCGATGGCCGCCGCCGTCGGGCTCGGGATCCTCGTCACGCTCTTCACCGACCCGCGCGAACGGGCCCGCGCCATAGGCGTGTTCAGCTTCACCGGCGCCGCGGGCGCCTCGATCGGGCAGGTCCTGGGCGGCGTACTCACCGACGCCCTCGACTGGCACTGGATCTTCTACATCAACCTGCCCATAGGCGCCGCCGTCCTCGCCCTCGCCGTCACGGCCCTGCCGGGCGACCGCGGCGTCGGGCTGCGCGCCGGAGCCGACGCGTGGGGTGCGCTGCTGATCACGGCGGGGCTGATGCTCGGGATCTACGGCGTCGTCAACATCGAGTCCTACGGGGTGGGTTCGTGGCGGGCGGCCGGGATGGTCGTGGCGGGGCTCGTCCTCGTCGCCGCGTTCGTCGTGCGCCAGGCGCGGGCCCGTACGCCCCTCATGCCGCTGCGCATCCTGCGCTCGCGCGCCGTCGTCGGCGCCAACGTCACGCAGATCCTCACCCTCGCCGCGATGTTCGCCTTCCAGGTGCTCGCCGCGCTCTACATGCAGCAGGTCCTCGGCTACGGGGCCCTGGAGACCGGCCTCGCGATGCTGCCGGCCGCCGTGCTGATCGGCGCGGTCTCGCTCGGTGTCTCGGCCCGGCTGGCCGCGCGGTTCGGGGAGCGGCGGGTGCTGCTCGCCGGGCTCGTCCTGCTTGCCGGTGCTCTCGGGTATCTCGCCCGGGTGCCTGTGCGGGGGGAGTACGTCGCCGATCTGCTGCCCGTGATGCTGCTGGTGTCCGGTGGCGGGCTCGTGCTGCCCGCGCTCGCCGGTCTGGGGATGTCCGCGGCGGGCGAGGAGGACGCGGGTCTTGCCTCCGGCCTGTTCAACACCACCCAGCAGATCGGCATGGCGCTCGGTGTCGCCGTGCTGTCGACCTTGTCCGCCGCGCGCGCCGACTCCCTGGTCGTGAGCGGGAGTTCGCGTGCCGCCGCGCTGACCGGCGGCTACCGGCTCGCGTTCGCCGTCGGGGCCGCACTGATCGGGGCCGCGTTCCTGGTCGCACTGCTCCTGCCGCGGCGACCGACGGCACCCGCTCCCGGGGCCGACCGCGCGGCATCGGCCGCTCCCGTGACGGCGCCCTGATCCGGACCGCCGCGTGGCGCGGAACACTTTTGCAAGCAGGCGCTTGCAAAAGTTAGCGAGAGTGCGGCACCATCGGGGCATGGCATCGCTCAACGTCGGAAGTCTCGGCGAATATCTGCGCGAGCAGCGTCGCAACGCGCAGTTGTCGCTCCGTCAGCTCGCCGACGCCGCCGGGGTGTCCAACCCGTACCTGAGTCAGATCGAGCGCGGGCTGCGCAAGCCGAGCGCGGAGGTTCTGCAGCAGGTCGCAAAGGCGCTGCGGATCTCCGCGGAGACGTTGTACGTGCACGCCGGCATTCTCGACGCCGAGCGGGAGCGGACCGAGGTGGAGACGCGCGCCGTCATCCTCGCCGACCCCTCGCTCAACGAGCGTCAGAAGCAGGTGCTGTTGCAGATCTACGAAGCCTTCAGGCACGAGAACGGCGACGGAACCGGCGACGGAGCCGGAGACGGAACCGGCGGCAGTGACGGCGAGCCCGACAGCGGTGTGCCAGACAGTGGCGATGCCGAGCCCTCAAGCAGCAGTTGATGTGATCCGGGAGGACCACGCCATGGCCATCAAGGACGACCTGCGCAAGACCCTCACCGACCCGACCCCGCTCTACTTCGCCGCCGGCACCGCCGAGCTGGCGTACCAGCAGGCCAAGAAGGTGCCGGGGATCGTCGAGCAGCTGCGGAGCGAGGCGCCCGCCCGCTTCGACTCCGTGCGCCAGACCGACCCCAAGGACGTGCAGGAGAAGGCGACCACCCGCGCCAAGGAGGCGCAGGCCACCGTCACGGCGAAGGTGAACGAGCTGGTCGCGACCCTCGACACCGACCTGAAGAAGTTCGGCGAGAGCGCCCAGGAGTTCGCGCTGCGCGGCGTGGGCTTCGCCGCCGAGGCCGCCGTCAAGGCGCGCGAGACGTACGAGAAGGTCGCCGAGCACGGCGAGGAGGCCGTGAAGCACTGGCGCGGCGAGGCCGCCGAGGAGATCAGCGAGCTCGCCGAGTCCGTCGAGCCCGACCCCGAGCCGGCCGCCGAGTCGAAGCCGGAGGCCAAGGAGACGTCGGCCGCCGACGCGGACAAGTCGGGCCCCGCCAAGAAGCCCGCCGCCAAGAAGACCCCCGCGAAGAAGACGGCCCCCGCGGCCAAGAAGACCGGGTCCGGCTCCACGCCGACCGCCAAGTAGCGCCTACGCCGACGGGCCGGGCACTTGTGGAGTGTCCGGCCCGTTGTACGGGTACCGTGGCCGTGGTCGGAAGGTTCCGTAAGTCGATTCTGGTGGTGGCGTTGTGCTGATGCAGGGTTTCGCCAATGTGATGTGGCTGCTGAGCATGGCGTTGATCATTTTCAGCGGCTTCGCGCTCGTCGACGCCGCCATCCGGCGCGAGGACGCCTACCGCGCGGCCGACAAGAAGACCAAGCCGTTCTGGCTGATCATCCTCGGGATCGTGTTCGTCGTGAACCTGCTGTTCCCGATCCTGTCGTTCCTGCCGATCATCGGGCTCATCGCGACCATCGTGTACATGGTGGACGTGCGGCCCGCCGTCCGGCAGATCAGCGGTGGCGGCGGGGGCCGCAAGGGCCGCGGCTCCAGCAGCGACGGCCCGTACGGTCCGTACAACGGCGGCCGCTGACCGACCCGCTCGGGCCCGGTTCCCCGCACCGGTTCACCGGTCGAGCAGCAGGACCGCCACGTCGTCCGTCAGATCGCCCCCGTTGAGATCGCGCACCTCGTTCATCGCGGCCTCGAGCAGCCCCTCGCCGGTCAGGCCCTGCGCCCGCTGGCGGCGGATCATCTCCACCATCCCCTCCTGGCCGAGCCGCTGCCTGCCCTGGCCGATCCGGCCCTCGATCAGGCCGTCCGTGTAGAGCATCAGGCTCCACGAGGGGCCCAACTCGACCTGCATGCGCGGCCACCGGGCCTTCGGCAGCAGACCGAGTGCCGGGCCGTTGTTCTCGTAGGGGAGCAGGACCGCGGGGCGTCCGGGGGTCGCTATCAGCGGTGCCGGGTGGCCCGCCAGGCACAGGCCCGCGCGCCGGCCGTCCGGAGAGATGTCGACCGTGCACAGCGTCGCGAAGATCTCGTCGTCCGAGCGCTCGTGCTCCAGGACCTGCTGGAGCGTGGACAGCAGCTCGTCCCCGCACAGCCCCGCGAACGTCAACGCCCGCCAGGCGATCCGCAGTTCGACACCCAGCGCCGCCTCGTCGGGGCCGTGTCCGCAGACGTCGCCGATCATCGCGTGGACCGTGCCGTCGGGCGTGCGCACCGTGTCGTAGAAGTCGCCGCCGAGCAGCGCCCGCGAGCGGCCCGGGCGGTAGCGGGCGGCGAAGCGCAGCGTCGAACCGTCGAGCAGCGGGGTCGGCAGCAGGCCGCGCTCCAGGCGGGCGTTCTCCTGCGCGCGGATCCGGGACTCGGCGAGCCCCTGCTGCGCGATGTCGGCGCGCTTGCGCTCGACCGCGTAACGGATGGCCCGGCCGAGCAGCCGGGAGTCCAGCTCGTCGCGGAACAGATAGTCCTGCGCGCCCACGCGGACCGCCTCCGCGCCGCGCTCGGCGTCGCCCGACGTGGTCAGGGCGAGCACGGCCCGGCGCGGGGCCAGGCGCAGCAGGTGCCGCAGCGTCCGCAGCTCGTCGTGGTGCTCCGGCTCCGCCCTGTCCGGCTTCGCGCCGGGCAGCGCGAGGTCCAGCAGGACACAGCTGACGTCGTCGGTGAGCAGCCGCTCGGCCTCGGTGAGGTTGCGCGCGGTGCGCACGCGGATCGGCTTGCCCGCGGCGTCGGGCACCTCGGGGATGCTGAGGGAGCCCGCCGGGTCGTCCTCTATGACCAGGATCGTCAGGCCGGTGGCGTCACGGTCGGCGGGTGCCGGCTCGTGAGCGGCGTCCTCTGCCGGCTCCTGGGCGCGCTCGGCGCTCTGTATGTCGTGCGGGTCGGGACGGTCGGTGGTCTGCCGCTCGTCCCGCGGGTCGTACGTGTCGGTCGTGGTGTGCGCGTCCTGAGCCTGACCACCTTCCACGGCCGGGATCGCTCTCTGCCGCGGTACGGGTACGGGCATCGCTTCGGTTCCTTCCCTCCCCCCGAGGGCACGGTGGGACGAAGGTCCTCGGCCCACCGACCGGGACCCTAGCGGTAGCCGAGGTCCGAACGGAATGGTGAGCTGCGAGGGGCCACCGTCATATGCCGTCCCCCGCACCGGAATTGAGTGGGTTCCGTCCCTGGTCGGGCGGGCCGAAGATGACGAACGTCACGCCGGGGTGCCGGAACCGCGGTGTCCCGCGTGCCGTAGGTCACGTGGGACACGTCACCCATCTGGGCCCATATCCGGAATCTGCCACCCGGGCCTCAGGCGTCGGGCCTGACCACTCCGAGCATCGCCATGGAACCCGCGCCCGCGACCGTCACATTCCGCCCCGGACGGGGCGCGTGGATGATCGCCCCCTTGCCTATGTACATCCCGACATGGCTGGCGTCGTCGTGGTAAATGATCAGGTCGCCCGGGCGCATGTCCTTGATGTCGATGTGCTTCAGCTGCTTCCACTGCTCCTGCGACGTGCGCGGAATCGGCTGCTTCGCCGACGCCCACGCCTGCGAGGTCAGCCCCGAGCAGTCGAACGACTTCGGGCCCTCGGCGCCCCACACGTACGGCTTGCCCAGCTGCTCGGAGGCGTAGCGCACGGCCTTCTTGCCGGCCGCCGACGCCTTGCCGTCGATCTCCTTCAGGACGCCGGAGGAGAGCCATTCCGTCTGCGCCTTCTGCTCGGCCGCCTCCTCCAGCTGCCGCAGCTGCTCGCGCTCCTTCTTGGCGAGCTTGTCCTCGATCTTGCGCGCCGCCTTGATCTGCTTCTCGATCCGCTCCTTCGCGGCGGCCTTCTTCTTGCGCCCCGCGTCCAGCGCCTTCCACTTGGCGGAGGCGGCGTCCGCGTACCCCTCCAGGGCGTCCTGGGTCCTGACGAGGCGGGACATCAGGTTCCGCGTGGCCTGCTGCCCCTGGTAGGCGCGGCCCGCGTTGTCGAGGAAGCGGCTCGGGTCGCCGGCGAGCATGAACTGGGTCTCCTGGGAGATCCCGCCGGTGCGGTACTGCTCGCGGGCCGCCGCGCCCGCCCGGCCCTTGAGGCTGTCGAGCTCCTGGTGGCCCGCGGCGATCTTCCGGGCCAGCTTCACGATCTGGTCGGACTGGTCGGCGGCCTTCTCCTCCGCCGCGTTGTACGCGTCGGTGGCGACCGCCGCCTGGTGGTACAGCTTGTCGATCTTCTTCCGGATCGACTCAAGGTCCTTGACCCCGGGTGAACTTGACGGCGATGGGGAGGGGGACGGCTCCGCGTACGCCAGCCCCGTCGGCGCCAGTACGGTCACGGCGCATACGAGCGCCAGGGCCGCCACCGTCGTCGTGCTCCGCTTGTTCATCTGCTCCGCCCCCACAGCCGAGACAAACCTGATGGACCGTCAGTAAGTCGAGCGCTTCGGGGATGGTGCCATGCGCGCCCCGAATCCGACAGACCTCGACGCGGTGTGGCAACTGCCCCGGACCGTTCGACGAACGAGGCGCCGAGATCGTTCCCTCGGATCCCGCCGCGTCTCAGCCGCCCGTCGAAACCCGCCGCGGCGCCAACGCCCCCCACGCCACGGTCACTTCGCCCTGCCGCCAGCGCCCCGGCCCGTCCACCACCGGCCAGTCCGCCGAGAGCTCCCGCACCGCCCGGATCCAGCGCTGCCGCGCGCCGTACGAGGCGTAGGGCGCGGCCGACGCCCACGCCCGGTCGAAATCGCGCAGGAAGGCGTGCACCGGCTCGCCCGGGACATTGCGGTGGATCAACGCCTTGGGGAGGCGTTCGGCCAGGTCGGACGGGGTGTCCAGCGAGCCGAGCCGGGTCGCGAACGTCACGGTGCGCGGGCCTTCGGGGCCGAGCGCCACCCAGACGTGCCGGCGCCCGATCTCGTCGCAGGTGCCCTCCACGAGGAGGCCGTCCGGCGCGAGCCGCGCGCACAGCCGCTCCCACACCCCGGCGACCTGCTCCTCGTCGTACTGGCGCAGCACGTTCGCGGCGCGGATCAGGAGGGGCGCGCTCTCCAGGGGCAGCTCGAAGCCGCCGTGCCGGAACTCCAGACCCTCCCGCTCGTACGGCTTCGCGGCGGCGACCCGCGCCGGTTCGATCTCGATGCCCACCACGCGCGCGTGCGGCGCGGCCCCGCGCAGCCGGGTCAGCAGCTCCACCGCGGTCCAGGGCGCCGCGCCATAGCCGAGGTCGACCGCCACCGGGTCGTCGGCGCGGCGCAGCGCGGCGCCGTGCACGGCCGCGATCCAGCGGTCCATGCGGCGCAGCCGATTCGGGTTGGTGGTGCCTCGCGTCACGGTTCCCACGGGGCGGGAGGACGGGCGCGGGCTCATGGGTAAGAGGGTATGCGCTGCGCCGGACACGACTTTGGTTGAGACCCGTACGGTAATGATTCGGCAAAGTGGAAATGGAGCAGCCGACTCCGGCGTTGCCGCCTTGGAAGAGGGCCTGTGCCCTCCGGTCGTCGTGCCCGCAGTAAGCCCACCAAGGAGGGCCCGCCACGTGAGCCAGTACGTGACCAGGTTCCGCCGCTCCGGGGCTGCTCCGGCCCTGCTGCGGTTCCCCGGTGCGCATCGCCGCCCCCGCCGCGTCGCGATGCTCAGCGTGCACACCTCGCCCCTCCACCAGCCCGGCACGGGCGACGCGGGCGGCATGAACGTCTACATCGTCGAGCTCGCCAAGCGGCTCGCGGCGATCAACATAGAGGTCGAGATCTTCACCCGCGCCACTTCGGGGGGCCTGCCGCCCGAGGTCGAGCTCGCGCCGGGCGTCCTCGTACGGCATGTGGACGCGGGTCCTTACGAAGGCCTCGCCAAGGAGGACCTGCCCGCCCAGCTCTGTGCCTTCACGCACGGAGTCATGCAGGCGTGGGCGGGCCACCGTCCCGGCTATTACGACCTCGTCCACTCGCACTACTGGCTGTCAGGACAGGTCGGCTGGCTGGCCGGCGAGCGCTGGGGCGCGCCCCTCGTGCACGCCATGCACACCATGGCCAAGGTCAAGAACGCGTCGCTCGCCGAGGGCGACACCCCCGAGCCGGCCGCCCGTGTCATCGGCGAGACCCAGATCGTGCGCGCCGCCGACCGCCTCATCGCGAACACGGCGGAGGAGGCCGACGAGCTGGTCCGCCACTACGAGGCGGACCCCGGGAACGTCGCGGTCGTGCACCCCGGCGTGAACCTGGACCGCTTCCGCCCCGCCGACGGAAGGGCCGCCGCCCGCGCCCGCCTCGGCCTGCCGCAGGACGCGCTCGTCCCGCTCTTCGCGGGCCGCATCCAGCCCCTCAAGGCGCCGGACATCCTCCTGAAGGCCGTCGCGGTCCTGCTCGACGAGCGCCCGGAGCTCCGCTCCCGCATCGTCGTCCCGGTGGTCGGCGGGCCCAGCGGCAGCGGCCTCGCCAAGCCGGCCGCGCTCCAGAAGCTCGCCGCGCGGCTCGGCATCGCGGACGTGGTCCGCTTCCAGCCGCCGGTCGGACAGGAGGCACTCGCGGACTGGTTCCGAGCCGCCTCCGTACTCGTCATGCCCTCCTACAACGAGTCCTTCGGACTCGTCGCCATAGAGGCCCAGGCCGCCGGTACGCCGGTGATCGCCGCGTCCGTGGGCGGCCTCCCCGTAGCCGTGCGCGACGGAAAGACCGGCTTCCTTGTCGACGGTCACGAACCTGCCCGCTACGCGCGCGTGCTCCGTGAATTCGCCGACCACCCCCACCTGGTCGACACCATGGGCGACGCGGCCGCCCGCCACGCCCTCTCCTTCGGCTGGGACACGGCGGCCTCCGCCACGGCGGACGTCTACACGGCGGCGATCCAGGCGCGACGCCGTCACGTACCCTCGCACCATGGCTGACCAGCGACCGGCACACGACGTCATCGAGTCCACGCTGAAGGACGCCGAGCTGGAGTGGGAGAGCCCGGAGCCGGGCTCGTACGTCGTGAAGCTCCCCGGCACCCGCAAGCTCTCGACGACGCTGTCCCTGCGCGTGGGCCGGCACAGCCTCTCGCTCAACGCCTTCGTGATCCGCCACCCGGACGAGAACGAGGCCGGGGTGCACCGCTGGCTCCTGGAGCGGAACCTGCGCCTGTACGGCGTCAGTTACGCGGTCGACCAGCTCGGCGACGTCTACCTCACCGGGAAGCTCCCGCTCGCCGCCGTCACCCCCGACGAGCTCGACCGGCTCCTCGGCTCGGTCCTGGAGGCGGCGGACGGCTCCTTCAACACGCTCCTCGAACTGGGCTTCGCGAGCGCGATCCGCAAGGAGTACGAGTGGCGGGTGGCGCGCGGCGAGTCGACGCGCAACCTGGACGCGTTCACACATCTGACCCAGCGCCCCGCCAAGTAGCCCCTTCTGCGTCCTAGTTGAGCGTCCTAGTTGAGCGCCACCATCCGCACCACGGTCACGGTCAGCACCGACCCGGAGACGTAATAGAGGACTATCGCCCCGCCGACCGTCGCCTCGCGCCGGTCGCGCTCCCCGGAGACCGTGGTGGAGCCGTGGCCGTAGGGGTCGTGGGAGAGGGTGCGGGACATCTCGGCGCGGAAGGCGTCAGGGTTCGCCATCTTGGCGAGGGTGTCGTCGGCGGGCGGTGCGAAGGCGACGCGACATGCGCCGCGCCTGCGTCTGCGGCTCAAGCCGGGCCCCGCCTCTCCGCCTCGTCGCGGGCGAGCCTGGCCAGGATCGCGTCGGCCTCCGGGTCCGGTACCGCCTCCAGCATCCAGTGCCGCATGACGGCGTGGATCTCGCCGACCCCCGCCGCGTTGATCGCCTTGTCGAACTCGACGCGGCGCTTCGTGTCCAGCGCGGCGCGGATCGCCGGAATGCTGTTGGGGACGTCGACCTCGACGCCGCCCACCAGCGTTCTGGGCGGTTCGTCAGTTCTGGAGGAGATCCTTGGGGGTTCGGCCATGTACGGTCCCGTACCCACCGAACTGCCCGGTCACGCCGGGCTGTTCTCCGCCTCCAGAGGCGCCGCGGCGACGGGCCCGGAGGGCTCCGTGTCCGACAGCCCGCGCATGAGGGCCCAGTAGCCGACCGCCGTCACCGTGCCGAGCGCCGCGCACCCCGCCCACAGCCACCCGGCGCCCGCCGAGTCGATCACCCAGCCGCCCGCGAGCGGGGCGACGAGCGCCGCCGCCGACCACGACATGGTGTAGACGCCCTGGTAACGACCGCGCCCCTCGGCGGGGGACAACCGGGCCACGAGCCCCGACTGCGTAGGCGCGTTGATCATCTCGCCGAGCGTCCACACCACCACCGTGAGCGCGTACGCGGCGAGCGATCCGGCGAGGGCGGTGAGCGCGAAGCCGTAGCCGATCAGAAGCGAGGAGACCGTCAACAGCCGTCCGGGGTCACGCCGTTCGATGAACCGGGTCAGCGGGATCTGCAGCGCGACGATCACGACACCGTTCACGGCGGCGACGAGCCCGACGTCCGAACTGCTGAGCCCGTTCTCGCCCATGACGATCGGCAGGCCCACCGAACTCTGGGTGAAGACGACGGCGACCAGGAAAGAAAGCCCCACCATCAGCATGAAGCGGCGGTCGCGCAGCACGGTCCCCATGGTGACCACCGGGCTCGACGGCGCGCCGGGCACCACCGTGCGCGTCGGCCGCGACTCCTTCACCTTCACGAAGACGACGCAGGCGCAGGCCAGCGTCATGGCCGCCTCGACGAGGAAGCCGAGGGTGTAGCTCTGGGCGACGAGGAACCCGGCGTACGCCGACGAGATCGCGAACCCCAGGTTGATCGCCCAGTAGTTGAGCGAGAACGCCCGCACCCGGTCCTCGGGGCGCACGATGTCGGCCATCATCGCCTGGATCGCGGGCCGTGAGGCGTTCGACGCGAGGCCGAGGGCGAACCCGGTGACCGCGATCCACACCGGGTCGCGCACGAAGGCGAGCACGGCGACCGTCGCCGAGGTGGCGAGCTGCGCGCCGAGCAGCGTCGGCCGCCGCCCGAGCCGGTCGGCGAGCACCCCGCCGAGCACGGACGCGATGACCCCGCCGAGCCCGATCAGCGAGGCGACGAGACCGGCGTACGCGGCCGAGAAGCCGCGCGAGGCCGTCAGGTACAGCGCGAGGAACGTGAGGACGAACCCGCCGAGCCGGTTGACGAGGGTGCTGGTCCACAGCCACCAGAATTCGCGCGGCAGCCCGGAGACGGACTCCTGGGCGGCACGTCTGAGCGAGGCGACTGACATGGGTGCATCCCCCGGGGTCGATGTAAGCAGTGCGGAAGGTTTACGCAACTTACGTGCCGGGTATTGGTAACGGCCACTCAATTGACGGGGACCGTCAATCGGCAGGCGCCGGACGGGTCGATTAGGCTCGGCCCCATGGCCGACGCACCGTACAAGCTGATCCTCCTCCGTCACGGCGAGAGCGAGTGGAACGAGAAGAACCTGTTCACCGGATGGGTGGACGTCAACCTCACCGCGAAGGGCGAGAAGGAGGCGACGCGCGGCGGCGAGCTGCTCAAGGACGCCGGCCTGCTCCCCGACGTGGTCCACACGTCCCTCCAGAAGCGCGCGATCCGCACCGCGCAGCTCTCCCTGGAGTCCGCCGACCGCCTCTGGATCCCGGTCCACCGCAGCTGGCGCCTGAACGAGCGCCACTACGGCGCCCTCCAGGGCAAGGACAAGGCGCAGACGCTCGCCGAGTTCGGCGAGGAGCAGTTCATGCTCTGGCGCCGCTCGTACGACACCCCGCCGCCGGCGCTCGACCGCGACGCGGAGTACTCGCAGTTCGACGACCCGCGCTACGCGACGCTCCCGCCGGAGCTGCGCCCGCAGACGGAGTGCCTCAAGGACGTCGTCGTCCGCATGCTCCCCTACTGGTTCGACGGCATCGTCCCGGACCTCCTCACGGGCAAGACGGTCCTGGTCGCGGCCCACGGCAACTCGCTGCGCGCCCTGGTCAAGCACCTCGACGGCGTCTCCGACGCCGACATCGCGGGCCTGAACATCCCGACCGGCATCCCGCTCGCCTACGAGCTGGACGCGGACTTCAAGCCGGTCAAGGCGGGCGGCACGTACCTGGACCCCGACGCGGCCAAGGCGGCCATCGAGGCGGTCAAGAACCAGGGCAAGAAGAAGTAGTCGCACGGTTGCCGGCAACTGGCGCGCGCGTGTGCGCCGTTGATGCGCCCGCCTCGATGGGCATGCAATGGGGGAAGGACTCCACCGCGGAGCCCCGTCGAGGAGGGAACACCATGGCCGCCGACTCCCCGAAGCCGAACCCGACCCCCGAAGTGCCGGTCGAAGTGGGCCGGACCGTACCGAAGTTGGTGCTGCTCGGAGCCTGTGGATGCGGCTCGGGCTGCGGCTGCGGCTGCCAGTCGGGCGCGCCGTGCCAGTGCGGGGGTTCCTGCTGACCGTAGGCATCCGTACGTAATGAGAGGAGGGCCCCGCGCAGGCACACTGCGCGGGGCCCTCCTCCTCGTACGGTCAGGCGCTCTCGACCGGCTGGGGCTGTGTCTGCACGTCGTCCGCGTGCTCGCCCGTCACCAGGTAGACGACCCGCTTGGCCACCGACACCGCGTGGTCCGCGAAGCGCTCGTAGTAGCGGCCGAGCAGCGTCACGTCGACCGCCGTCTCGATGCCGTGCTTCCACTTCTCGTCCATCAGGTGCTGGAAGAGCGTGCGGTGCAGCAGGTCCATCTCGTCGTCGTCCTGCTCTAGCTGCATCGCCAGGTCGACGTCCTTGGTGATGATGACCTCCGCCGCCTTCGCCATCAGGCGCTGTGCGAGCTGGCCCATCTCCAGGATCGTGGCGTGCAGGTCGTGCGGGACCGCGCGCTCCGGGAAGCGCAGGCGGGCCAGCTTCGCCACGTGCTGCGCCAGGTCGCCGCTGCGCTCCAGGTCCGCACTCATACGGAGCGAGGTGACGACGATGCGCAGGTCGGTGGCGACCGGCTGCTGGCGTGCCAGCAGGGCTATGGCCCGCGCCTCCAGGTCGTGCTGCAGATCGTCCACCTTCTGGTCGGCGGCGATCACGGACTCGGCGAGCTTCAGATCGGCGTCGAGCATGGCCGTGGTGGCGCGCCCGATCGCCGACCCGACAAGGCGGGCCATCTCGACCAGGCCCTCGCCGATCGAGTCAAGTTCCTCGTGGTACGCGTCACGCATGCGGCGTTCCCTCTCTGTACCTGGCTACGTATGGAACCCGGTTGGCCCCACGCTCCCACGTTCCGTCCTGTACGCGTCCGAATCCGGCACCACAAGTGAATCGACCCCGTACCCAAGGTGAACTCTGGGCGACGAGTGTTCGAGCTGCCACTCGGATGGCTGTGGAGGAGAGGTCGGTGCCGCATAACCTGAAGACATGGACGTGAACGCGGCGGTCGCCGCAGCGGCAGCGATCGCCGGAGTGTGCACCGGTGTCATCGCCATGCTGGCGTTTCGCTGGAGCGAACGCGACCAGAAACGCCCCACCCGCACCTCCCTGCACACGGACCCGGTCCTTCCGCCCGGCGTCGACACGGTCCTCTCCGTGCTCCGCTCCTCCGCCGTCGTCCTCGACGAGGCGGACAGCGTGGTCAAGGCCAGCTCGGCGGCGTACGCCCTCGGGCTCGTCCGCGGCGGGAAGCTCGCGGTCGAACCGATGCTTCAGATGGCCCGCGACACCCGCAGGGACGGGGAGATACGCCAGGTCGAGCTGGATCTGCCGCGGCGCGGGACCGGCCGGGGCGACGCCCTCGCGGTCTCCGCCCGGGTGGCCCCGCTCGGCTCCCGGCTCGTGCTGCTGCTCGTCGAGGACCTCACCGAGGCCCGCCGCATCGAGGCCGTACGGCGCGACTTCGTCGCGAACGTGAGCCACGAGCTGAAGACCCCCGTGGGCGCGCTGTCGCTGCTCTCCGAGGCCGTGATGGACGCTTCCGAAGACCCCGAGGCCGTCGAGCGGTTCGCCGGGCGCATGCAGAACGAGGCGACCCGGCTCACCAGCCTCGTACAGGAACTCATCGACCTGTCGCGGGTGCAGAACGACGACCCGCTGGAGGACGCCGAGCCGGTGCGCGTCGACGAACTCGTCGCCGAGGCCATCGACCGCTGCCGTCAGCCCGCCGCGTCGAAGCAGATCACGATGGCCACCGGGGGCACCGCCGACCTGCGGATCTGGGGCAACCGGGGGCAGCTCGCCGCCGCCCTCGGCAACCTCGTCGAGAACGCCGTCAACTACTCGCCGGCCCGTACGCGCGTGGGCATAGCCGCCCGCCGCGTCTCGGCCGGCGGCGGCGACCGCATCGAGATAGCCGTCACCGACCAGGGCATCGGCATCTCCGAGAAGGACAAGGAGCGCGTCTTCGAGCGCTTCTACCGCGTCGACCCGGCCCGCTCCCGAGCGACCGGCGGCACCGGCCTCGGCCTCGCCATCGTCAAGCACGTGGCGGCCTCGCACGGCGGGGAGGTGACCGTGTGGAGCTCCGAGGGACAGGGCTCCACCTTCACGCTGCGGCTGCCCGAGGCGGCCGCGACCCGCACTTCACGTTCCCCCAAGACACCCCGCACCAGTGGCCCCGGAGACGTACGCGACGAAGACGACGCACACGGGCCCGACGACACAACCGCATACGAATCCATTCCTGCCACTCCTGCCGCCCCGGAGGTCCTTCCGTGACCCGAGTGCTTGTCGTAGAGGACGAGGAGTCCTTCTCCGACGCCTTGTCCTACATGCTCCGCAAGGAGGGTTTCGAGGTCGCCATCGCGGCCACGGGCCCCGAAGGCCTCGACGAGTTCGAGCGCAACGGCGCCGACCTCGTCCTGCTCGACCTGATGCTGCCGGGCCTGCCCGGCACCGAGGTCTGCCGCCAGCTGCGCGGCCGTTCCAACGTCCCGGTGATCATGGTGACCGCCAAGGACAGCGAGATCGACAAGGTCGTCGGTCTCGAAATAGGAGCCGATGACTACGTCACCAAGCCGTTCTCCTCGCGTGAGCTGGTCGCCCGGATCCGGGCCGTCCTGCGCCGCCACGGGGAGCCGGAGGAGGTCGCGCCGCAGGCCCTGGAGGCCGGGCCCGTCCGCATGGACGTCGACCGCCACGTCGTGACGGTGGGCGGCGGCAAGGTCGACCTGCCGCTCAAGGAGTTCGACCTCCTGGAGATGCTGCTGCGCAACGCGGGCCGTGTCCTGACGCGTATGCAGCTGATCGACCGGGTCTGGGGCGCCGACTACGTGGGCGACACCAAGACGCTCGACGTCCACGTGAAGCGCCTGCGCGCCAAGATCGAGCCGGATCCCGGGGCGCCGAGGTATCTCGTCACGGTGCGTGGCCTCGGTTACAAGTTCGAGCCGTAGGCCGCTACGGGGCACAGACACGGCGGAGGTGGAGGCCCCCGTCGAGGCCGTGGCCTTGTCGCCCGGCGTCGTGGACGTGGAGGCCGACGTGGACGGCGACGCGGAGGCGCCCGGCACCGCCGGGACCTCGCTCGGGCCCCACTTCTGGAAGTAGCTGTCGGCCGGCACCACGAACGCCTTCAGCTTCACGTCTCCGGCCTTGCTGAAGGAGAACGTGATCGGCTGCGCGTTGCCGTCGAGGACGGCGGTGCGGCTGTTGGGCAGCTCGGCGGAGGCGTTGCCCTTGCCGCCGAGGATGACGGAGCCGCCGGCCGGGACGGTGATCTTCGAGGCGCCCTTGGCGTCCGAGAGCTTCGCCGTCTTGCCGACGCGGTCGACGGTGATCGCGTCGAGCGTCTGGGCGGAGCTCCCGTTGTTGAAGAGCGTGCCCGTGACGACGGCCGGGCCCTTGGACTCGCGGTCCGGCTGGGTGATGACGGTGGCGTTCTGGATCTTGATGTCACCGACCGAGGTCTCGGCGTTGTCCGGCTTGACCTCAAGTGTCTGCGCGTTGTTGCCGGCGCCGCACGCAGCGAGCGAGGCGATCGAGAACGCGATGGCGGCGGCGGCGAGGGCGCCGCGTCGAAGGCTGCTGCTCACGGCGGCGGCAACTCCTAGAACGTGGGCGGGCAAGGCGGCTGGGGTGTAAAGCCGCCCTAAGGGTCTGTCAGAGGCCTTAGGTTACCGAGCCGTTCCCGCGCCGCCGCACCCGACCCGCCCCTCCGGCCCGGACACCGTCCCCGGTTCCTCCGTCGGCACCCCGATCGCCTCACGTTCCCCAGGGCCATCATTGGGCAGCGGAGGCCTCTTGTTCACCATTCACATAAGGCCTGTCCAGGCGCTGGGGCGGATATCCGGTAAGGAATGCGCGGGGGTCCGGAAAAACGATCACGTGGGACGGTGATTCGCGAAGATCAATTCCGGATTCGTCTCGAACGTACCTCCGGGTCCCTGAACGGAGTAGCGAAAGTTCATCGCTTCGAAGCACGCAAAACGGGACTTTCGACCCCTGGAGGGCCCGTCGTGGCGGCGGTAGCGTACCCGTTTCGGCCCCCTCGAAGAACGGCTCCGACCTGCGAATACCGCCCTCCACTGCCCCTTCGCAGCACGTTCCTGATGGAGTTGTCAAGCCCCGAGATATGCCCTGACCTGCGAAAACGCCATTCAGAACCCGCCGTTTCCGTGTTACCCTGGATAGCCACGGAAGGGGTACCTGTCACATGACGTTCAAGGTTGGCGACACCGTGGTCTATCCCCATCACGGGGCCGCGCTGATCGAGGCTATCGAAACTCGCCAGATCAAAGGCGTGGACAAGACCTACTTGGTGCTGAAGGTCGCCCAGGGCGACTTGACGGTACGTGTGCCAGCGGACAATGCGGAGTTCGTCGGCGTGCGTGATGTGGTCGGTCAGGACGGGCTCGACCGGGTCTTCGAGGTGCTGCGCGCGTCGTACGCCGAGGAGCCCACGAACTGGTCGCGCCGTTACAAGGCAAACCTGGAGAAGCTCGCCTCCGGTGATGTCATCAAGGTCGCGGAAGTAGTTCGTGACCTGTGGCGTCGGGAGCGTGAGCGCGGACTCTCCGCAGGTGAGAAGCGCATGCTCGCAAAGGCTCGCCAGATTCTGGTGAGTGAGCTCGCACTCGCGGAGAACACGAACGAGGACAAGGCCGAGGCCCTGCTCGACGAGGTTCTCGCGTCCTGAATACGCGCTACTGCGACGCCATGTACGTAACGGTCATGCACGTCACGATTGCTGTCGCGTAAGAACAATGCCGTGGTGCCCGATGACCCTGATGGTGTCGCCGGGCGCTGCGGCATGTTTGTACCCATACACGCTTCGCGTGATCCCCAGTTGGTGTGCCGGGCCCGGACAGCTGGCTCGACCAGTGTCACGGAAGGGTCCGGTCAAGGCGTCGCGCCCGGCACGCTGTGGCCATACCCACCTCTCCCGAGCGCACAAACCTGAACGGAACCGATGTCTGACGAAACGCGTCCATTGGACAACGCAGCAGGCAGCGCAGCAGGCAACGCAGCGGGCGGCGCAGTACGCACCGCGGCCGTGATTCCGGCCGCTGGACGGGGTGTGCGCCTCGGTCCGGGCGCCCCCAAGGCACTGCGCGCGCTGAGCGGCACTCCGATGCTGGTCCATGCCGTCCGAGCGATGGCGGCGTCCCGCGCCGTGTCCCTCGTCGTGGTTGTCGCGCCGCCGGAAGGCGCCGCCGAGGTGAAGTCGCTGCTCGCCGATCACGCCCTGCCCGAGCGCACCGACTTCGTCGTCGTGCCCGGTGGGGAGAGCCGGCAGGAGTCGGTGCGGCTCGGCCTTGAGGTCCTTCCGGCCGGCATCGACATCGTGCTCGTGCACGACGCGGCCCGCCCCCTCGTGCCGGTCGACACGGTCGACGCGGTCATCGAGGCTGTACGGGACGGGGCTCTGGCCGTCGTTCCCGCGCTGCCGCTCGCGGACACGGTCAAGGAGGTCGTGCCGAGCACCGACGGTTCGCCGGAGCCGGTCGTCGCGACCCCCTCGCGGGCCAAGCTGCGGGCCGTGCAGACGCCGCAGGGGTTCGACCGGGCGACGCTCGTGCGCGCGCACGAGGCCGTGACCGAGGATGTGACGGACGACGCCGGGATGGTCGAGCACCTCGGCCACCAGGTGGTGCTCGTGCCCGGGCACGAGGAGGCGTTCAAGGTGACGCGGCCGCTCGATCTCGTCCTGGCCGAGGCCGTGCTTGCCCGGAGGAGGGCCAACGATGGGTTCTGACCACATGGTTCTCCCGCAGGTCGGTATCGGGACGGACATCCATGCGTTCGAGGACGGGCGTGAGCTGTGGTGTGCCGGGCTGAAGTGGGAGGACTCCGGGCCCGGACTGGCCGGGCACTCCGATGCCGATGTGGTCGCCCACGCCGCCTGCAACGCGTTGTTCTCGGCTGCCGGTCTTGGTGATCTCGGGCAGCACTTCGGTACGGGGAGGCCCGAGTGGGCGGGGGCCAGTGGGGTTGCGTTGCTCGCCGAGGCCGCGCGGATCGTGCGTGAGGCCGGGTTCGTGATCGGGAATGTGGCCGTGCAGGTCGTCGGGCCGCGGCCCAAGATCGGGAAGCGGCGGGACGAGGCGCAGAAGGTGTTGTCCGAGGCGGTCGGGGCGCCGGTGTCCGTGTCGGGTGCGACGACGGATGGGCTTGGGTTTCCCGGGCGGGGTGAGGGGTTGATGGGGGTGGCGACGGCGTTGGTTGCGCGGGTGTAATCCGCCGGTCACCGCCGGGGCTCAGCCCCGGGCCCCGCTGGCTCTCGTCCAGAGGCGGGGCTTGAAAGGCCTGCTCAATCGCCGCAGGGGCTTGATGGGCTCAACCGGCCGCAGGGGCTTGATTGGCGCCGCCCCGGGGGCTTATTGCGCATCGTTCGCAGTTAGCATGGGTGGGCAGTGTGTCCGTTCGTGGTGAAGGCAGGCGATGGGTGAATACGTGATCCGCGTGGCCGGGGGCGGCGACGTGGACGAGGCCCGGGCCGTCATGCTGGACACCGTGTACCGCGACCTGCGCTCCGGGTACGTGCCGCGCTGGCACGCCGACATCATCGACCCGGTCGGTCATTACGTGCGCCCCGAGCGGTGCACCCTCCTCGTGGCCCAACACCGGGGCAGCGGTGAGATCGTCGCGACCGGCGCCGTCCGTGATCGCGGGCCCGCCGCCCCGCCCAACCCGCAGTGGGTGGCCGACCGCTTCCCCTCCGGGTCCACCGCCCAGCTGTGCCGGATCTACGTACGCCCCGAGCATCGTAGGAACGGGCTCGCGCGGGACCTCGTGCGCGAGCTCGTCGGCTTTGTTGTCGGGGTCGGTGGGTACGAGGCCGTGTACCTGCACACCGATCCCGCCGTGTCCGGTGCCGAGCCCTTCTGGCGGTCGATCGCCCAAGAGGTGTGCGACGAGCGGGAGTTGCCGGGCGGTGGCCAGGGCATCGTGCACTTCGAGCTGCCGATGCCCGCGCCGGTTCCCGCGTACGCGCCCGTCGGCTGATGCGGCGCCGCGGCTTTCTGCTGGCGGCGGCCGGGATCGGGCTGACGTCCGCCTGCGGCTCGTTCACCGGGACCGCGCGTCGCGGCCGGATCGCCGTCGACCTCGCCTTCGCGCCCACCCAGGGCCTCTCCCCGTACAGCGACGACGGGTTGCTGCTCAGTCGGCTCGCTGTTGTTGATGGGCTGACCCGGATGGACACAGAGGGCGTCGTCCATCCCGCGCTCGCCGAGAAGTGGGTCCGCACGTCCGCCACCACCTGGGAGTTCACGCTGCGCGACGCCCGGTTCCAGGACGGCGGGCGGGTCACCGCCGATGCCGTCGAGGGGGCGCTGACGCGGGCCGGGCGGGCGAGGACGCAGCCGCGGGTGCTCAGCGACATGCGGCTCACCGCGCGCGCCGTGGGGGAGCGGACCGTGCGGATCACCACGGGCGCCGCCGACCCGCTGCTGCCCGCCCGGCTCGCGAACCCGTCGCTCGCGATCTTCTCCCCGGCCGCGTACGGGAAGGACGGGAAGGGCGGCGGCGTCGATCCCGTCGGGACCGCCACCGGTCCTTTCGCGCTGACCAAGGTGAACGGGGCCGTGTCCGCGACGCTCGACCGGTTCGACGGGCACTGGCGCGGGAAGGCCGCGGCGCGCGGCCTCGACGTGACCTTCGTCGCCGACAACAACGCCCGCGCCAACGCACTGCGTTCGGGCCAGATCGAGATCGCCGAGTTCGTGCCCGCGGCCCAGGCGCTCGTCCTCGGCGACCGGGCGCGGGAGGTCGCCACCGTGCGCACCACGACCCTGTACCTGAACACGCGGACCGGGCCGCTCGCGGACGCCGGGCTGCGGGCCGCCGTGCGGGAGTCCATCGATACGAGCGCCCTCGCGCGCAGTGTGTACGAGGGGTACGCCACGCGCGGCACGGGCCTGCTCGGCCCCGGTTTCGCCTGGGCCGACGGGAAGGAGCTCCCCGCCACGGGCCGGGCGAAGGCCGCGGAGCCGCACGGGCAGACGCTCACCCTCGCCACGTACACCAACCGGGCCGAGCTGCCCGAGGTCGCCGCCGCGCTCCAGCAGCAGCTGCGGCGCGCCGGGTTCGCGGTGCGGCTCGTCGTGAAGGACTACGCGCGGCTCGAATCGGGGGCGCTCGACGGGGAGTACGACGCGTTCCTGATGTCCCGGTCCACCGCGCTCGACACCGGCGACCCGGTCTCGTACTTCGCCTCCGACTTCACCAGCGAGGGCAGTTTCAACATCTCGCAGTTGAGGGACGGTCGGGTCGATTCCGTCGTGCGCGAGGCCGCCGGGCTCGAAGGGGCGGCGCGGCACCGGGCCATGCTGCGCGCCGAGGCCGCGATCCTCGGCACCGACGCGGCCGTGCCGATCGTCCACGAACAGCATCTCCAGGGCGTCGGGGCCGGGGTGCGCGGGGTCGTCCTCGACCCCTATGAGCGACAGTTCGTCGGCTTGGAGACGCGCGCCTGATGCCTCGTTCCGCAGGGACCCGGATGAACGTCTCCGTGGCCGTCGGGCGGGTCGGCGCCGCCGCCGGGCTGCTCGTGCTCACCGCGCTGCTTCCGTGGCTGACCCGCACCGATCCTGCGCTCACCGTGCTGCACGCGCGCTACGGCGACGCGCCCACGACACCGAAGCAGCTCGCCGAGGTGCGCGGTCAACTCGGCCTGGATCAGGGTCCGTTCACGTTTCTCGGGCAGTGGCTGCGGGGGCTCGCGCACGGGGACCTCGGCGCGTCGTGGGTGACCGGCGCCGATGTCGCCTCCGACGTGGGCTCCTCGTTCTGGGTGTCCGTGTCCCTCATGGCGTACGCGATGGTGGTCGCGGTCGTCCTCGCGGTGGCGCTGTGCGTTCCGATGCTCCGGCGTGCGCGGCCCGAACCCGCGCACGGGGTGGGCGCGGGGATCCTCGCCGCGCTCCCCGAGTTCCTGCTCGCTTCCGTCCTCGCGACGCTGTTCGCCGTGCACCTCGGCTGGTTCCCGGCGCAGGGCTGGGCCTCGCCCGCCTCCGCCGTGCTGCCCGCGCTCGCCCTCGGCATCCCGGCGGGGGCCGTGCTCGGGCGGCTCGGCCAGGACGCGCTGCCCGCCGCTTTCGCCGAACCGTGGGTGCGTACGGCGCGGGCGAACGGCATGCCGCGCTCGCGCATCGCCCG
>NZ_JAOZYC010000134.1:0-86043 GCF_035798155.1 Streptomyces endophyticus | reverse complement strand
GAAGTGCTGGAACACCATGCTGATCTTGTGGGAACGCACCCCGCGCAGCTCCTTGGGAGCCAGCGCCGTCAGGTCCTGACCGTCGAAGCGCACGTGTCCCGCGGTGGGCTCCAGGAGTCCGTTCAGCATCCGCAGGAGCGTGGACTTACCGGATCCCGACAGACCCATGACGACGAAGATCTGGCCGGACTCCACCGTGAACGACGCGTCGATCACGGCGGCGGTGGTTCCCTCGGCGCGCAGCTCCTCACGGTCTGCACCGCTGCGGAGCTTCTCCACAGCCTCATCGGGTCGTCTGCCGAATACCTTGTACAGGTCTTCGGCTTCAAGCCTGGACACATACACCTCTCGGGTCGAAACAACACGGCCCGCCTCCCCCGCCGGCGGGCCGTAGAGCGATACGGATCCGTCCGCTTGACCGGTCGACCTCAATGGTTGAAGTACGGACCGGCACCGCTCCGTTGCCGCGCCTGCCCCCGTTTATCTGAAACAAACGGGGAAGTTACCCAGTTCACAGCCTGTTCACTCACGCTGATCACGTACTCACGGTGGGTGACTGTCAGTGGCGTGCGGCATGATGCGAACGTGACCCAGACGACATCCACGACAGGATCGGCCGACCGGCGCCTGATGCTGCTCGACACCGCATCTCTGTACTTCCGGGCCTACTTCGGGGTGCCGGACTCGGTGAAGGCCCCGGACGGCACCCCGGTGAACGCGGTGCGCGGGCTCCTCGAATTCATCACCCGCCTCGTGCACGACCACCGCCCCACCCATCTGGTGGCGTGCATGGACGCGGACTGGCGCCCTCAGTGGCGCGTCGACCTCATCCCTTCGTACAAGGCGCACCGCGTCGCCGAGGAGACACCGGCAGGATCGCCGGACGAGGAGGAGATCCCCGACACCCTCTCCCCCCAGGTCCCGATCATCGAGGCCGTGCTCGACGCGGTGGGCATCGCGCGCGTGGGCGTGCCGGGATACGAGGCGGACGACGTGATCGGTACGTTCACGGGCCGGGCCGAGGGGCCGGTCGACATCGTCACCGGCGACCGCGACCTCTTCCAGTTGGTCGACGACAAGCTGGAGCGGCGCGTGCTGTACCCGCTGAAGGGCGTCGGCACGCTGCAGGTGACGGACGAGGACCTGCTCCGCGAGAAGTACGGGGTGGACGGCGCCGGATACGCGGACATGGCGCTGCTGCGCGGCGACCCGAGCGACGGGCTGCCGGGCGTGCCCGGTGTCGGCGAGAAGACGGCGGCGAAGCTGCTCGCGAGCTACGGGGACCTGGCCGGGATCATGGCGGCCGTCGACGACCCGAAGTCGAAGCTGACGCCGACGCAGCGCAGGCGGCTCGACGAGGCGCGCCCGTATCTGGCGGTCGCGCCGACGGTGGTGCTCGTCGCGGGCGACGTACCGCTGCCGGAGGTGGACACGGCACTGCCGCGCGAGCCGCACGACGCCGCGGCCCTTGAGGAGTTGGCGACCCGCTGGGGCTTGGGAGGTTCTTTGCAGCGCCTCCTCAGCACCCTCTCAGAATGAGGTGTTAGCTTAGGTATACCTAACTAACAGTGGACATAGGGAGACCGCCCATGGCCGAGCGCCCCGCACGCCCGCCCCGCAAGGCCCGCTCCGCACAGGTCGTGCGCGCCGAGAGCCTCACGCCCCATATGCGACGGGTGGTGCTCGGCGGTGAGGGGCTCGCGGACTTCCCGCAAGAGCTCGAACACACCGACCACTACGTGAAGTTGCTCTTCGCGCCGGCCGGGGTGACATACGAAGAGCCCTTCGACATGGCCAGGATCCGCGAGGAGCTGCCCCGCGACCAGTGGCCCGTGACGCGTACGTACACGGTGCGCACCTGGGACCCGAGCACCCTGGAGCTCACCCTCGACTTCGTGGTGCACGGCGACCAGGGCCTGGCCGGACCGTGGGCGGCGGGTGTCGAGGTGGGCGAGACCATCCACTTCATGGGCCCCGGCGGCGCCTACCACCCGGACACCACGGCGGACTGGCACCTCATGGCCGGTGACGAGAGCGCCCTGCCGGCGATCGCCGCCGCCCTCGAAGCGCTGCCCGAGGGCGCGCGGGCCCATGCCTTCGTCGAGGTCGAGGGCCCCGAGGAGGAGCAGAAGATCGACTCCTCCGTCGAGGTCACCTGGCTGCACCGCGCCGGACGCCCGGTCGGGCAGGCGCTCGTCTCCGCGGTGACCGGGCTCGACTTCCCCGAGGGCCGCCCGCAGGTGTTCGTGCACGGCGAGGCGGGCTTCGTGAAGGAGCTGCGCCGGCATCTGCGGATCGACCGCGCGATCCCGCGCGAGGACCTGTCGATCTCCGGCTACTGGCGCCTCGGGCACAACGAGGACGGCTGGCAGGCCTCGAAGCGCGACTGGAACGCGCAGGTGGAGGCCGAGCAGGAGGCCTGATCCCCGGCCCCGGCCGCCGTACCCTTTCCCTCTGTGAGAAGACGCAAGCGCCCCGCCCCGCCGCCCTCCCCGCTCCCGCAGCGCGAAGGCATCGACGCCGTTCGCGTGCGGATGCCGGAGGGCGGGCCGGGGCGCACCGTCCGGGATCACCTCGTGCACACGCTTCCCGCCGAGGACGCGGTGATCGACCGGATGATCGCGCAAGGCGCGTTCGTGACCGCGGACGGGCACCCGGTCACCGCCGAAAGCCCCTACGAGGTGGGCGGCACCGTGTGGTTCCACCGGGAGCTCGCACCCGAGGTCCCCGTGCCGTTCGCCGTCGAGGTCGTGTACCGCGACGAGCACATCGTGGTCGCCGACAAGCCGCACTTCCTCGCCACGACGCCGCGCGGCAGCCATGTCACCGAGACCGTCCTCGCCCGGCTCCGCCGCGACCTCGGCATCGAGCGGCTGAGCCCGGCCCACCGCCTCGACCGCCTCACGGCCGGGCTCGTCCTGTTCGTGGTGCGACCCGAGGAGCGCGGCCGGTACCAGACCCTGTTCCGCGATCGCCGGGTCACCAAGGAGTACGAGGCGGTGGCCGCGTACGACCCGCGGGTGGAGCTCCCCGTCACCCTGCGCGGCCGGATCGAGAAGGAGCCGGGACGGCTCGCCGCGTTCGAGGTGCCGGACGGTGAGCCGAACGCCGAGAGCCGCATCGAACTCGCCGAGCACAAGGGGGACCTGGCGCTGTACCGCCTCACCCCGCACACCGGCCGCACGCACCAGCTGCGCGTCCACATGAACCGCGTCGGCCTGCCGATCCTCGGCGACCCGTTCTTCCCGGAAGTGGCCGAGCGGGCGGCGGACGACGACTTCCGGCGCCCCCTCCAACTCCTCTCCCGGACCCTGGAGTTCACCGACCCGGTGAGCGGCCGCGAGCACCGCTTCGCGAGCCGAAGGGAACTCACGGCCTGGACCTCGTACGAGCGGTGGGACCGGGGACCGGGCTAGGACCCTGGGGCCCTACGGCCCTAGGGCCCTACGGCCCTAAGACTCCGGCTCACTCACCGCGCCACCAGCGCAGGAACCGCTGCCAGACGCCGGGCTTGGCCGGCTCCTGCGGGTACGGATGCGCGTACGGGCCCGGCGGCTGCGCGGCCGGATCGGGTGCCACCGGTGCGGCAGGCGCGGGCGTCGCGGCCGGCAGTGGCGCGGCCGACGGCGGCGTGGCAGGCAGGCCCGAAGTGATCTTCCAGTCCGGCCGCTGCGAAGGCAACTGGCCCGGCTGGGACTTCACGTCCTGCGGCGGACGCGGTGTGAAGTCCACCGGCAGCGCCACCAGATGCCGCCCCATGATCGTCGAAATCCACTTCAACTCGCTCTCGGGGACTTCGAGTTCGGCGTCGGGCAGGCGCATCAGGAACGCGTCGACCCCGATCTCCGCCACCGCACGCCCGATGTCCTGCCCGGGGCACTCGTGCGGGCCGCCACCGAACGCGAGGTGCGAGCGGTTGCCCTGCATGGGAGCGCCGGGTTCGGGCCGCACCCTCGGGTCCGCGTTGCCCGGCTGGATGCCGAAGATCAGGC
Organism: Streptomyces endophyticus; assembly: GCF_035798155.1. Taxonomy (NCBI): domain Bacteria; kingdom Bacillati; phylum Actinomycetota; class Actinomycetes; order Kitasatosporales; family Streptomycetaceae; genus Streptomyces; species Streptomyces endophyticus. Next base: position 82,051 of record NZ_JAOZYC010000134.1, on the reverse strand, counting down.
CGTCCCCGGCGCGGATGCGCTGCCCGCCCAGCTCCGTGTCCGCCTTGGCGAAGTAGCCGACGTTGGCGCTGAACGGCGGCTCGTCCCACAGCGACTGCTCGACCGCCTCCGGCACGGTCATCTGCCCGCCGTTGAGTCGCGCGCGGAACCGGGGGTCGGTGAGCACCACGCGCAGTACGTTCACCATGAGGTTGGCCGACCCCTCGTACGTGGCGATGAGGATGAGCCGCAGGGTCTGCGCGACCTCCTCGTCGGTGAGCCCGGAGGGGGAGGTGATCAGGGTGCTGGTGAAGTCGTCCTCGAGCGGCTCGGCGCGGCGCCGCACGGCGAGGTCCGTCAGGATCCCCATCAGGTACTCGTTGCACGCGATGGCCGTCTCGCCACCCTTGAGCAGATCGCGGGTGGCCTGCACGATGCGCTCGCTGTAGGCCTCGGGTGCGCCGAGCAGCTCCAGCATCACCATCATCGGGAGGTGTTCGGCGAACTCGCTGACGACCTCGCAGCGACCGCGCTCGGAGAACCGGTTGATGATCTCCTGCGTGCCCCGATTGATGGCGCGGCGCAGCTCGCGGTGTTCGACGGTCTCGACGGCGGCGTTGACCGCGCTGCGCAGCCGCAGATGCTCGGCGCCCTCCTCCATCGCGCACATGGGCTGCCAGGTGAAGACCGGGGCGAGCGGGTGCGTGGGCTTGACGGTGCCGTCCCTGACGGCGGTCCAGTTCCGGGAGTCCCGGTTGAACAGGGCCGTGGTGCTCACCATCTGGAGGTTCTCGCTGTGCCCGAGCACCGCCCACATGGGGACGTCCTCGTGGATGAGCGCCGGGGCGACCGGGCCGTACTCGGCACGGAGTTTCTCGTAGACACCGGCGAGGTCCGCGTCGGCCTCGGGGCCGTAGAGCCTGCGGAGGCCGTCGGGGCCGAGGGCGTGTGCGGGGCAGCCGGGCGGCGGCGCGAGCGAGGAGTCTCCGAGTGCGTCGAAAGCGGTGGGCGACTGAGGAGGCTGGGAGGGTGACGTCACGGGAATGCTCCGGTCGGTGTGGTTCGACGGAAGAAGAAGCGAACTACGCGAAGGAATAAGGTGGTTGACGAGGCATCAGGCGTGGTGCAGCGCCATCTCATGCAGGAATCGCATCAGCGTGAGCAGCACCTCGCGGCTCGACGCCCTGCGGCGGACATCGCACTCGACGATGGGCACCAGGGGGTCCAGGTCGAGCGCCGTACGCAGTTCCTCGGTGGGGTAACTCGGCCCGTCGGGGAAGGTGTTGTTGGCGATCACGAACGGCACTCCGCGCTCTTCGAGCCGCCCGATCACGTCGAAGCTGACTTCGAGGCGGCGGGTGTCGACGAGCACGACGGCGCCGAGCGCGCCCTCGAACAGGCCGTTCCACAGGAACCAGAACCGCTCCTGCCCCGGCGTGCCGAAGAGGTACAGGACGAGTTCCTCGGTGATGCCGATCCGGCCGAAGTCCATGGCCACGGTCGTGGCGGTCTTGGTCTCCGAACCGTAGTTGTCGTCGACGCCGATGCCCGCCTGCGTCATGGTCTCTTCGGTGGTGAGCGGCCGGATCTCGCTGACGGAGCCGACCATGGTGGTCTTGCCGACGCCGAACCCGCCCACGATGACGATCTTGACGGCCGACGTGACGGTGTCAGGCAGTCGTTCCTCGGCCCGGGGCCCCGGAATGTGCACGCTCATCGCGGTGTCGGCCCCGGCCGCGCTGTCAGAGCTTCTGTAGTCCATGCATCACCGCTTCGAGAAGGGAACGGTCCGCGACCGAGCCTCGGATCACCGGCGCGCGCGCCTGCACCAGCTCGGCCGCGAGGAGTTCGCCGAGCAGCACGGTGACCACGCTGAACGGCAGATTGACGTAGGCCGAGATCTCAGCCGTCGACAGGGGCGTCTTGCACAGGCGGATGACGGCGGCCTGCTCGGGCGGCGACGCCGGCGGCGGTTCGCCGCGCGCCACGATCAAGGTCACCAGGTCGAGCGGCGCGCGGTCGCTCCCGTCGGTGCCGCCCGTGATGACGTAGAGACGCTCGGGGTCGGGCTTTTCGTCGCCCTGCTGTGCCCGGCGCTCGCGCTTGGGCGGTGGTTCCCGGAACGGGGGTTCGGGGGGACGGTGCGTCATACGGTCTGGCCGTTGCGCCGGGGCGGGCTCGTCAGATGGGCTCCGATCCTGATGACGAGATCGCGCATCTGATGACTGACGAGGCCCGCGTCGACGAACTGGTCGGCGAGCACGGCGAGATACGCGCCCTTGCCCGCGGCCATCAGATAGAAGAAGCCGCCGTCGACCTCGATGATGACCATGTTCATCTTGCCGCTGCTCTCCGGGATCTCCGTGGCCACGGCGGAGGCGAGCGACTGAAGTCCCGCGCAGGCCGCGGCGATCCGGTCGGCGGCGTCGGGGTCGCCGCCGTAGCGGGCGATGCGCAGCCCGTCCGAGGAGAGCACGACCACCTGCTTCACATTGGGCACGCACTCGGCGAGCTCCTTGAGCATCCAGTCGAAATTGGCCCGTTGCTGGATCACTTGCGGTCTCCCTCGTCGACCTGCTGGTTGTACGCGTCGTCATGCGGCTTGGCCGAACCCCCCGGGTCCTGCGCGGTGTGCCCCACCGCGTCGGCCGCCTCGGCCTGGCCCCCCTCGGGCCTCAGTCCGTTCATGAACGCCTCGACCCACAGGCCGGGTTCGGGTTGTTCGGCCCCGCCGTGCTGGTCCGGCTCCCCGGGTGGGGCGGAGGCCGGTGCCCCGTACGCCGCCGGGGCGGGCCCTGCGGGTGGCGGCGTCGAGAGGTCAGGGTTGCGGGGCGTCACGATGATCTGGTCCTCGATGACCTTCGTGTCGTACTTCCTGCGCCGCTGCGGCAGGCCGTTGGCCCGCCATTCCGTGACCACGGGAACGTCGTCCTCCATCGCGGCGACGAGCGGGGCGGAGGGACGCGGGCCGGTGACGGGACGCGGGCCCGTGGTGGGGCGGCGCGTCTTCTTCAGCCGCGGCTCCTCCTTGACCGGTACGCCCTTGTGGTCGACGCGGGGCACGGCGGCGGCGCCGATGCCGTGGGCGAGGCCGGGGGCGTGCTGGGTGCTCATCATGGCGCGCGGCACGACGAGCACCGCGCGCACGCCGCCGTACGCGGACTGGCGCAGCGAGATCTGCATGTCGTACATCGCGCAGAGCCGGCCCACGATCGCGAGACCGAGCCGCGGGTTCTCACCGAGGTCGTTGAGGTCGTAGCCGGCCTTGGCCTTGTCCAGCATCCCCTCGGTCTTGCGGCGCTGCTCCTCGCTGAGGCTGACGCCGCCGTCCTCGATCTCGATGGCGATGCCGGTCTGCACCTCGACCGCGGTGACGTGCACGCGGGTCGTCGGCGGCGAGTAGCGGGTCGCGTTGTCGAGGAGTTCGGCGCAGGCGTGGATGACCGGCTCGACGGAGACGCCCCTGATGGCCACGTCGCAGATGGCGTGCAGGTCGATGCGCGGGTACTCGAGGATCCGCGACATGGCGCCGCGCAGCACGCTGTAGAGCTTGACGGGCTTGGGCCACTGGCGCCCGGGGCGGGCGCCGCCGAGGACGGTGACGGAGTCGGCGAGGCGGCCGATCAGGGCCGTGCCGTGGTCGACGCGCAACAGGTCGTCGAAGACCTCGGGGTTGCGGCCGTGGTCCTCCTCCATCTCGCGGAGTTCCTCGGCCTGCTTGTGCACGATGGCCTGGACGCGACGGGCGACGGAGACGAAGGCGCGCTGCGCTCCGTCCCGCATCGTGATCTCGTCGTCGACCTGCTTGAGGGCCACGCTCATCAACTCGCGCTCGCCCGGCGTGACATCACGGAAGGCGGGCTCGGAGTCGCAGGTGTTGCGGACGGCGTCGCGCGGCCTGTCGCCGGAGGCCATCCGGTACAGCGCGTGCGGGAAGACCTCCTTGGCCACCCGCATCGTGCGGTGTTCCTGGGCGGCGACATGGGCTTCCAACTCGGCTACGTGCCGGGTGTATTGGGCGCGCTGTGCCCTGTTGACGCGGCCACGACGGACCGCCTCGGCGGAGACGGCGAGCACGAGGAGCACGCCGAGCGCGCCGCACAGGGCGACGGCCGGTCGGGCGGACTCCGTGACCAGGGCCGTGGCCGCTCCGGTGGCGGCCGCCAAGACCATGGCAGGCAGCAACAGCACGCGTAGATAGGGGACTTCTCGGCCACCGGGAGGCGATTGAACACTCACCATGTATGCCCTCTGAACGGTCGGGTCTGGGAACGTCGGAGATTCAGGATGGTTCGTCACGCTTCAGGTGCGCCACATCATGGAGCTTCGGCGCATAAGAGAACAAGCGGCCGAATTCATCTCAACTCGGTGCGCTGTGAGCGAGCTTAGTCCGGCCGGATCATCGCCGTGTCATATTCAGCAAGGCCCTGAAATCAGCCCCGTGACAGGAATACACTCGCTCCATTTACACGCTCGGTCGCGATTCGTACACGTGGAGCAATGGCGTCCGCGCGCGCGAACGCACCCGAACGCAGCGGCGGGCCCACCTGGCATCCAGGCGGGCCCGCCGACGTACGCTCTGCTTCCGCTCCCGGGCCGCTACCCCACCGAGGAGTAGGCGACGACTCCCCTGCGCACGGCGTCCACGGCCTTTCGCGCGTTGCGCCCCACCGTGGAACCCTCCGTGGGTGCGGCCGCCGCGATCTGCCCCAGCACGTCGATGACCTGCTTGCACCAGCGCACGAAGTCACCGGCCGGCATCTCGGCCTCCCGCAGCACCTCGTCGAGCCCCTTGCCCGAGGCCCACTGGTACGCGATCCAGGCGAAGCCGAGGTCGGGCTCGCGCTGGCCCACACCCTCCGCCTGGTTGATCCGGAACTCCTCCTCCAGGGCGTCGAGCCGCCCCCAGATCCGCACCATCTCGCCGAGCGCCGCCTTGGCCCCGCCCGCGGGCAGCTTGGGCGCGAGCGCGTCGTCCGAGACCCGCGCCTCGAACACCAACGCCGAGACGCACGCCGCGAGTTCGGCCGGGCTCAGACCCTCCCAGACGCCGTCCCGCAGGCACTCGCTGGCGAGCAGGTCCAGCTCGCCGTAGAGACGGGCGAGCCGCTTTCCGTGCTCGGTCACCTCGTCACCGCGCAGATAGTCCATCTCGGTGAGCAGCTTGACGATGCGGTCGAAGGTCCGCGCGATCGTGTTGGTGCGCCCCTCGATCCGCCGCTCCAGCTGCCCGGTGTCCCGCTTCAGCCGGTAGTAGCGCTCGGCCCACCGCGCGTGGTCCTCGCGGTCGGAGCAGCCGTGGCACGGGTGCGCCCGCAGCTCGGCCCGCAGCCGCGTGATCTCCCGGTCGTCCGCGGCCTGCGAGCGGCCCTTCTTCTTGTGCCGGTCCGGCTCGATGTGGCCGGCCTTGGTGCGCAGCGCGGAGGCGAGGTCGCGCCGGGACTGCGGCGAGCGCGGGTTGAAGGACTTCGGGATGCGCATCCGCTCCAGCGCCTCGACGGGCACCGGGAAGTCGATCGAGGCGAGCCGCTTGACCTGACGCTCGGCGGTCAGCACGAGCGGTCTCGGACCGTCGTGGTGCTCGAAACCGCGATGCCCGTTGGACCGGCCGGCGGGCAGGCCCGGGTCGAGCACGAGCGCGAGGCCCGCGAACTTCCCCGTCGGCACGTGGATGACGTCACCGGGCTTCAGCTTCTCCAGCGCGGCCGCCGCCTGCGCGCGCCGCTGCGCGGCGCCCTGCTTGGCCAACTCGGTCTCGCGGTCCTTGAGTTCACGCCGCAGCCGCGCGTACTGCTCGAAGTCGCCGAGGTGGCAGGTCATGGACTCCTTGTAGCCCTCGAGCCCCTCCTCGTTCTTCTGCACCTGCCGCGAGATCCCGACCACGGACTTGTCCGCCTGGAACTGGGCGAACGAGGTCTCCAGAAGCTCCCTGGAGCGGTGCCGGCCGAACTGCTCGACCAGGTTCACCGCCATGTTGTACGAAGGCCTGAAGCTCGACTTGAGCGGGTACGTGCGCGTGCCCGCGAGCCCCGCCAGGTACTCGGGGCTGAAGCCGCGCTGCCACAGCACCACGGCGTGGCCCTCGACATCGATACCGCGCCGCCCCGCGCGGCCCGTGAGCTGCGTGTACTCGCCGGGCGTGATGTCCGCGTGCTGCTCGCCGTTCCACTTGACGAGCTTCTCCAACACCACCGACCTGGCGGGCATGTTGATGCCGAGCGCCAGCGTCTCCGTGGCGAACACGGCCTTCACCAGGCCGCGGACGAACAGCTCCTCGACGACCTCCTTGAAGGTCGGCAGCATGCCCGCGTGGTGCGCGGCGATGCCGCGCTCCAGGCCTTCGAGCCACTCGAAGTAGCCGAGGACGTGCAGATCCTCGTCGGGAATCGCCGCCGTGCGCTCCTCGACTATCGAACGGACCTCGGCCCGCGCGTCCTCGTCGTTGAGCCTGAGCCCCGCGTACAGGCACTGCTGGACCGCAGCCTCGCAGGCGGCCCGGCTGAAGATGAACGTGATGGCGGGCAGCAGGTCCTCGGAGTCGAGGCGCTCGATGACCTCGGGGCGGCCCGGCGTCCAGATCCGGGAGCGCTGCCTGCGCTCCCGCTCCCGGTCGGCCTCGCGCATGTGCCGGCCGCGTCTGCGGTCCTGGTACGAGGGGCGGCTGGCCTCCATGCGCGCCATCCGCGTCAGGTCGGGGTTGACCGCCTTCTTGCTGCCCTCGCCCTCCTCGAAGAGGTCGTACATCCGGCGCCCGGCGAGCACGTGCTGGAACAGCGGCACGGGCCGGTGCTCGGAGACGATCACCTCGGTGTCGCCGCGCACGGTGTCGAGCCAGTCGCCGAACTCCTCCGCGTTCGACACCGTCGCCGACAGGGAGACGAGTGTCACGGACTCCTGGAGGTGAATGATCACCTCTTCCCAGACGGCGCCACGGAAGCGGTCGGAGAGGTAGTGCACCTCGTCCATGACGACGTAGCCGAGCCCGAGGAGCGACCGCGAGCCCGCGTACAGCATGTTGCGCAGCACCTCGGTGGTCATCACGACCACGGGCGCGTCACTGTTCACACTGTTGTCGCCCGTGAGCAGGCCGACCTTGTCCGCGCCGTAGCGCTTCGAGAGGTCCTGGTACTTCTGGTTCGACAGGGCCTTGATGGGTGTCGTGTAGAAACACTTCTTGCCCTGCTGCAGGGCAAGGTGTACGGCGAACTCGCCGACGATCGTCTTGCCGGAGCCGGTGGGCGCCGCGACCAGGACACCCTTGCCCGCCTCCAGCGCTTGGCACGCCTCGATCTGGAAGGGGTCGAGGCCGAAGTCGTACATCTCGCGGAAGTCAGCGAGCGCGGTGGCCTGCTCGACGGCCCGCTTACGGGCTGCCGCATACCGCTCGGCCGGTGAGAGGTCCTCTGTCATCGTGCTTTCCAGCCTACCGACGACCACTGACATCGGACGATCATTATCCGGTGCGGCCTCCGGTGAGGATCCGCACCGCCCCCGGTACACACTGCGCGACCAGCGGCAACGCGCCGACCGGCTCCCCGTCCGCGTAGCCCGTGATGTCCTCGGCGGCCAGCTCGACACGCGCGGCCCGGTACACGCTCACCGCCGGGTGGTCGAGGTGGGTCCCCTTGTAGACGCGCGGAAACACCTTCAGCAGGGTCGTACGGGAGCAGTCCCCGACCACGGTCACGTCGAACAGCCCGTCGCTCATGTCGGCCTCCGCGCAGATCCGCATGCCGCCGCCGTACGAGGTCCCGTTGCCGACGGCGATCAGGGTCGCGGCGACCTCGCGTACGGAGCCGTCGTCGAGGGTCAGCTTGAACGGCACCGCCTTGAAGGTGGCCAGTTCCAGCGCGATCGCCAGGTCGTACTTGAAGCGGCCGAGCGGCAGTCGCATCCGGTTGCCGCGGTCGTTGACGCGGGAGTCGAAGCCGGAGGCGAGCACGGTGCCGAACCAGTGGTCGCCGATCCGGCCGAGGTCGATCTCGCGGCTCAGCGAGCCCAACAGCCCGTCGGCGACGAGTCTCCCGGCCGTGGCCGGGTCGCGTATCGGAAGGCCGAGGGCGCGGGCGAAGTCGTTGCCGGTTCCGACGGCGACGATCCCGAGGGGCGTGTCGGTCCCGGCGACCGCCTGCAGCGCGAGGTTCACGAGGCCGTCCCCGCCGACCGCCACCAGCGCCCCGGTCCCCTCGCCCACCGCTTCACGCGCGCGTACGAGGGCGTCGTCGGCGTCCGCTCCGACAACGGTGCGCACCTGGAAACCTGCTGCCCGCAAAGCGGAAGCGGCCGGCTGCGCAGCCTGTGCGCCCCGGCCGTGTCCCGCGGTGGGATTGACGAAGAGGGTGATCTCACTGCTCACGGGCGGACACTAACAAGTACCCCGCCCTGAACTGGAGTTACCTCAGGTCACATCGTCGTAACCGTTGACCCGGTCGGTCCGTGTCGCCACGTCCCCGCGCTCGGAGGTCGCCTGCTCCGGCAGCGCCCGGCTCGCCGGGACGGTCTCGATCTCGCCGATGTCCTCGGGTGTCAGGTCGAGCTCGGAGGCCTCGTCGTCATCGGGCCCCTCGGCCTCGCTCCGCCGCCTGCGCCGGTCGTTGAGGAGCGAGAAACACACCGCTCCGAAGTAGAGGACCCAGATGGGGCCGGCGAGCGCCAGCATCGTCAGCGGGTCCGTGCTCGGCGTCGCGACGGCGGCGAACACCGTGATGCCCATGATCATCGCGCGCCACCAGCCGAGCATCTTCCTACCGGTGATCGCCCCGATCAGGTTGAGGAAGATGAGCAGCAGCGGCAGCTCGAAGGCGAGGCCGAAGACGAGCACCATGCGCAGCACGAGGTCGAGCAGGTCGTCGAGCGGCAGCAGGTTCTGCGCGTTGCCCGGAGTGAACTCGATGAGGACCTTCGCCGTCGTCGGCAGCACCGAGTAGGCGAAGTAGGCGCCGGCCACGAAGAGCGGCGCGCCCGTGCCCACGAACGCGTACGCGTACTTCTTCTCGTGCCGGTGCAGTCCGGGCGCCACGAAGCCCCACAGCTGGAACAGCCAGACCGGGGAGGCCGCCACGACACCGGCCATCAGCGACACCTTCAGCGCCAGCGTGAAGGGGGTGAGCAGACCATTGAGGGTGATCTGGGCGCAGGGCTTGTCCGATGCGGTCTTGGCCAGCTCCGAGAACGACTGCTCACAGCCGACCGAGTCGAGGATCGGCCGGGTGATCAGGTTGATGATGTCGTTGTAGAAGAACGCGGCGACGACCGTGATCGCGACGATGGCCAGGAGCGCCTTCGCGAGCCGGTTGCGAAGCTCACGCAGGTGTTCCGCGAGCGGCATCCGCCCCTCGGGGTCCTTCTCCTCTTTGCGGGCAGACTTGAGCAACCCACGTCCTCATCTCGTGCGTCAGGCCGCCGCGGCAGGGGCGGCCTTCGATCAGCTCTTGGTCGTCTGGTTCGTCTGCTCGTTCACGGGACGCGAGCTGTCCACGTCACCGGGGGACGCCTGGATGGTGCGCTGCGACGGAGGCGTCGAGGCGTCCTGCTGCGGCGGGTCCGAGGGAGCGGCCGACTTGTCGCCGCCCTCGCTCTTCATGGCCTTGGCCTCGCTCTTGAGGATGCGGGCGGACTTGCCCAGCGAACGCGCCATGTCGGGAAGCTTCTTCGCGCCGAACAGCAGAATGACCACTACGAGGATCAGGATGATCTCGGGTGCACCGAGCCTTCCGAACATATCCGTTTACCTTCTCACTGAGGCGGCAGGGGGCGGGGCTGCCGGTACCGATCGGACCTCGGACTGTTGTCCGACCACCGTGCTGGCAGCGATCGTATCCCGTGGGGGTAAACACGAGGCAATGCCCGTGCGTCCTCCCAATTGCGGACCGCGCCTCACTACGGACCGCCAAAGGGAGCGTACCCGCCGACCCCGACAACGGGACAGGCCGCGACGGTAAAGCGCTTTCCACGCTCCCGCCGAGGGCGTCGACGGGGCGTCAGACCACGTCGCCGCCGGCCTTCGCGACACCCACGGCGGCCCGCTCGAGGTCCTCTGCCGCACGGTTGATCCGCTGCGTGGTGTCGGCCACTTGACGCCCCAGGCGCTGCGCCTCGACGAAGACCCGCGCCGCGAGGACCGCCAGCACGGCGAGCCCCACGAAACCCACAGCAACCGCCAGCATCGCCCAGAACATGCGCCGAGCCTAGACGGTCTGGTGGAGGCGCAGCGTGCGCACCCCACCACCGGTGAGGAGTTCGATGATGCGCTCGCCGGCGGGCTTGCGCACCGAGGTCTCGCACTCGGGGCAGGTGAACGAGTAGAACGTGGTGCGGCGGCTGGCCCCGATCGCCAACCTGATCGCCGAAGCGGCCAGTTCGAAGCGGGCGCGACAGTCGGGGCAGCCGGCCCGGAAGACGACCGGCGCCACGGTGGACGCCATGGACGACATCTCGGCAATATCGGTGAAACCGGCCACACCCGTCATGTCACGCACCTCACGCCGCCCCGTCGTACGCCAGCAGCGCCTCGCGCGCCGCGTCCCGCGCGCTGGTCGCCAGCCCGGCAGGCGCCACGATGTGCCCGTCCCGGCCGAGCCGCAGCGCCAGCCTGCGCAGCGAGGACGGGTCCGGCGTGCGCAGCGTGATCCGCAGCCCGCCGTCCGGCAACTCCTCGGCGCTGTCGTGCGGGTAGTACTCGGCGACCCAGCGCCCGCCGGGACCGACCTCGACGACCACCTCGGGGTCCTCGGCCGCGGGCTGCACAAGCCCCTCGGACAGGTCCCGCAGTTCCACCTGCGGCGGCGCCGACGGCTCGTCCAGGACCTTGATCTCGGCGACCCGGTCGAGCCGGAACGTCCGCCGCGCCTCCGAACGACGACACCACGCCTCTACGTAGGTGTGGCCCACGCTGACGAGGCGGATCGGGTCGATCTCCCGCTCGGTGACCTCGTCACGGGCGGGCGAGTAGTAGCGGATCCACAACCGGCGCCGCTCAGAGATCGCCCGGTCGACGTCCGCGAAGACCCCGCCCTCCGACTCGAACGTGACGCTGAGCCGGGCGCTCGCACTCGCCGCCTCGCCCGAAGCGGCCTCCAGCTTGGCGGTCGCCCGCAGCAGCGCGAGCCGGTCGCTCTCCCGCAGCCCCGGCAGCGTCGCCACCGCACGGGCCGCCACAAGAAGCGCGGTCGCCTCGTCGGCGGCGATCCGCAGCGGCTCCGCGACATCGTCGGGGTTGTGCCACCAGATGCGGTCGCCGTCGGTGTCGATGTCGAGCAGATCGCCGCCGCGGAAACTCGTCCCGCACAGCGGCAGCACGTCCAGGTCGGAGATCAGCTCGTCCTCGGTGATGCCGAAGGCCCGCGCGACATCCTCCACGCGCGCGCCGGGGCGCTCGCGCAGATACGTCACCAGGGACAACATCCGCCGGGTCTGGTCAATGGCGTTGGAAGCCATGCTTGTACGTACTCCCCCTCAGCCCTTGGCCACGGCGCGCAGCCGGTCCACGACATCGGCCCGCAGCTCCGCGGGCTCCAGCACCACCACGTCCGGGCCGAACTCCACGAGCCAGGCGTCGAGCCCGTGCCCGTACGGGATCTCCATCTCGTCCCAGCCGTCGCCGAGCTCGCGCACGGAGGCGGCCTTGGCGCGCAGCGGATAGCCGCTGCCCGCCCGCAGCCTGATGAGCGCGGACCGGTCGGCGGTCTCCCCCGCCCAGCTCGCGACGGTCTCCCGCACGGTCACCACGTCCGGCACCGGCACCTTGAACTGTCCCGCGCGCGAGCGCACCTTGCCGGTGATCCGGGACAGCCGGAAGACCCGCTCGGCCTGCCGGTCGCGGTCCCAGCCCGCGAGATACCAGTGTCCGCGCCAGCACTCCAGGGCCCACGGCTCCACGTGCCGCTGCTCCGGCCGGACGGCCGTGGCCTTGCGGTAGTCGAAGACGACGGGACGCCGGTCGCGGCAGGCCAGCATCAGCGGCTCGAAGGACGCCTCGTGCGCCGGGATCCTCGGTTCGAGCGCGCCATGGCTCTCGTACGGGTCCACGTCCTCGGGCATCCCGGCCGCGCGCAGCTTCTGCAGGGCGCCGCTCGCCGCTCCGGCGAGCCGGGCCTGCTGCCAGACCTTCGCGGCGAGGCCGAGGGCGGCGGCCTCCTCCGCGTCGAGCGTGACGGGCGGCAGGCGGTTGCTGTCGCGGCCGGACAGATAGCCGACCTCGCCGTCCAGGTTCTCCACGGTCTCGATGACCAGGCCGAGTTCGCGCAGATCGTCCTTGTCGCGCTCGAACATCCGGTTGAAGGAATCGTCGCTGCCCGCTTCCAGGTACGCCTCGATGGAACCACGCAGCTCGCGCTTGCTGAGCGGACGCCGCGTCCCGAGCAGACACAGCGCCAGATTCATCAGCCGCTCGGCCTTGGCAATCGCCATCGACGCCCTTTCCTGAAGGTGACTCCCGACGGACGACCGTACCGCTCGGGAGTGTCGCGGCAAAAGCCGAGGGCCCATGCCAGCCGGCATGGGCCCAGGGTTGACCGCTTGCGGTCGAGGTGTGACCGGCTCAGACGGCGACCAGGTCACACACGAAGATCAGCGTCTCGCCGGGGGCGATGACACCGCCACCGGCGCCACGGTCGCCGTACGCGAGGTGCGCCGGGATGGTCAGCCGACGACGACCGCCGACCTTCATGCCCTGCACGCCCTTGTCCCAGCCCGCGATGACCTGGCCGCCGCCGAGCTTGAACTCCAGCGGGTTGCCCCGGTTCCAGGAGGCGTCGAACTCCTCGCCGGTGGAGAAGGCCACGCCCACGTAGTGGACCTTCACGAAGTCGCCGGCCTTCGCCTCGGCGCCGTCACCCTCCCAGATCTCCTCGATCTGGAGATCCGTCGGTGCGTCACCGATCGGGAAGTCGACCTCGGGCTTGTCGATGTTCACGTGAAGTGCTCCTGCTTGTCGACTGCTCTGCAACCGGGACAGTCTGCCATCTTCTGTGGCTCAGTGTGCGGCGAGGACGTCGACCGTGAAGACCAGCGTCGAATTGGCCGGCAGCGTCTTCCCCTGCGCCTTCTTGCCGTACGCCTGCTCCGGCGGGATCACCAGGAGCACCCGGTCACCGACGTGCTTGCCGACGAGCCCGCTGTCCCAGCCCTTGATGACCCGACCGGCACCGATCGGCGTCGTGAACGGCTGGCCGCTCTTCCAGGACGAGTCGAACAGCTCGGCCTTCTGCTTGCCCTCGTTGACCTTCCAAGCGGCACCGCTGTACTGCATGGTGACCGTCTGGCCCTTCTTGACCTCGTCACCCTTGCCCTGGATCAGGACCTTGTCGACCAGGTCCTTCGGCGGGTCGCTCTTCGGAATCGAGATCGTCGCCGGCTCTTCCTTGTCGGCCTGGATCTGCGGCAGGTTCGACGGGATCGAGGCCTGCTTTCCCTCGGCCTTCTTCGGGATGACCTTGCCGACGTCCAGGGCGAAGACGAGCGTGTCCGTGCCCTTGATGCCCACCTGCTGGTTGCCCTGGCTGCCGAAGCCCGCGGCCGGCGGCGCCACGACGAGGACCCGGCTGCCCTCCTTCTGCCCGAGCACGGCCTGCGAGAACGCCGGCAGCTGACCCTCCGCGCCCGCGGTCACCATCTGCTCGCCACCGCCCTTGGCCCCGTACGTGGACCCGAGGTCCTTGGCGCCCTTCCAGACCTTGCCGGTGAAGTTCATCGACACCAGGTCGTTCTTCTTCACCGTCGGACCGTCACCCTGGGACAACGTGTGCACGACGAACTTGTCGCTCGGGTCGCCCTTCGGCAGCGAGATCTTCGCCTGCTTGCCGGGCGCCCCCGACACCTCCGGCATCGGGTCGGCCTTGTCGACCGCCTTCGGCACCGCGGCAGCCTTCGGCGAAGAGGACGACGAGTCGGCCTTGTCCGCCGAATCCTTCTTGCCGTCGTCGCTGCCGCAAGCCGTCGCGGTCAGCGCCAGTGCCGGCACGATCAGTAGTGCTGCAAGTCGGCGTCGCACAGTGGTCCTCAAGTCGCTCGAATAAGGTCCGGCCACTCTAGGCCCTCCCCCTGTCATTCCAAGGGACGGCCAGGGGCCTCGTACGAATGATTCGTACGAGGCCCCTGGCCGGATTGCTCAGCGTGTGCGCCCACATACCGGCGATCACATACCGGCGATCAACTTCTCCACCCGATCGTCCACACTGCGGAACGGGTCCTTGCACAGCACCGTGCGCTGCGCCTGATCGTTCAGTTTCAGATGCACCCAGTCGACCGTGAAGTCACGGCGCTGCTCCTGGGCACGGCGGATGAAGTCACCGCGCAACCGCGCGCGCGTGGTCTGCGGCGGCACCGACTTGCCCTCGAAGATCTTCAGATCGTTGCAGATCCGCTTGGCCTGGCCCTTCTTCTCCAGGAGGTAGTAGAGACCGCGCTGCCGGTGGATGTCGTGATACGCGAGGTCTATCTGCGCGACCCTCGGATGCGACATCGTCATGTTGTGCTTCGCGCGATACCGCTCGATGAGCTGGTACTTCATGACCCAGTCGATCTCGGTTCCCACCCGGTCCAGGTCCTCGGACTCGATGGCGTCGAGCGTGCGACCCCACAGCTCCAGAACCTGCTCCACGGTGCCGCTGCGGATACCCCTGCGCTCGCAGAAGTCCACGGCCTTCTCGTAGTACTCGCGCTGCACCTCGAGGGCCGAGGCCTCCCGGCCACTGGCGAGCCGCACCTTGCGGCGCCCCGTGATGTCGTGACTCACCTCGCGGATCGCCCGGATCGGGTTCTCCAGGGTGAGGTCCCGCATCACCGTGCCCGCCTCGATCATGCGCAGGACGAGATCGGTGGCGCCAACCTTCAGCAGCATCGTCGTCTCTGACATGTTCGAGTCGCCGACGATGACGTGCAGACGGCGATAACGCTCGGCGTCCGCGTGCGGCTCGTCCCTGGTGTTGATGATCGGCCGGGAACGCGTCGTCGCGGAACTGACGCCCTCCCAGATGTGCTCGGCACGCTGGCTCACGCAGTACACGGCACCGCGCGGAGTCTGCAGCACCTTGCCCGCACCGCACAGCAACTGCCTTGTGACCAGGAAGGGGATGAGAATGTCCGCGAGCCGCGAGAACTCCCCGTGCCGCGCCACCAAGTAGTTCTCATGGCAGCCGTAGGAGTTACCCGCCGAGTCGGTGTTGTTCTTGAAGAGGTATACGTCGCCCGCGATCCCCTCCTCGTGCAGGCGGCGTTCGGCGTCGACGAGCAGGCCTTCCAGAATGCGCTCGCCCGCCTTGTCGTGCGTGACCAACTCGGTCACGTTGTCGCATTCGGGAGTTGCGTATTCCGGATGCGACCCGACATCGAGGTAAAGGCGGGCACCGTTCCGCAGAAAGACATTGCTGCTGCGGCCCCATGACACGACACGGCGGAAGAGGTACCTCGCCACCTCGTCAGGAGACAGGCGGCGCTGTCCCCTAAACGTACACGTGACGCCGTACTCGTTCTCCAGCCCGAAAATGCGGCGGTCCATGACTGAACATTACGCCCGATCCCCCGAGCTGAAACGGGGTTCGACGGCACGGTTTGGATCATTTTCCGACGAGCGCGCGACACGCCCGGACGTGCGCGGCTCCGCCAGGACCCGAGCCGTTGAAAGCAGGACGACCAGTGCAAGCGCGCCAGTGGCGGCCGGAACGGCAAACCCCCACCGCGTGCCGGCCCACTCGACAACCGGGCCCGCAACGGCCGTTCCCACGCTGGAGCCCACCATGAACGTCGTCACGAGCCACGAGAACGCCTCCGTCACCGTCCCCGGAGGCGCATGCCGGTCCACGACGATGAACGCACACGCGATGCACGGCGCCAGGAACACCCCCGCCACCGCCGTCAGAGCCACCATCGCGACCGGCCCCGGCATCAGGACCAACGGCACGTAGAACAACGCGAGCAGCGCCACCAGCCACCGAAGTCGCCTCTCCGGAGCGCCACTCCACTGACGCGCCCCGTAGACGCTGCCACCCACCAACGCACCCATCCCGATCGCCGCCATCAGCCAGCCGTACACGGCATCGCCACCCCGACCCTCCGCATACGACATCGCCGCCACGGTGATCGAACCGAGCGCGGTCCCGATGAACAAGAACGCGACCAGCAGGACCAACAGCCCCGACGAACGCAACGCACCCAGCCAGTGCGCCTCACGCGGAGCCGAACGCCACGCGCGCGAAGGCTTCGACAGCACCACGGACAGCGCACCGAGCACGCCGATCACATTGAGAACCACGAGCGCGGCCTGCGCCGACCACAGCGACACGCACAACGTCACCAGCAACGGCCCGACGGTGAACATGACTTCCTGCGCGATCGCGTCCATCGCGTACGCCGTGTGCACCTGCTCCTCGCGCGCCAGCACACTCGGCCACAACGCACGCAGGCCACCCTCCAACGGCGGCGTGAACAACCCCGCCAGAGCCATCGCCGCATACGCCAACGGCAGCGAGTCCATCCCCACGAACGCGAAGGCCGTCATCGCGAGCGCCGACAGGACCGCCGCCGGCAACTGCACCCTCGGCTGACCCCGCAGATCGACGAGGCGACCGAGGAGCGGCTGCCCGATCGCGTTCGCCACCCCGTACACCGCCGCGAGCCCGCCCGCCAGGCTGTACGTGCCCCCCTCGGCCCGGATGAAGAGCACGACCGCGATCGGAGCCGTCGCGTTCGGCAACCTGCCCACCAGGGTCCCCGTCAACAGCCGCATCGCATGCCGCGCCCTGAGGATCTCCGCATACCCCGCGGCCATCAACCCGCCCCCGCCCTGAAGTTTTACGTATAACGTCCCGGCGTTATACGTACCACGTGCCCGACGGACAGAGCCACCCGCTAACGTCGAGCACCCTGGACAACACCAACGGAGGCACCAGTGACCAGCGGCCAGGACGGCACCACGACCGCCCGCCCCACCAGCAGGGACGTCGCCCGCGCCGCCGGCGTCTCCCAGGCCGCCGTCTCACTCGTCATGGGCGGCAAATGGCCCGGCCGCGTCTCCGAGACCACCGCCGAACGCGTACGCGCCGCCGCGGAACGACTCGGCTACCGCCCCAACCTCGCGGCCCGCAACCTCCGCACCGGCCGCACCCGCACCGCCCTCCTCGTCGTCCCCGCACTCACCAACGAATTCTTCGCCGGCGTCTACACAGGAGCGGCCCGCGTCGCGGCACAGCACGACTTCGGCGTCGTCCTCTACCCCTCACCCGACGGCATCGGCCCGGCCCGCGACCCCTTCCCCTCCGCCCGCGCCGCCCTCGACGGCATCCTCGCCTCCTCCATGGCCGCCGACACCCTCACCAACCTGCGCGGCGACGACACCCCACCCATCCCCCTCGTCATGCTCGACAGCGACCCCGCGGGCAACCCCGGCGCCACCACCGTCAACCTCGACCTCGCCGACGGCATCCGGCAGATCATCGACCACCTCACCGCCCACGGCCACCGGAACTTCCTGCACCTCGCCTCCGCCGTCGAATCCTGGACCTTCGACGTCCGCGCCCGCGAACTCGCCGCCCGCACCGCACCATTGCCGGACACCACCGTGCGCACCATCCACTCCGCCCTCACCGTCGAGGACGCCGTCACCGCCACCGAAACCGCACTGCGCACCTCCGGCCTCACCGAACCCACCGCCATCGTCTGCGACGACGACAAACTCGCCGCCGGCGCCTACAAGGCCGTCCGCCGCCTCGGCCTGCGCGTCCCCGACGACCTCTCCATCACCGGCTTCGACGACCTCTCCCTCGCCACCGCGATCGAACCCGAACTCACCACCGTGCGCCTGCCCGCCGAAGAAGTCGGCGCACACGGCATGCGCGCACTGCTCGCCGTCCTCGACGACCGCGAAGCCGAAACCGCCCCGCTTCCCGTCGAATTGATCGTGCGCGGCTCCACAGGACCGGCCGCACCCCGCCCCTGACACACGTGTGCCCGGCCGGTTCGACACCGGCCGGGCACACGAAACGCTACGTACTACTTGTCCTCTGAAGGCCCGTCATCGTCGGACACCGCATCCGACTCGGCCTCCGTCGTCGCGGCAGCCCCCTCGGCCGTGAGCAGCCGCGACAACTGCCGCCCCACGATCCGCTTGAACTTCCGCTGCTGCGGCCGCGTACGGTCCAGAACCGCCACCTCCAGGCGCTCCGCGGGAATCTCCCGCTCGCCCCCATTGGTGTCCCTCGACAACGCCGTCACAGCCAGCTTCAGCGCCTCGGACAGCGTCATACCGTCCCGGTGCTCCTGATCCAGGTAGGTACTGATCTGCTCCGCGTTACCACCGACCGCCACCGAGCCGTGCTCGTCGACGATCGAACCGTCATGCGGCAGCCGATAGATCTGGTCACCGTCGACCGACGCACCGACCTCGGCAACGACCAGCTCCACCTCGTACGGCTTCTCGCCCGAGCTGGAGAAGATCGTGCCCAGCGTCTGCGCATACACGTTCGCCAGACCACGAGCCGTCACATCGTCACGGTCGTACGTGTAACCCCGCAGATCCGCGTACCGAACGCCACCGATCCTGAGGTTCTCGTACTCGTTGTACTTACCGGCGGCCGCGAAACCGATCCGGTCATAGATCTCGCTGAACTTGTGCAGAGCACGGGACGGGTTCTCGCCGACGAACACGATGCCATCGGCGTACTGCAGCACAACAAGGCTGCGACCGCGAGCAATGCCCTTGCGCGCGTACTCCGCGCGGTCGGCCATCGCCTGCTGGGGTGAGACATAGAACGGCGTCGACACCGGCTATCCGTCCCTTTCTGTCAGTGGCTCGATGAGTAGGCAACCAAGAGAGAGTCGGCCGGCTAGAGCAGAGCGGCCCGCGGACCGTCCGGCTGCTCCAGACGACGCTCCAGGATCGCGCGGGCGATCTCCGAGGACTCGTCGTCCGACAACCGGCGGAACCCGTCATCCGTGATCACGGTGACGATCGGGAAGATCCGCCGCGCCATGTCCGGACCACCCGTCGCCGAGTCGTCATCGGCCGCGTCGTACAGCGCCTGCACAACCAGCGTCGTCGCCTCCGCCTCCGACAGGTCGTCGCGGTAGAGCTTCTTCATCGCCCCACGCGCGAACACCGAACCGGAACCGGTCGCCGCGAACCCATGCTCCTCGCTGCGGCCACCCGTGACGTCGTACGAGAAGATCCGGCCCTTCTCACGATCCACGTCGTAACCCGCGAACAGCGGCACCACGGCCAGCCCCTGCATGGCCATGCCGAGGTTCGACCGAATCATGGTCGACAACCGGTTCGCCTTGCCCTCCAACGACAGCTGCGCACCCTCGACCTTCTCGAAGTGCTCCAGCTCCAGCTGGAAGAGCTTCACCATCTCGACGGCCAGACCGGCGGTGCCGGCGATACCGACGGCCGAGTACTCGTCCGCCGGGAAGACCTTCTCGATGTCGCGCTGAGCGATCACATTCCCCATCGTGGCCCGCCGGTCACCGGCCAACACCACGCCGCCGGGGAACGAGACGGAGACGATGGTCGTGCCGTGCGGGGCCTCGATGACACCCTGCGTCGGCGGCAACTGCCGGTTGCCCGGCAGGATTTCGGGCTGATGCTCGGACAGGAAGTCCATGAACGACGACGATCCAGGCGTCAGGAAGGCAGCCGGTAGACGCCCGGTGCTGCGAGGGTTGGCTTCCACGCGTTTCCTTCCAAGTAGGCTGCGGCCCGACGGACGGTGTCGGGATCGTCTCCCAACTTGCCGATGGCCGAATTGCAGTTGAAGCACAGTACGCCACGGACCCTACCCGTCTCGTGGCAGTGATCCACATGTACTGCCGGGGCATTCAGGCAGATCACGCAGATCCCCATCTGCGAGGCGATCATCTCGTCGCGCTGGACCTCGGTGAGGTTGTAGTTGCGCTTGAGGTGATCCTGTCTCCCCTGGATGGCCCGGCACGCCTTGCACTTGGTCGACAGACCGTCGGAGGCACTCGCATTGCGATGCCACTCGGCATGCGGCTTGATCTCACCGCACGTGCGGCACACCTTGTGCCCTTCCGGGGCGTCCACCTTCTCGCGCACGCTCTTGCCAAGCGCTTCCTGGCGGCGCTTGTAGAACTCTGCGGCGCATTCGCGGCAATTGGCCTGAAGCCCGTCGGACCGTGACCGATTCACCGCGAACGCACTAACAGGAAGCGACTCCTGACAGGCGGAGCACTTCTTTACAGCCGAATCGGACATTCCCGGTCATTCTCCGCCTTTTTGCACAAATGAGCGCACAAAGTCCTCGGCATTTTCTTCCAATACGTCGTCAATCTCGTCCAGAACCGAGTCGACGTCATCGCTCAGCTTCTCCTGGCGCTCCTTGAGGTCCTCGGTCGACTGCTCGTCGACCGCCTGCTCCTCGACCTCCTCGGTGGAGCGCGTCGCCTTCTGCTGTCCGCCGCCGGTGTCCTTGGTTGCCATGTCCAGCTCACCCCGCTCGGTTCGACATCCACGCCGTGGACGACGTGGTTCGCTCAGGTCGTTCGTGATCAGAACCCTACGCGTCGGCTCTGACATCGGCCCCGCACTTTGTGCAACGTACGGGGCCCACCTCTGTGATTCCCCTGCCGCCGACTTTTCAGCCCCGGATCGGTGATTGATCATCGGCGGATCGGGCGCAGGTCACTGGCCGGACAGCACCCGGACCAGGTCCTCGGCCGTGCGGCACCTGTCCAGGAGCTCCTTCACGTGGTTCCGCGTTCCGCGAAGGGGTTCGAGGGTTGGGACGCGCTGGAGCGAGTCCCGGCCGGGGAGGTCGAAGATGACCGAGTCCCAGGAGGCCGCCGCGACGTCGTCCGCGTACTGCTCGAGGCAGCGTCCGCGGAAGTACGCGCGGGTGTCCTCCGGCGGCTTCGTACGGGCGTTCTCGACCTCGGTCTCGTCCAGGAGGCGCTTCATCTTGCCGCGCGCCTCCAGGCGGTTGTAGAGGCCCTTCTCGGGGCGTACGTCGGCGTACTGGAGGTCGAGCAGGTGGAGCTTGGCGGCGTCCCATTCGAGGTTGTCGCGGCGCCGGTAGCCCTGCATGAGTTCGAGCTTGGTGACCCAGTCGAGTTCGCCGGACAGGCTCATGGGGTCGGATTCCAGGCGCCCCAGTACGTCCTCCCAGCGGGCCAGGACGTCCTTGGTCTGGTCGTCCGCGTCGGCGCCGAAGCGCTCCTCCACGTACTTCCTGGCGAGCTCGAAGTACTCCATCTGCAGCTGGACGGCGGTGAGCGTGCGGCCGCTACGGAGTGTGATCAGGTGTTGGAGGGACGAGTCGTGGGAGACCTGGTGGAGGGTGCGGACCGGCTGGTCCACGGCCAGGTCGACCGCGATGAAGCCGTCTTCGATCATGGACAGGACGAGTGACGTGGTGCCGAGCTTGAGGTAGGTCGAGATCTCCGACAGGTTCGCGTCGCCGATGATCACGTGCAGCCGGCGGTACTTCTCCGCGTCCGCGTGCGGCTCGTCGCGTGTGTTGATGATGGGCCGCTTGAGCGTGGTCTCCAGGCCGACCTCGACCTCGAAGTAGTCCGCGCGCTGGCTGAGCTGGAAGCCGTGCTCGTGGCCGTCCTGGCCGATGCCGACGCGGCCCGCCCCCGTCACGACCGGGCGTGAGACGAAGAACGGGGTCAGGTGGCGCACGATGTCCGAGAAGGGGGTCTCCCGCTTCATCAGGTAGTTCTCGTGCGTCCCGTAGGAGGCGCCCTTGTTGTCGGTGTTGTTCTTGTAGAGGTGGATGGGCTGGGCGCCCGGTAGCTGGGCCGCCCGCTCCGCGGCCTCGGCCATGATGCGCTCGCCGGCCTTGTCCCAGAGCACGGCGTCGCGGGGGTTGGTGACCTCCGGGGCGCTGTATTCGGGGTGTGCGTGGTCTACGTAGAGGCGCGCTCCGTTGGTGAGGATGACGTTGGCCAGGCCGATGTCCTCGTCGGTGAGCTGGCTGGCGTCGGCTGCCTCGCGTGCGAGGTCGAAGCCTCGCGCGTCGCGCAGGGGGTTCTCTTCCTCGAAGTCCCAGCGGGCCCTGCGGGCCCGGTGCATCGCCGCGGCGTAGGCATTGACGATCTGGGACGAGGTGAGCATGGCATTGGCGTTGGGGTGGCCGGGGACGGAGATCCCGTATTCCGTCTCGATGCCCATTACTCGCCGTACGGTCATGCGGCCCTCCTTGCCCGGCAGCGCCCTCGGTCGGGGGCGTCGCTCAAGTACCGCTGGTTCTCCGGTGCGTGTGCGGTGCCCGTCCCCGCACTGCGCGACTCGGCGGCATGGATGAGCCTAGAACGCCTTTGCGCTGGTGGGGAGATCATTTGCGTCATTGGATTCGCTCCGGCTTCGAGCGGTCGCTCGCGTGGTCGGTTCCTGTGGTGTGCCGCGGAGTGCTGCCGCAAAACAGTCGGCTGCGGGTACCCGCTTCGGGCACCCGCAGCCACCCTGTCTTTTACAGGTACTGACCGGTGTTCGCCACCGTGTCGATGGAGCGTCCGGTGTCCGCTCCCTGCTTTCCGGTGACAAGGGTGCGGATGTAGACGATCCGCTCGCCCTTCTTGCCGGAGATTCGGGCCCAGTCGTCCGGGTTGGTGGTGTTGGGCAGGTCCTCGTTCTCCTTGAACTCGTCGATGCAAGCCTGCAGGAGGTGGGAGACCCTGAGTCCCTTCTGGTTCTGGTCGAGGAAGGCCTTGATGGCCATCTTCTTGGCGCGGCCGACGATGTTTTCGATCATTGCGCCGGAGTTGAAGTCCTTGAAGTAGAGGACTTCCTTGTCGCCGTTTGCGTACGTCACCTCGAGGAAGCGGTTTTCCTCGGTTTCGGCGTACATGTGCTCCACGGCCGTCTGGATCATGGCGTGGACGGTGGCTGCCCGGTCGCTGCTGTGCTCGTCGAGGTCGTCGAGGTGCAGCGGGAGGCGTTGGGTGAGGTACTTGCCGAAGATGTCCTTGGCCGCTTCGGCGTCCGGGCGCTCGATCTTGATCTTCACGTCGAGTCGTCCGGGCCGCAGGATGGCCGGGTCGATCATGTCCTCGCGGTTGGAGGCGCCGATCACGACCACGTTCTGCAGGCCTTCGACGCCGTCGATCTCGGCGAGCAGCTGCGGGACGATGGTGTTCTCCACGTCCGAGCTGACGCCGGAGCCGCGGGTGCGGAAGAGGGATTCCATCTCGTCGAAGAAGACGATGACGGGGGTGCCCTCGCTGGCCTTCTCGCGGGCGCGCTGGAAGACGAGGCGGATTTGCCGCTCGGTCTCGCCGACGTACTTGTTGAGAAGTTCGGGGCCCTTGATGTTGAGGAAGTAGCTCTTGCCCTGGGCGAGTCCGGTCACTTCTGCGACCTTCTTGGCCAGGGAGTTGGCGACTGCCTTGGCGATCAGGGTCTTACCGCATCCGGGGGGCCCGTAGAGCAGGACGCCCTTGGGCGGCCGCAGTTCGTGCTCCCTGTAGAGGTCCGGGTAGAGGTAGGGGAGCTCGACCGCGTCGCGGATCAGTTCGATCTGGTTGCCCAGGCCGCCGATCTGCTCGTAGCCGATGTCCGGGACCTCTTCGAGGACGAGTTCCTCTACTTCGCTCTTCGGTACGACTTCGTAGACATAGCCGGATCGGGGTTCGAGCAGTAGGGCGTCGCCGGGGCGGATGGTGACGTCCAGCAACGGCTCGGCGAGCCGTACCACCCGTTCCTCGTCGGTGTGCCCGACCACGAGGGCTCGATCGCCGTCCTCGAGGATTTCCTTGAGGGTGACGATGTCGCCGACGCTCTCGAACTCCATGGCCTCGACCACGTTGAGCGCTTCGTTGAGCATGAGTTCCTGGCCGCGTCGGAGCTCTTCGAGTTCGACGCTTGGGCTCACGTTCACGCGGAGTTTGCGGCCGCCGGTGAAGATGTCGGCGGTGCCGTCCTCGTTGGCCGAGAGGAAGACTCCGAAGCCTGCCGGTGGTTGTGCGAGCCGGTCGACTTCTTCCTTGAGGGCCACGATTTGGTCGCGGGCCTCACGGAGCGTATTGGCGAGTCGCTCGTTCTGGGCGGACACGCCGGCCAGGTTGGTCTGCAGTTCGACGATCCGCTCTTCGAGAATCCTCGTGTGCCGCGGAGAGTCGGCGAGCTTGCGCCGCAGGACGGCGATTTCCTGCTCGAGATAGGCAACCTGCCCGGCAGGGTCGTCGGACCCTCGTCCCGGGCGGATGCCGCGGTTGATGTCGTCGTCGTGGGCTGCCACGGTCCTCACCTCCTCCAAGGGGAGCTGGACGCTTCCAGACCCTACCTGGGCGGGTGTCGATTGAAACCCCTAGATCAAAAAGACGATGGGGTGTGTCCGATCTTCACCCTTGCGCTCTCCCTCACGCCAGGGGAATACCCACCCAACAACATCGGAAAGCGGCCGGTTGTAGGGTCGAAGCGTTCAACACCCGTCAGGCTTGGCCCGACTTGCTCCTCTGAAGGAGATTTTCGGGGGCCGCGACGCAGGAAACGGCAGGAGAAATGACCGTGCGGCAAGAGGCCGGATCCGGTACCGACAGCGAAGGTCCGCTGGAGGTGTGGATCGACCAGGATCTGTGCACAGGGGACGGGATCTGCGCGCAGTACGCTCCCGAGGTCTTCGAGCTGGACATCGACGGTCTCGCGTATGTGAAGGGCGCGGACGACGAGCTGTTGCAGGACGTGGGCGCGTCAACGCCCGTGCCGCTTCCGCTCCTCACCGATGTGGTGGCGTCGGCGAAGGAGTGTCCGGGCGACTGCATCCATGTGCGGCGGGTCGCGGACCGGGTCGAGGTGCACGGCCCGGACGCGGAGTGAACGCGGGGTAGCCCAAGGTGTGCGAAGGGCCCCGTCCGCCGGTGTTCCGGCGGGCGGGGCCTTTCGTGTGTGGTGTCAGGCGGCGCGGGCCTCGGAGGGCGTGGAGCGGACGAACGCCCCGTCCTTCCACTGCCACTTGGCCTTCTCGTGGACGTCCGGGCGGTATCGGGGCACGGAGTCGGAGGAGTAGCCGTCCAGGTCGGCGAGGACGGATCCGTCCTGTATGGCGAGCGTGGTCGTCGAGTAGTTGTCCTTGGGCGTGACGAGTGTGGCGACGACGCGCGGTTTCGCGCCCGCGGGCTGGGTGAGGACGTAGATGCCGCTGGGCGGTGTGCCGACGCCGGCGTCGCAGCGGACGACGGCGACGGTCTCCGGGCGTCCGTCGCCGTCGAGGTCTCCGGTGGCCTTCTTGACGACGGCGGTCTTCACGGGTCCGCAGTCGAGCGGGAAGTGGACGGCGGTGGGGTCGGGCGGGGCGACAGCCGCGGGTCTGCTCGCGGGTGTCTTGTGCTCGGCCTGGGCCGCGGTGGCGGAGTCCGGCTTGAGGAAGCCGGAGATCGCGACGACCGCGGCGAGGGCGGCCGCGGTGGCCAGCCAGTGGATGGGTCGTGTGGTGGTGTGCGCCAGTTCCGGGACGGCGGATTGCTGCACGAGGAGCGTCTCCTGTGAGGGCTGTGCCGGTGGGGGTGGCCAGCATCGTGCCATACGTCACAGTGCGCGGGAACGGGGGGGTCCGTTCTTTCTCAGGTGATATCTGGTTCTGGTGCTGCCGTTTCGCCAACGAACGAGCGCCGCCGTCGAGTTCCCGTAGGTGAGAGGGAACTCGACGGCGGCGCCGAAGTGTTGTGCGGTGGTGCGTGCGGGTGGCTCAGCGGCCGCGGTTGCCGCCGTCGGCGTTCGGGCCGTCGTAGTCCTCGCCGTAGGCGCCCTTGGAGGGGCGGCGGCGGCGCATGGGCGGCTCGACGCCGTCCGCGAGGCGGCGGGCGGTGAGCAGGAAGCCGGTGTGGCCGATCATCCGGTGGTCGGGGCGGACGGCGAGGCCTTCCACGTGCCAGTTTCGGATCATCGATTCCCAGGAGGTCGGCTCGTTGAAGCAGCCGATCTCGCGGATGGACTCGACGGTGCGGGCGAGCTGCGTGGTGGTGGCCACGTAGCAGCACAGGATGCCGCCGGGGACGAGCGCCTTCTTGACGACGTCCAGGCACTCCCAGGGGGCGAGCATGTCGAGGATGACGCGGTCGACGTCGCCGTCGGACAGGTTGTCCTGGAGGTCGCCGACGGTGAGCTGCCAGGCGGGGTGCGGTCCGCCGAAGTAGCGCTCGACGTTGCCCTTGGCGATCTCGGCGAAGTCCTCGCGGCGCTCGTAGGAGTGCAGCATGCCCTGGTCGCCGATGGCGCGCAGCAGGAAGCTGCTGAGCGAGCCGGAGCCCACACCCGCTTCCACGACGCGGGCGCCGGGGAAGATGTCGGCGAAGGCGAGGATCTGCCCCGCGTCCTTGGGGTAGACCACGGCGGCGCCGCGGGGCATGGACAGGACGTAGTCGGGGAGCAGGGGGCGCAGCGCGAGGTAGGCGACGTTTCCGGTGGTGCGGACAACGCTGCCCTCGGGTGCGCCGATCAGCTCGTCGTGCGGGAAGGAACCCTTGTGGGTGTGGAAGTTCTTTCCCTCTTCGAGCGTGAACGTGTAGTGGCGGCCCTTGGGGTCGGTCAGCTGTACCTGGTCCCCGACCGTGAAGGGCCCGCGCCTGCGGGCGGCACCGGTCGGTTCGGACATGTGAACAGCCTACCGGGCTTGTCGGGGGACGCCGACCACACGGCTTCCGCGACGGTTTTCTACGAAGGGCGGGCCATGGCCTTGACGAAGGCGCGCTCGACGTCGGCCGCGGAGAGCACTCCGTAGATGGCGCCGTTCTCCTCGACCACGAGGTATTCGGTGGCGGGGGTCTCGCGGAGGGTGTCGAGGAGTTCTTCGCCGGCGAGTTCGGCGGAGACGCGCATGCCGTCGGTGAGGTCCTGGGCGAGGCCGCTGACGGGGACCCAGGGGCGGCGGTGTTCGGGGATGCCGACGATGGCGGCTTCGCGGACGAGGGAGTGGGGGTCGCCGTCGGCGTCGACGACGACGAGGGCGCGGGCGCCGGCTTCGTTGGCGCGGCGCAGGGCTTCGGAGAGCGGGGTCTCGGCTTCGACGGGGACGGCGCGGCGGGTGAGGGAGCGGGCGCGCAGGTCGGGGAGGTGTTCGCGCAGGCGTGCCATGCGCAGGCTGTTGCCTGCTCCGGTCCAGATGATCGCGGCGAGGATGGCGGCGAGCAGCGCGTCCATGAGGGTGTCCATGCCGCCCGCTTCTTCGGCGCCTTCGCCGAGGGCGCCGGACTGGGTGAGCAGCGGCAGGCCGATGAGGACGGTGACGGCGAGGGCGCGGCCGACCCAGGCGGCGGCGATGGTGCCGCTCATGGGCTTGCCGGTGAGCTTCCAGACGACGGCGCGGAGCATGCGGCCGCCGTCGAGCGGCAGTCCCGGCAGGAGGTTGAACGCGGCGACGATCAGGTTGGAGATCATCAGGCCCGCGAGGAGGACGCCGGGGACGGTGCCGGGTTCGACGGCGCGCATCGCTACGTAGAAGACGCCGGAGAGGACGAGGGAGAGCAGGGGGCCCACGAAGGCGAGCACGAACTCGCGGCCGGGGGTCTCGGACTCCTTCTCGATCTCGGAGACGCCGCCGAAGAACTGGAGCTGGATGCGGCGCACCGGGAGCTTGTAGCGCAGTGCGACGACGGTGTGGGCGAGTTCGTGGATGAGTACGGAGGCGTAGAAGGCGACGGCGAAGAAGAGGGAGACCAGGTAGCGGGCGGCGCCGAGCTCGGGCAGCACGTGGTCGAGCTGGCCGCCGAACACCCAGGTGATCAGCGCGGCTACGAGGAACCAGCTGGGGGCGACGTACACCGGGACGCCGAAGGGTCGGCCCATGAGCAGGCCGCCGCGCGGTGCGGGGCGCTTGGTGGGGCCCTTGGTGGCGCCCTTGCGGGTGCCGGAGGTGGCGGCGGCGCGTTCGGGGTGGCGGTCGTAGGGGTGCGCGGGGGGCGCGTCCTGCGGGTGGGGGGTGGGGTCGGTGTGCGGGGTGCCGGTGGTCTGCCGCGTCGCCGCGCTGTCCGGTTCCGCGCTGTCCGGTTCCGCGGCGGCCTGTTCCGCGGCGGCCTGTTCCGTGTCGGCCTGCTGCTGCGCCGGGGTGCTCTCCGGCTGCTCGGGGGCCGCGTCCGGCTCGCCCGGGTCCCGGGCCTCGGTGGTTTCGCGGGCTTCGGTCGCATCCGGCTCGACCGCGGCCGGATGCCGGGGCGACGTCGCCTCGCCGGTGCCGGGCTGCGGCTGGCCGCTCTCGTCCACGGTGATCCCTCGGTCCCCTCGTTCGAAGCGTTTCCCGCCGCCCGGCGGGACGTTCTGGCGTCGATGGTATGCGGACAGTGTCGGCGGGCCCCCGTCGACTCCCCCGCGCCACGCTACGCAAGACGCGGCTCGGCGTGCAGATGCCTGACTGTCAGTGCGGGCCCGTATCGTCGTACGGCATGGAGACCAGCACCGATCAGGCCCCCGCGCAGGCCGCGGCCGCCCCGCCGAGGTCGCTCTCGCCGTCGCGCGCGAGCGATTTCATGCAGTGCCCGCTGTTGTACCGGTTCCGGGTGATCGACAAGCTGCCGGAGAAGCCGAGCGAGGCGGCGACGCGGGGCACGCTGGTCCATGCCGTCCTGGAAAGACTCTTCGACGCGCCGGCGGACGAGCGGACGGCGCCGCGGGCCGCGGCGCTGATCCCCGGCCAGTGGGACCGTCTTCGGGAGTCGAAGCCGGAGCTGGCCGAGCTGTTCGCCGACGACGGGGAGGGCGAGGAGGCCGCGGGCGAGCGGCTGGCGCGCTGGCTCGGCGATGTGGAGCGCCTCGTGGAGCGGTGGTTCACGCTGGAGGATCCGACGCGTCTCGAGCCGGTCGAGCGGGAGCTCTTCGTGCAGGCCGAGCTGGAGTCGGGCCTGAAGCTGCGCGGGATCATCGACCGGGTGGACGTGGCGCCGACGGGCGAGGTGCGCATCGTCGACTACAAGACGGGCAAGGCGCCGCGCCCCCAGTACGCGGAGGGCGCGCTGTTCCAGATGAAGTTCTACGCGCTGGTGGTGTGGCGTCTGAAGGGGGTCGTGCCGCGCCGCCTTCAGCTCGTGTACCTGGGCAGTGGGGACGTGGTGACGTACGACCCGGTGATCGCGGATCTGGAGCGGGTGGAGCGCAAGCTGCTCGCGTTGTGGGAGGCGATCCAGCAGGCGACGGAGACGGGTGACTGGCAGCCGAGGCCCACGAAGCTGTGCGGCTGGTGCGATCACCAGGCGGTGTGCCCGGAGTTCGGCGGCACTCCCCCGCCGTACCCGTTGCAGATCGTCTCGGCGGCTCGGGCCGGGGTGGAGGACCTCCCGCAGGCATAGCAGGGCAGAATGGGCCGCCGGGTCTATCGAAGGATCAAAGGAGAGTTTCGTGGCCATCCGCGTCCTACTGGTCGATGACCAGCCGCTGCTGCGTACGGGCTTTCGCATGATCCTGGAGGCCGAGCAGGACATCGCGGTGGTCGGCGAGGCCGGGGACGGTCTGCAGGCGCTTGACCAGGTGCGTGCTCTGCAGCCCGATGTGGTTCTGATGGACATCCGGATGCCGCGGATGGACGGGGTGGAGGCGACCCGGCAGATCTCGGGCCCCGGCAAGGACGGTCCGGCGAAGGTGCTGGTGCTGACCACGTTCGATCTGGACGAGTACGTGGTGGAGGCGTTGAAGGCGGGGGCCAGCGGCTTCCTGCTCAAGGACGCGCCCGCGGGCGAGCTGGTGCAGGCGATCCGTGTGGTGGCGGCCGGCGAGGCGATGCTGGCGCCGAGCATCACCCGCCGTCTGCTGGACAAGTACGCGGATCATCTCCCGTCCGGGGACGAGCCGGTCCCGGACACGCTGCACACGCTCACGGAGCGGGAGGTGGAGGTGTTGAAGCTGGTCGCGCGCGGGCTGTCCAACGCCGAGATCGCCGCCGACCTGTTCGTGAGCGAGACGACGGTGAAGACGCATGTCGGCCATGTGCTGACGAAGCTGGGCCTGCGCGACCGGGTGCAGGCGGCTGTGTACGCGTACGAGAGCGGACTGGTCCGCCCCGGCGCGCAGTGACCGGCCGCCCGCGGGCCCTAAGGCCCGCGGGCAGAGGGTGTCAGCCCTTGCTGATCTCCCAGAACCGGAAGACGGTCGACGCGTCGAGGCAGTTCTCCAGGCCGTACACGTCGGACTTGGCGACGGCGTACTGCTTGGCCTGCCAGACCGGCAGGATGGGCAGCTCGTCGGCGACGATGTTCTGCAGTTGCTCGTAGCGCGGGGCCGTTCCGGAGCGGTCGCTCTGGGCGCCGGTCTCGGGGATGATCCTGCCGGTGATGGTGCTGTTGTCGTAGCGGTTGTCGAGGACGTTGCCCTTGCCGAAGAACGGCTGGGTGAAGTTGTCCGGGTCCGGGTAGTCGGGGACCCAGCCCTTGACGTAGACGCCGTACTTGCCGGACTTGATGTCCCGCTCGTACTGGGCGAATTCGACGGACTTCACGTCGGCGTCGAACAGGCCGCTCGCGTTGAGCTGCTTGGCGATGGTCTTCAACTCGGCGTCGGTGGCGGGGCCGTAGCGCGCGGGCGTGGACCAGAGCGTGAGCTTGACCGGCGTGTTGATGCCGCCGGCGTGCAGCGCGGCCGCCGCCCTGCTCTTCGAGGGGCGGGCCCCGTACTTGTCGAAGAAGGCGGTGTTGTGGCCGGTGATGCCCGCCGGGATGATCGAGTACAGCGACGTGGCGGTCTGGTCGTACACGTCGTCGATGAGGGCGTCGCGGTCGATGAGGTAGGCCATGGCCTTGCGGACGCCGATCTTGCCGGCGACCGGGTCGTCCATGTTGAAGACGAGGTGCTGGACCTCGGCGCTCGTGCCCTCGATGACGTCCAGGTTCTTGGTGCCGGACTTCTCGATGTCGGCGACGTCCTTGGCGGCGAGGCCGCGGTAGGCGAGGTCGAGCTTCCCGGCGAGCAGTGACTTCTTCAGGCCCGCCTGGTCACCGTGGAAGAACTTCATGGTGACGCCCTGGTTCTTGACCTTGGCGGTGCCCTGGTACTTGGCGTTGACCGAGAAGCCGGCCTGCTTCTTGCCGAAGGAGTCGAGCTTGTAGGGGCCGGAGCCGACGGCCTTGCCGTCCGCGCGCAGCTTGTCCGCGGGGTACGCGGTGTGGTCGACGATCGATCCGGCGCCCGAGGCGATCTTGCTGGGGAAGGTCGCGTCAGCGGACTTGAGCTTGAAGGTGACGGTCCTGGCGTCCGGGGTCTCGACCTTGTCCAGCATCGGGAACATGATCGCGGGGCCGGCCGCGTCGTTGATCCTCATCATGCGGTCGAAGGAGAACTTGACGTCCTTCGAGGTGAGCGCGTGACCGTTGCTGAACTCCAGGCCGGAGCGGAGCGTGCACGTGTAGACCTTGGTGGCGGTGTCGCTGAAGTGGCACTCCTTGGCGGCTTCCGGCTGCGGCTCGGTGCCACCGTTGGGGAAGCTGAGCAGCGACTGGAAGACGTTGTTGAACAGCAGCCACGAGCCGGGATCGTAGCCGGAGGCCGGATCAGTGGCCTGGATGTCGTCGGACATTCCCATGACCACGGCGTCGCCGCTGTCGGCGGAGTCGCTCTCGCCTGAGCCACAGCCGGTCAGGAGTGCCGCGGCGAGTCCCGCGCCGAGGGGCATGACCAGCCACTGGTTGCGCATTCTCACGTACGTGCCTTGTCGTCGGTCGAGCGGACGGGCTGGGGCCGGCCCGCGAGTGGACCGGCCCCGAAGTGGGCTCAGCCGCTGACGCCGCGGCCCAGCTCCCACAGTTGAAGGACCGAGGAGGCGGACAGCGCCCATTCCACCCCGGTGATGTCGTCGCGGGCGGCGACGTACTGCTTGCCCTGCCACAGCGGGAGAACCGGCACGTCGTCGGCGACGACGTTCTGGATCTGCTGGATGGGCTTGGACGCGGTGAGCCGGTCGGCCTCGCGGCGCTCGGCCGGGATCAGGTCACTGCGGATGCCGCTGTTGGTGTACGGGGACGCAAGGAAGTTGTCCTTGTCGAGGAACGGCGCGAGGAAGTTGTCGGCGTCCGGGAAGTCCGGGAACCAGCCGAGGCCGTAGACGTCGTACTTTCCCTTGAGCTGGGCGTCGCGGTAGGTGTCCCAGACGTCGCCCTTGATGTCGACGTCGAAGAGGCCGCTGGTGTTCAGCTGCTTCTGGAGGAGCTCGAACTCCGTCTTCGTGCCGGATCCGTAGTGGTCGCTCGTGTAGTGCAGGGTGAGCTTGATCGGCGTGCGGATGCCCGCCTGCTGGAGGATCGACGCCGCCTTGGCCCTGCTGGGGTCGCCGTACTTGTTGAAGAACGAGTTCTGGTGGCCCGTGATGCCGCTGGGCACGAGCGAGTAGAGCGGCTCGGCGCCGGTGCCGTACACCTTGGAGGCGATCTCGCCGCGGTCGACGAGCTGTGCCATCGCCTGCCGGACGGCCTTGTCCCGGACGGTGCTCGCCTTGGTGTCGAAGCCGAGGTAGCGGATCTCCATGCCGGGCATCTCGACCAGGTTGACGTTCTTGGGCGCGCTGTCCGAGTACTTCTTGATCTGCCCCGGCGACATGGTGCGCGTCATCATGTCGATGTCGCCCTTCTCCAGTGCCTTGCCCATGGCGTCGGCGCCGGTGAAGGAGTCCAGCTCCACCTTGTCGTTCTTCGGCTTCAACTGCCCCTTGTAGTGCGGGTTCTTGGTGAAGACGGTCTTGACGACGGCGTCGTTCTTGACGGTGGCCTTCAGGGTGTACGGACCGGAGCCGTTCACCTTGAAGCCGGTGCGCAGCTTGTTCTTCGGGTACTCGTCGGGGTCGACGATGCCGGCGGAGGGCGTGGCCAGCTTGTACGGGAACGTGGCGTCCGGGGACTTGAGGTGGAAGATGACTCCGCGGTCGCCCTGGGTCTCGATGGTGTCGATCGAGGAGAGCAGACCGTAGGAGCCGCTGTCGCTCTTGATGTTCCTGACGCGGTCGATGGAGTACTTCACGTCGGCCGCGGTGATCGGCTTGCCGTCGGCGAACGTGAGGTCCTTGCGCAGCTTGCACGCGTAGCGCTCGCTGCCGCTGTCGGAGAAGATGCAGCTCTGGGCGGCCTCGGGCACGGGCTCGCCGCTGCCGCTGCGCGGCATCGCCATGAGCGTCTGCACGGTCTGGCGCAGCACGTTCCAGGATCCGGTGTCGTAGGCGTACGCCGGGTCGAACGGCGCGGGTACCTTTCCGGAGGCGATGAACCGGTCCGTGGTGCCCACCTTGATCGCATCGCCGCCCGCGTCTCCGCCGTCGGACCCGCCGCACGCGGCGAGCACGGGGGCCAGCAGGCCGATGATGGCCGGCAGCACCAAAGTCTTGCGGTTCATGCTCGAAATTCTCCAGAGCTGTTGAACCCGCCGGCCCGGCGAAAGGGGTGGGACGCGTGGGCGACGGGAGCGTACGGCGATGTTCCCGCGACGACATTAATGGTCGTGCCGCCGCGGTTCGCGGGCGCGGGATCGGGGCGCCCATCACGCTGTGGAATCAGGCGTGGACGCACCGAAAACACCTCAGGAGGAAGGTTCGTCGCACGGGGTGGCCAATCGGGACACAAGGGCACTCCTCGCCGCATGGAAAGCGGTCACCCAGCATGCGTCCGACGAGCTGTCGACCCCCGGGGAAGTGGGAAAGCTCACACCCTCAACGAGCTTGTCGTGCGCCTCGATTCAGCCACCCCGGGGACTTCAGGACGTCATGAGTCCCTGCAGGAAAGGCACGTTGACGTGTTCCAGGGAGCGGACGACGGTGCGCCGGGGCGCGGGCTCGATCGGCGACACGGACGGCACGGCGACGACCTGGCAGCCCGCCGCCTCGGCCGACGTGACGCCGGTGGCGGTGTCCTCGATGACGGCGCAGCGCCCCGGTTCGGCGCCGAGCCCCGCGGCGGCGAGGAGGTACGGGTCGGGGTGCGGCTTGGTGCGTGAGACCTCGTCACCGGCGACGGTGAGGCGGAAGTTGGCCGGTCCGAGGGAGTGCAGGACGCGGTCGATGATGCGGCGGTGGGAGGCGGAGACGAGCGCCGCCGGCACGTCGTGCGCGGCGAGTTCGGCGAGGAGTCTCGCGGCTCCCGGCATCAGCGGCAGGGAGCTGCTGATCCGCTTCTCGAAGCCGTCGTTGAGCAGCACGGTCAGCTCGGGCAGGGTGATGTCGGCGCCGGTGGCCTCGATGAGGAAGCCGGCGCTGCGGGTCATGGGCCCGCCGACGACGACATGGCGCCAGGCGTCGTCGAGGGCGTGGCCGAGTTCGGCGAAGACGGCCACCTCGGCGTCCCACCAGAATCCCTCGGTGTCGACGAGTGTTCCGTCCATGTCGAGGAGCACGGCCTGAAGCGTGGAGCCTTCGGCCGTTCGGGTACCGAGTGCGGGGACCGTACTGGTCATCCGTACACCTCCATGAGGGACGAAGAGGCCGGTTGCCCCCTTTTCGAGCTCAAGGGCAACCGGCCTGCGCTGGACCGAACAGTGTACGACTGCTCGGTACTACCGCGCGTTGAAGTACTTCGCCTCGGGGTGGTGGATGACGATCGCGTCGGTGGACTGCTCGGGGTGGAGCTGGAACTCCTCGCTGAGCTGTACGCCGATCCGCTCCGGCTCCAGGAGGTCGGCGATCTTCGCGCGGTCCTCCAGGTTCGGGCAGGCGCCGTAGCCGAGGGAGAAGCGGGCGCCCCGGTACTTCAGGTCGAACATGTCCGCCATGGCGGCCGGGTCCTCGCCGGCGAAGCCGAGTTCGCTGCGCACGCGCGCGTGCCAGTACTCGGCGAGGGCCTCCGCCAACTGCACGGACAGGCCGTGCAGTTCGAGGTAGTCGCGGTAGGAGTCGGACGCGAACAGCTTCGCCGTCTCCTCGCCGATCCGCGAGCCGACGGTGACGACCTGGAGCCCCACGACGTCGGTCTCGCCGGACTCCTCCGGGCGGAAGTAGTCCGCGAGGCACAGGCGGCGGCCGCGGCGCTGGCGCGGGAAGGTGAACCGGGTCCGCTCGTTGCCCGCGTCGTCCAGGATGATCAGGTCCTCGCCCTTGGACACGCACGGGAAGTAGCCGTGCACGACGGCCGCTTCGAGCATGTTGTCCGTGTGCAGCTTGTCGAGCCAGCCGCGAAGCCGCGGACGGCCCTCGGTCTCCACCAGCTCCTCGTACGTGGGTCCGTCGCCGGTCCGCGCCTGCTTCAGGCCCCACTGGCCCTTGAAGAGGGCGCCCTCGTCGAGCCAGGACGCGTACTCCTTGAGCTGGATGCCCTTGATGACGCGGGTGCCCCAGAACGGCGGCTCGGGGACCGGGTTGTCGACGGCGACGTCGGAGCGCACGGGGCCCTCGTCGGGCGCCTCCTCGACCACCACGTCACGCTTGGGCACCCGGCGCTGCTTGAGCTCCGGCAGCACCGCACCGGGCACGCCGCGCTTGACCGCGATGAGCGCGTCCATCAGGCGCAGGCCCTCGAACGCGTCGCGGGCGTAGCGGACTTCGCCCTCGTAGATCTCGTGCAGGTCCTGCTCGACGTACGCGCGGGTGAGGGCGGCGCCGCCCAGGATGACCGGGAAGTCGCCTGCCATCTTGCGCTGGTTGAGCTCCTGAAGGTTCTCCTTCATGATCACGGTCGACTTGACCAGGAGGCCCGACATGCCGATGACGTCGGCCCGGTGCTCGGCGGCCGCGTCGAGGATCGCGGAGACGGGCTGCTTGATGCCCAGGTTGACCACGTTGTAGCCGTTGTTGGACAGGATGATGTCGACGAGGTTCTTGCCGATGTCGTGGACGTCGCCGCGCACGGTGGCGAGCACGATGGTGCCCTTGCCCTCCGAGTCGGACTTCTCCATGTGCGGCTCCAGGTAGGCCACCGCGATCTTCATGACCTCGGCGGACTGGAGCACGAACGGCAGCTGCATCTGGCCGGAACCGAACAGTTCGCCGACGACCTTCATGCCCTCCAGGAGGGTGTCGTTGACGATGTCGAGGGCCGGCCGGGTCTGCAGCGCTTCTTCGAGGTCGGCCTCCAGGCCGTTCTTCTCGCCGTCGATGATGCGCCGCTGGAGGCGCTCGTCCAGCGGAAGGGCCGCCAGCTCCTCGGCCCTGCCCGCCTTCAGGGACTTCGTGGTGGCGCCCTCGAACAGCGCCATCAGCTTCTGCAGTGGGTCGTAGCCCTCGGCGCGGCGGTCGTAGATCAGGTCGAGGGCGGTGGTGACCTGCTCCTCGTCGAACCGGGCGATCGGCAGGATCTTGGAGGCGTGCACGATCGCCGAGTCCAGGCCCGCCTTCACGCACTCGTCGAGGAAGACGGAGTTGAGGAGGATGCGGGCTGCCGGGTTGAGGCCGAAGGAGATGTTCGACAGGCCCAGCGTCGTCTGTACGTCGGGGTGGCGGCGCTTGAGTTCGCGGATCGCCTCGATGGTGGCGGTGCCGTCGCCCCGGGACTCCTCCTGACCGGTGCAGATCGTGAACGTCAGGGTGTCGATGAGGATGTCGGACTCGAGGATGCCCCAGTTCCCGGTGAGGTCGTCGATGAGCCGCTCGGCGATCTGGACCTTGTGCTCGGGGGTGCGGGCCTGGCCCTCCTCGTCGATGGTCAGCGCGATCAGCGCGGCGCCGTGCTCCTGCGCCAGCCTGGTGACCTTCGCGAAGCGGGACTCGGGGCCGTCCCCGTCCTCGTAGTTCACGGAGTTGATGACCGCGCGGCCGCCGAGCTTCTCCAGGCCGGCCTGGAGGACGTCGACTTCGGTCGAGTCCAGGACGATGGGCAGGGTGGAGGCGGTGGCGAAACGCCCCGCCAGCTCCTGCATGTCGGCGACGCCGTCGCGGCCCACGTAGTCGACGCACAGGTCGAGCATGTGCGCGCCCTCGCGGATCTGGTCGCGGGCCATCTCCACGCAGTCGTCCCAGCGGGCCTCCAGCATGGCCTCGCGGAACTTCTTCGAGCCGTTGGCGTTCGTACGCTCACCGATCGCCATGTACGCGGTGTCCTGACGGAACGGCACCGTCTGGTAGAGCGAGGCGGCGCCCGGCTCGGGCTGCGGGGTGCGCGGCGTCGGCTCGGTGCCCCGGACGCGCTCGACGACCTGGCGCAGGTGCTCGGGCGTCGAGCCGCAGCAGCCGCCGATCAGCTGGAGGCCGAAGTCGCGGACGAACGTCTCGTGGGCGTCGGCCATCTCCGGCGGGGTGAGCGGGAAGTGCGCGCCGTCGC
Source organism: Streptomyces endophyticus (assembly GCF_035798155.1). NCBI lineage: Bacteria > Bacillati > Actinomycetota > Actinomycetes > Kitasatosporales > Streptomycetaceae > Streptomyces > Streptomyces endophyticus. The sequence goes on along the minus strand of NZ_JAOZYC010000134.1, from coordinate 44,980 downwards.
TGGTGAGGACGGGCAGTCCCGCGTTGGGCATGCACATCAGCGGCGTCGCCGAGTGGCGGGCGAGATAGCGCAGGTGCTCGCTCATCTCGGCCGGGCCCGTGGAGCAGTTGAGGCCGATCAGGTCGATGCCGAGCGGTTCGAGGGCGGTGAGCGCGGCACCGATCTCCGAGCCGAGCAGCATCACGCCGGTCGTCTCGAAGGCGAGCGAGCACACCAGCGGGACCGAGACACCGAGCGCGTCCATCGCCCGGCGGGCGCCGATGAGGCTGGACTTGGTCTGCAGCAGGTCCTGCGTGGTCTCGACGATCAGCGCGTCGGCGCCGCCCGCGAGCAGGCCCTCGGCGTTCTTCTGGTAGCCGTCACGGATCGTGGCGTAGTCGATGTGGCCGAGCGAGGGCAGCTTGGTGCCGGGGCCGATGGAGCCGAGCACCCAGCGCGTCCTGCCGTCCTTGGCGGCGAACTCGTCGGCGACCTCGCGGGCGAGGCGGGCGCCCGACTCGGACAGTTCGTGGATCCGGTGGCCGATGTCGTACTCGCTGGCGGCGGTGTGGTTCGCGCCGAACGTGTTCGTCTCGACGCAGTCCACGCCCACCGCGTAGTACTCCTCGTGCACGGAGCGCACGATGTCGGGGCGGGTGAGGTTGAGGATCTCGTTGCAGCCCTCGAGGTTCTCGAAGTCCTCGAGGGTCGGGTCCTGCGCCTGCAGCATGGTGCCCATCGCTCCGTCGGCCACCACGACGCGGGTGGCGAGGGCTTCTCGGAGGGCGTCCACACGGGCGCGGGAATCGGATGCGGGCGTTGGCAACGAGGCCATGAAAGTTCTCCCAGAGGTGCGACGGCTGTCGGCTTTGCGGCTCCACTCCCGGAGGCGCACCCGGTCAGGGTAACGGGGACGATGGTCCTGTCGTAGGTAGGTCCACGAGCCGGAACGGCGTGCGCGTGTCGTGGCCGGAAGCATCCGATGGAAATATTGGCGCACGCCGCGCTCGCCGGAGGTCGGCAACGACCGATACTGTTCAGCATTGCCGAACGTCGCATGGCGACCACCCCTGCCGGCCGTCAGCTGTCAGCGAGAAGAACCGAGGGAGGAAGGGACTGCGATGGCACGCAACATCCAGTCGCTCGAACGGGCCGCGGCCATGCTCCGGTTGCTCGCGGGCGGCGAGCGGCGGCTCGGCCTCTCGGACATCGCCGCCTCGCTCGGCCTCGCCAAGGGCACGGCCCACGGCATCCTGCGCACCCTGCAGGCCGAGGGCTTCGTGGAGCAGGACTCCGCCTCGGGCCGCTACCAGTTGGGCGCCGAACTGCTGCGCCTGGGCAACAGCTACCTGGACGTGCACGAGCTGCGGGCGCGTGCCCTGGTGTGGACGGACGACCTGGCCCGCTCCAGCGGTGAGGCGGTCTACCTCGGCGTCCTGCACCAGCAGGGCGTGCTGATCGTGCATCACGTCTTCCGGCCCGACGACAGCCGGCAGGTCCTGGAGGTCGGCGCGATGCACCCGCTGCACTCCACGGCCCTGGGCAAGGTGCTCTCCGCGTACGACCCGGTGGCGCACAGCGAGGCCCTGGAGGCCGAGCGCAAGGGCTTCACGGCGCGCACGGTGTGCGACCCCGGGGAGCTGGAGGCGGTGTTCGACCTCACGCGTGCGCGCGGGTACGCCGCCGACGTCGAGGAGACCTGGGAGGGCGTGGCCTCGGTCGCGGCCCCGATCCACGACCGGCACCGGATGCCGGTGGGCGCGGTGGGCATCACCGGCGCCGTGGAGCGTGTCTGCAAGGCCCCCTCCTCGGACGGGGACGAGGCCGGGGCCGGTGGCGGCGCCGCGTCGGGCGGGCTGCGCCCCGAGCTGATCGCGGCCGTCCGCGACTGCGCCCGCGCCGTCTCCCGCGATCTGGGCGCCAGCCGCTTCTGAGCCGCGGCGGGTGCGGCTCAAGGTGCAGGCCGCATCAATCCGAGTGACCATCGTTGGACGCCCACCGGCCCCCGACGGGCGATAACCGCAGGCGATCAATAACGATCGCGCATTCGATAAAAGATCCCTTGACGAGCCAGGAGCCGCAGAGCGAGACTCGCGTCCATCGGTCGGCATTGTCGAACACCTACCGGCAATACGCGTTAGAGTGTGAACAGGCCAGACCGGACCCGACCCTCGCCTGAGGGTCTCGGACCACCGGAAAGGGACCCGGAGGGTTCGTTACTCGGGTTTCCCACTGGACGAAGGACAAAGGAGTCGCGGGTGTCCAGCCACGACATCTTCATCGGCGAGACCATCGGTACCGCCATACTCACCCTGTTGGGCGGTGGCGTCTGCGCCGCCGTCACATTCAAGCGCTCCAAGGCGTTCGAGGCCGGCTGGGTCGCCATCGCGTTCGGCTGGGGCTTCGCGGTCCTGACCGGTGCCTACCTGGCCGGCGGCGTCTCCGGCGCGCACCTCAACCCCGCGGTCACTCTCGGCCTCGCCATCGAGGGCGGCACCAAGTGGAGCGACGTACCGCTCTACCTCGTCTCCCAGCTCTTCGGCGCCATGATCGGCGCGGTCCTGGTCTGGCTCGCGTACTACGGGCAGTTCCACGCCCACCTGACCGACCGCGAGGTCCTCGCCGCGCACAACGGCAGCGCCGACGACGAAGGCCTCGTCGACCCGAAGGCCGCGCCCGAGGCCGGCCCCGTGCTCGGCGTCTTCTCCACGGGTCCCGAGATCCGGAACATGGTGCAGAACCTCGTCACGGAGATCATCGCCACGGTCGTGCTCGTCCTGGCGATCCTCACGCAGGGCCTGAACGCCGAGGGCAACGGCCTCGGTGTGCTCGGCGCCCTGATCACCGCGCTCGTCGTGGTGGGTATCGGTCTCTCCCTCGGTGGCCCCACGGGCTACGCCATCAACCCGGTACGCGACCTCGGTCCGCGCATCGTGCACGCGCTGCTCCCGCTGCCCAACAAGGGCGGTTCGGACTGGTCGTACGCCTGGGTCCCGGTGGTCGGTCCGCTCATCGGTGGTGCCCTCGCCGGCGCCATCTACCAGCTGTTCTGAGCGGCGCCACCGAAACCGACCACTTCACGTACGACGAGGAGCACTCCGTGACCGACGCACACACCACCGGCCCCTTCATCGCGGCGATCGACCAGGGCACCACGTCCAGCCGCTGCATCGTGTTCGACAAGGACGGCCGGATCGTCTCCGTCGACCAGAAGGAGCACGAGCAGATCTTCCCGAAGCCGGGCTGGGTCGAGCACGACGCGAACGAGATCTGGACCAACGTCGAGGAAGTCGTCGCCGGGGCCATCACCAAGGCCGGCATCACGCGCGACGACATCAAGGCCATCGGCATCACCAACCAGCGCGAGACGACGCTGCTCTGGGACAAGAACACCGGCGAGCCCGTCCACAACGCCATCGTCTGGCAGGACACCCGCACCGACGCCCTGTGCAAGGAGCTCGGGCGCAACGTGGGCCAGGACCGCTTCCGCCGCGAGACCGGCCTGCCGCTGGCCTCGTACTTCGCGGGCCCCAAGGCCCGCTGGCTGCTCGACAACGTCGAGGGCCTGCGGGAGCGCGCGGAGCGCGGCGACATCCTCTTCGGCACGATGGACACCTGGGTCATCTGGAACCTGACGGGCGGTGTCAACGGCGGCAAGCACTTCACCGACGTCACCAACGCCTCCCGCACGATGCTGATGAACCTGCACGAGATGGAGTGGGACGAGCGGATCTGCTCCTCCATCGGCGTCCCGATGTCGATGCTGCCGGAGATCCACTCCTCCGCCGAGATCTACGGCGAGGTCACCGGCGGCAAGCTGGGCGACCTGCTCGGCGGCATCCCGGTCGCCTCGGCGCTCGGCGACCAGCAGGCGGCCCTGTTCGGCCAGACCTGTTTCGCCGAGGGCGAGGCCAAGTCCACGTACGGCACCGGCACCTTCATGCTGATGAACACCGCGGACAAGGCCATCAATTCGTACTCCGGCCTTCTCACCACGGTCGGTTACCAGATCGGCGACCAGAAGCCGGTCTACGCGCTCGAGGGCTCGATCGCCGTCACGGGCTCCCTGGTGCAATGGATGCGCGACCAGATGGGCCTGATCAAGTCGGCCGCCGAGATCGAGACCCTGGCGTCCTCGGTCGAGGACAACGGCGGCGCGTACTTCGTGCCCGCCTTCTCCGGCCTCTTCGCCCCGTACTGGCGCTCCGACGCGCGCGGTGTCATCGCGGGCCTGACCCGCTATGTCACCAAGGCGCACCTCGCGCGCGCCGTGCTCGAGGCCACCGCCTGGCAGACCCGCGAGATCACCGACGCCATGACGAAGGACTCCGGCGTCGAGCTGACCGCGCTCAAGGTCGACGGCGGCATGACATCCAACAACCTGCTGATGCAGACCCTCTCGGACTTCCTGGACGCGCCGGTGGTGCGCCCGATGGTCGCCGAGACGACCTGCCTCGGCGCCGCCTACGCCGCCGGTCTCGCCGTCGGCTTCTGGTCCAACACCGACGAGCTGCGTGCCAACTGGCGCCGGGCCGCCGAGTGGACCCCGAACATGGACGCGGACACCCGCGACCGTGAGTACAAGAGCTGGCTCAAGGCCGTGGAGCGGTCCATGGGCTGGCTCGAAGACAGCTCTGTCGAGGAGTAACACCCCACCATGAGTACCCAGTCCACCCTCCAGACCGTGCCTGCCCTCGGAACGCACCCGGTCGCCGGTTCCAACCCGAGCCGCGCCGAGACCCGCGAGCAGCTTTCCAAGGCGACGTACGACCTCCTGGTCATCGGCGGCGGCATCCTGGGCATCTCCACTGCCTGGCATGCGGCGCAGTCCGGTCTCAGGGTGGCCCTGGTCGACGCCGGCGACTTCGCCGGCGCCACGTCCTCCGCGTCTTCCAAGCTGCTCCACGGCGGTCTGCGCTACTTGCAGACCGGTGCGGTGAAGCTGGTCGCGGAGAACCACTTCGAGCGGCGTGCGGTGTCCCGCAATGTGGCCCCGCACCTCGCCAACCCCCTGACCTTCTACCTGCCCGTCTACAAGGGCGGCCCGCACGGCGCGGCCAAGCTGGGCGCGGGTGTCTTCGCGTACAGCGCGCTGTCCGCGTTCGGCGACGGTGTGGGGCACCTCTTGAGCCCGTCGAAGGCGCAGCAGGACGTGCCGGAGCTGCGGACCGACAACCTGAAGGCCGTCGCCGTGTACGGCGACGACCAGATGAACGACGCGCGGATGGCGCTGATGACGGTCCGCGCGGCCGTCGACGCGGGCGCCGTCGTCCTCAACCACTCCGAGGTCACCGGGCTGCGCTTCACCAACGGCCGGGTCACCGGCGCCGAGCTCAAGGACCGCACGAGCGGTGACGAGTTCGGGGTCAGCGCCCGCCTGGTGCTGAACGCGACCGGTCCGTGGGTCGACCACCTGCGCAAGATGGAGGACCCGAACTCGGCGCCGTCCATCCGCCTGTCCAAGGGCGCGCACCTGGTCATGAAGCGGACCTCGCCGTGGAAGGCCGCGCTCGCGACCCCCATCGACAAGTACCGCATCACCTTCGCCCTCCCCTGGGAGGACATGCTGCTGCTCGGCACGACCGACGAGGAGTACGAGGGTGACCCCGCGGACGTCTCGGTCACCGAGAAGGACATCGACCAGATACTCGACGAGGCCGCGTTCTCGGTCCGCGACCAGCAGCTCAAGCGCGAGCTGATGACGTACTCCTTCGCCGGTCTGCGCGTGCTGCCCGGCGGCCCCGGCGACACGTCGAAGGCCAAGCGCGAGACGGTCGTCAACGAGGGCAAGGGCGGCATGCTGTCCGTCTCGGGCGGCAAGTGGACGACGTTCCGGCACATCGGCCGCACGGTCATGCAGAAGCTGGAGTCGCTGCCCGGCCACCCGCTCGGCGACGACTACGAGCCGATCAACTCGCTGCCGAAGAAGCTGCCGCTGCCGGGTGTCGCCAACCCGCGCGCCGTCGCGCACCGCCTCCTGGTGGACAGCCCGGCGCCGGGCCCGCGGATGGGCGCCGACACGGCCAAGCACCTGGCGACGCACTACGGTTCGCTGTCCTTCGACATCGCCCGGCTCGCCAACGAGAGCCCGGAGCTCGCCCAGCGCGTCCACCCGGACGCGCCGGAGATCTGGGCGCAGGTGGTGTACGCCCGTGACAACGAGTGGGCCGAGACGCAGGACGATGTGCTGCGGCGCCGGACGACGCTGACGATTCGTGGCCTGGACACGGATGATGTGCGGGCCAAGGTGCAGGATCTGCTCGACAAGAAGTAGGTCCTGCCCGGCGTGACGAAGGGGCGGCTCCCACGGGGGGTGCCGCCCCTTTCTGGTGCCCTGCGACGGGGTTGCGGTCGCGGGGCTCTGCCCCGGACCCCGCGCCTCAATCGCCGGCGGGGCTGATTTCGCCGAACCGACGTTGCGGTCGCGGGGCTCTGCCCCGGGCCCCGCTGCTCAATCGCCGCAGGGGCTTGATTTGGCTCAGCCGCCGCAGAGGCTCTAGTCGTCGTCCGCGTCCAGGATTGAGGACTCCAGCTTGCCGAGCAGTCTTGCCAGTTGGCGGCGTTCGGCCGGGGAGACGCCGGCGAGCATCCGCTCCTCGTTGGCCAGGTGGTCCGCGAAGACCTCGTCGACCATGGCGAGCCCCTCGTCGGTGAGCCGGGAGTAGACCACGCGGCGGTCCTCGGCGTCCCGCTCGCGCACTATCAGGCCGTCCTTCTCCAGGCGGTCCATCCGCAGCGTGACCCCGGCGGACGAGACGAGCCCCGAGTCGGCGAGCTGCCCGGCGGTGAGCCGGTAGGGCTTGCCGGCGCGGCGCAGCGCGGTCAGCACGTCGAACCCGGCCACGGACAGGCCGTGCCGCTCGATCGACGCGTTGAGCTTGGTGTTGTAGCGCAGGAACGAGCGGTGCAGCCGGGCCAGCACCTCCAGCGGTCCTGTGTCGAGCTCGGGCCGCTCACGCGCCCAGTCCGCCACGATCTGTGTCACGGCGTCGTGCCGCTTCGCCTTCCGCTCGGCCATCCCCGTCCCCTCGCGCGTCTCACGGGCGTGAATTGTTACGCCCCTGAAAATTCTACCCCTGAAGCGATCCGCGGCGGCGCCTGCCGATCACTCGGACCAGTATCACCGCCGCGAGCACGGCGGCGGCCGGAACGGCGGCCTTCTTCAGGAGGACGGGCAGGGCGGCGGCGCCGAGGTCGACGGCTTCCGGTTCGGCGGGTGCCGCCGCAGTGGCGGTCCCCACCTGCGGGCCCGACATCAACTCCGCGAGGCGGTCGGCGAATTGGCCGACGATGCGGTCGCCGACCTCGGCCATGATGCCGCGCCCGAACTGGGCGGGCCGGCCGGTGATGTCGAGGTCGGTACGGACCCGGACGCGGGTGCCCGCGGGGTCGGCGACGAGCTCGGCGGTGACGGTCGCGGAGGCCGTGCCCGCGCCGCGGGTCTCACTGCCGCTGAGGGCGAGCCGCATGGTGCGGGCGGCATCGTCGCGGGTCACGGTGCCCTCGCCCCGGTAACTCATCTGCACCGCACCGACCTTGACCTTCACCCGGCCGGTGAAGGTGTCGCCTTCGAGGGTGTCGAGGACGGCGCCGGGCATGCAGGGGGCCACGCGGCCGAGGTCGTGGAAGAGCTTCCAGGCCTCGTCGGGCGCGGCCGGGACGGTGAAGGTGTGGTCGAGTTGCATGGTCGATCTTCCCGGTCGTGGGTCAGTGGGTGGCGGGGGCCGTGCGCAGCAGGTCGCGGATACGGCTGGGTGAGAGCGGGCCGCGGCGGACGACGACGCCGAAGGGGCGCAGGGCATCCTCGACGGCGTTCGCGAGGACGGCCTGCGGGGCGATGGCACCGCCTTCGCCGAGCCCCTTCACGCCGAGGTCGTTCATGGGGCTCGGCGAGTGGATCTCGTCCATGTCGAGGTCGGGGATCTCGGAGGAGGTGGGGACGAGGTAGTCCATGTACGTGCCGGTGCGGGGCTGGCCGTCGGGGCCGTAGATCATCTCCTCGTAGAGGGCGCCGCCGATGCCCTGGGCGATGCCTCCGGTGACCTGGCCCTCGGCGATCAGCGGGTTGACGATGACACCGGCGTCGTGGACGACGACGTACTGGAGGATCTCCAACTCGCCGGTGTGCTCGTCGACTTCGACGACGGCGGCGTGCGCTCCGCTGGCGACGGCGAAGCCGGGCGGCCGGAAGTGGACGGTCTCGCTGAGTTCCGTGCCGTAGCGCCCGTCGGTGGGTTCGGGGGTGTCGGGGAGCGGGGCGCGGCCCGCGAGTTCGGCGAGGGTGAGGGTGGGCCCGTCGGGCTCCTTGGTGGTGAACACGCCCTCGGTGAGGGTGAGTTCGGCCGCCGGGACGGAGAGGCGGCGCGCTGCCGCGTCGAGGGCCTTCTCGCGTACGAGCCTGCCTGCCCGGTGGGTGGCATTGCCCGCGTTGACGAGGGCGCGGCTGGCGATGGTGCCGACGCCGAAGGGGGTCGCGGAGGTGTCACCACCCACCACGTCGATGACATCAAGCGGCACACCGAGTGCGTCGGCCGCGATCTGTGCCATGGATGTGCGGTGGCCCTGACCCTGTGAGGGTGCGCCGATGGCGAGTTTGACGCGGCCGCTGGGGGCGATGTCGATGCGCGCGGTCTCGAACGGGCCGAGCCCGGTGGCCTCGATGTACATGGCGTAGCCGACGCCGATGTGCTTGCCCTCGCGCGGTTCGCGGCGGGTGGTGTCCACCTTGGCGCGGGCCCGGCGCAGGAGTTCGGGGAAGTCGCCGGAGTCGTACGACTGGGGGTTGCCGGAGCGGTCGACGAGGCCGGTCGTGTACGGCATGTCGTCGGGGCCGATGAGGTTGCGGGCCCTCAACTCTGCGGGTTCCAGGCCGAGTTGTGCGGCGAGCCGGTCCATGGCCCGCTCCATCGCGAACACCGTCTCGGGGCGTCCGGCGCCCCGGTAGGGCGTGGCGAAGGCGGTGTTGGTGAGGACGCCGAGGACGTCGATGTCGACGTTCGGGATCCGGTAGGGGCCGAGGAGGTGGCACAGCGAGTTGTACGGGACGACCAGGCCGGTCATGTTGTACGCGCCGAAGTTGACGGTGATCCGGTCGCGTACGGCGAGGAGTCTGCCGTCGGCGTCGGCGGCGAGCTCGATGCGGTGGATCTGCTCGCGGGCGTGCGAGGCGGCGGTGAGGTTCTCGCCCCGGTCCTCGCGCCAGACCACGGGGCGGCCCAACTTGCCCGCCGCGTACGGGATCAGCATTTCCTCTACGTAGAGGATGCCCTTCTGGCCGAAGCCGCCGCCGACGTCGGTGGCGATGACGCGGACGGATTCGGCGTCGAGGCCGAGGGTGGTGGCGATGGACTCGCGGACGCGGTGCGGGGTCTGGGTGTTGGACCAGACGGTGAGGTCGCCGCTGTAGGGGTCGACGCGGGCGGCGACGGCGCGGGTCTCGATGGGCGAGGCGACGTAGCGGTGCGCCTGGAACTCCTCGCTGATGACGGTGTGCGCGGCGGCGAACGCGGCGGCGGGGTCGCCCACTTGGGCGGCGACGGCGACCGCCGTGTTGTCCGGCAGGTCCTCGTGGAGCAGCGGGGCGTCGTCCGCGAGGGCGCGGTCGGGGTCGACGAGGACGGGCAGCGGCGCGTAGCGGACGTCGACGAGTTCGAGGGCGTCCTCGGCGAGGTAGCGGCTGTCGGCGAAGACGATGGCGACGGGCTGGCCGACGTAGAGGACCTTGTCGGTGGCGAGCAGCGGCATCGGGGTCGTGGCCACGCGCGGGTCGAGGAGTTCGGCGAGGCGGGGCGGGGTGCGCAGCTCCTCCTTGTTCAGGAGCGGCGCGAGATGGGCGACGTCGGCGCCGGTCCAGACGGCGAGGACGCCCGGGGCTTCGAGTGCGGCGGTCACGTCGACCGACTCGACGCGGGCGTGGGCGTGCGGGCTGCGCAGGACGGCGGCCTCGGCGGCGCCGGGCAGTTCGATGTCGTCGACGTAGCGGCCGTTGCCGCGCAGCAGGCGGTCGTCCTCGACGCGGGGAACGGGGCGGCCGATCCAGGGGGCGGGCATGTGGGTCACTCCCCTTGCCGTGAGTCTTGCTGCGAGTGCTGTGGGTGCTGCGAGTCGGTGGCTGTCTCGTACGTCTCGTCGAGGGCCCGGCCGAGCGCGCGGCGGATGCCCCGGTAGCCGGTGCAGCGGCAGAGGTGGCCGCTGAGCGCGTCGGCGACCTCGGTGTCGTCGGGCCGTTCGTCCTGTTCGGTCAGGGCCGTCGCCGTCATGAGGAAGCCGGGGGTGCAGAAGCCGCACTGCATGCCGTGGCACGTGTGGAAGGCCTCCTGCACCGGGGTGAGCGGCGCGTCCGGCCGGGCCAGGCCCTCGACGGTGCGCAGTTCGGCGCCCTCGCACTGCACGGCGAGCGTGAGGCAGGAGCGGACGGGCGTGCCGTCGACGAGGACGGTGCAGGCTCCGCACACGCCGTGCTCGCAGCCGACGTGCGTGCCGGTGAGCCGGAGCCGGTCGCGCAGGAAGTCGCTGAGCAACAGCCGGGATTCGACCTGTGCGGTGACGGGTTCGCCGTTGACGGTCAGGTGTATCTCGTGCCAGCCGGAGGGTTCGGCGAGTGGCGGGGTCCGCGCGGGGCGGGCGGCGGGGGTCACGGAGGTCATCGGGTGCGCTCCCAAGCTGTCGTGCAGGCGCGGGCGAGGAGGTGGGCGGCGGCCTCGCGGCGGTACGCGGCCGTGGCGTGGACGTCGTCGGACGGGGCGAGGTGCGCCAGGGCGGCCTCGCGCGCGGCGTCGCGGGCGGCGGGACCCGCGTCGGTGCCGGTCAGCGCCGCTTCGACGGCGGGCAGCCGGACCGGGGTGGGGCCGACGCCGCAGAAGACGACGCGGGCGGTGCGCACGGTGTCGCCCGAGCCTTCGTCACCCGAGCCTTCGTCACCCGAGCGCTCCAGAAGGACGGCGACGCCGACCGTGGCGAAGTCGCCGTGTCTGCGGGTGAGTTCCTCGAAGGCCCAGCCGCCGCCGCGGGCCGGGAAGACGACCTCGGTGAGGAGTTCGTCCGGCTCGACGGCGGTCTGGAAGGTGGCGACGAAGAACTCCTCGGCTCCGACGGTGCGCTCTCCCGCCGGTCCCGCGATGACGAAGCGGGCGTCCAGCGCCACGGCGGCGGTGGGGAGCTCGGCGGCCGGGTCGTGGTGGACGAGGCTGCCGCAGACGGTGCCGCGGGCCCGGATCTGCGGGTGCCCGATGTGCCCGATCGCGGCGGCGAGCAGCGGCCAGCCGTCGCGGAGCCGTGGGTCGGCGGCCGCTGCGGACTGGCGGACGGCGGCGCCGACGCGCAGCGCGCCCGACGCGTCGACGGAGAGTTCACCGAGGCCGGGGATGCGCGTGATGTCGACGAGGAGGCCGGGGCGGGCGAGCCGCATGCTCAGCATCGGGATCAGCGACTGGCCGCCGGCCACCACCTTGGGCTCGCGGTCCTCGTCGGCGAGCAGGGCGAGCGCCTCCGGGACGGAGCGCGGGGCGCTGTAGTCGAAGGGTGTGGGTTTCAAACCGTCTGCCACCAGGCCTCTCGGATCGGGCGAGCGGGTACGGGTATACCTAAGACCTGAAATGATTGACCCTGAAGTACCTTCTTGGCAAGAGGTTCACCCGAACCAGTGTTTCCCAGTGTTTCCACGTGTTTTCAAGGGGAACCGTTTTGAACGGTCGTGCAGAAATCTGCCGCTCCCCCCGCTCGACTACTGTGGCGACGTGGACGCACAGCAGGAGACGCAGGAGAAGCGGCGCGGCCGCTCCCACGACCCCGAGGGGAACCGGAGGGCCGTGCTCGAAGCGGCCCGGCGGCTGTTCGCGGCCCACGGGTACCAGGGCGCCGGCATCCGGGCGATCGCCACGGAGGCCGGGGTGACGCCCGGCCTCGTCATGGCGTACTTCGGGTCCAAGGACGGGCTCTTCCGCGCCGTCGTCGGCGAGGGGACCGGCGTCACGGCCGCCCTGCTCGACGAGGCGGGCAACGATCCGGCCGGTCTCCCGGGGGCCCTCGCCCACTCCTACCTCGACCGCTGGGACCGGCTCTCCACGCGGGACCCGCTGGCCGCGCTGATCCGCTCGGCGCTCAACCACCCGCCCAGCGCACAGCAGTTGAGCGAGCTTCTGGAACGGCTGGTGACCGGGCCCCTGGAGGGCGTACTCGGCGAAGGACCCGAGGCGGCGGCCCGGATCGGCATGATCCGCAGCGTGCTGTTCGGGGTCATCATGGAGCGCTACCTGTTCGCGCACGAGCCGGCCCGCTCGGTGCCGACGGCCGACCTGGAACCGCTGCTCGCGGACGTACTGGCCGCGGCGATCGGCACGCCCGCGGAGGGCGCCGCCGAGCCGCCGCGGGCCGAGGACTCCCCCGCCACCGACGCCGACACCCGCGTCTTCGCCGCCCTCACCGACTCCGCCGACCGCTACCGCACCCTGATCGGCCGCGTCGTCAAGCGGCACGGCCTCTCCCTCGCCGCCTTCGAGGTGCTCGCCGAGCTGCGTCGCACCCCCGCCCCGCACCGCCGCACCATGGGCGAGCTGGCCGCGGCCGGTGCGGTCGGGGCCGGCGGGATGACCCAGCACGCGGACCGGCTCGCGGGGGCCGGGCTCATCGAGCGGGAGCGGGACGACCGGGACCGGCGGATCGTGCAGCTGCGGCTGAGCGAGGCCGGGCGGGTCCTGGTCGACCAGGTGACCGAGGAGCGCAGGGCGGGTGAGCGGGAGCTGCTCGCCGGGCTGCGGCCGGACGAGCGGCGGAGCCTGCGGCGCCTGCTGGGCACGCTGGGCGGTGCCCTCACGGATCCGCCGGGCCCCGCGTGAACACCGGCCCCCGCATGACGGCGGCGCCGGAGCCACCTGGCCCCGGCGCCGCGGCATGCCCGCAGTCCCCCGTTACGAGTTGAGCTCCTCCAGCGTCTTCCCCTTCGTCTCCACCGCGAACAGGGCGATCACCGCGCCCACGACCGCCACGGCCGCCAACTGCGCGAAGACCAGGCCGAGTCCACCGCCGGAGCTGATGATCGCGCCGACCGTGATCGGGCCGAGGATCACGCCGAGCCGGTTCCACAGGCCGCCGAAAGCCGCGCCGGTGGCCCGGTTACGCGTCGGGTACAGCTCCGGCGAGTAGAGATAGAGGCCCGCGTTGATCGCGTAGACGAAGAACGTGGTGCAGGAGGCGAACAGGGCGACCTGGATCCCCGACGTCACCCCGGCCACGGCCAGGATCCCGAGGGTGAGCGCCGTGCCGCCCAGCGCCGCGACCAGCGCGGGGCGCCGCCCGATCCGGTCGATGACGAGCGCGACGACGAAGGTGCCGACCAGGCCGGTGATGTTGCTGAGCAGCGTGTAGACCAGCGCGGTCGTCAGGTCCAGGCCGAAGTTCTTGGTGTAGAGCGAGGGCAGCCACGTCGAGATGCCGTGGTTGACGTAGTACGCGACGAACCACAGGCCGGACAGGACGGCGGTGCGCCGCAGATAGCGGCCGGTGAACAGGTCCCGCAGCCGGCCGCGTCCGGTCTCCGCCACGGGCGCAGGGCCGGGCTCCGGCAGCGGCTTGCCCACGGCCCGCTCGACCTCCCCCTCGATCCGGGTGATGACCTGCTCGGCCTCCTCCAGCCGCCCCTGGGAGAGCAGCCAGCGCGGCGACTCGGCGACGTGCTTGGGCAGCGCCACGGCGATCAGGACGGGCAGCGCGCCGAGCACGAACATCGCGCGCCAGCCCAGGTTCGGCACGACCCACACCGCGACGAGGCTGGCACACGCGAGCCCGGCCGGGAAGATCATCTCGTAGAGCAGGACGAAGCGGCCGCGCTTGTCGGAGCGGGAGATCTCGTTGATGTACGTGGCCGCGACCGGGACGACGCCGCCGATGCCGAGGCCCTGGACGAACCGGAAGAGCGAGAACAGCTCGATCCCGTTGGCCGTGGCGACGGCGAGGCTGGCGAGGCCGGTGATCGCGACACCCAGGGCCACCGTACGCACCCGGCCGATCCTGTCGCCCAGCCACCCGGCGACCAGCGCGCCGAGCAGCATGCCGATGGATCCCGAGGTGACCGCGAAGGTCGCCTGCCCCGTGCTCAGGTGCCAGTCCTTGATGAGGACGGGCAGCGCGGAGGCGGCCAGGAGCTGGTCGAAGGCCTCGAAGAACGTCACGGCGCCGATCAGGAAGCGCACCTTGACGTGCCAGCGGGAGTGCGGCAGCCGTTCGAGTCTGGCCGCGATCGAGCCGAGGCCCTGGCTGCCGGATTCTCCGGCCTTACCGGCCACAGTCGTCATGGAGGGGTCCTTCCGCGAGCACGCGAACACGAGGGGAATGCGGCGACAGTAGAAGCCAACTCCTTAGCGGTCAATGGTTAGGCGCTTAGGCATCTGAAGACGGGTGAACCGCGAAGCTTCCGACGGCAGGGTCTTGCGGAGAAACATTTAAGCGCTTAGCTTTCTAGTGCTTCAGCAAGTCAACTCCCGTGTGTCGGAGGTCCCGCCGTGTCCCACCACCCCACCGAAATCCTTGTCGCGGGCCAGTGGCGACGGGGCGCCGGTGCCCCGCTCGACACGGTCGACCCCGCCACCGGGCAGGTGCTCGCCACGCTGCACACCGCGTCCGCCGAAGAGGTCGACGAGGCCGCGCGGGCGGCGGCAGCGGCCGCGGCGGACCCGGCCTGGCGCGACCTCCTCCCCCACCAGCGGGCCCGGCTCCTGTACCGGATCGCGGAGCTGACCGAGGAGGCCGCCGACGAGCTGGCCGCGACGCAGACCGCCGACACCGGCAAGACCCTCACCGAGACGAAGGCGCTCGCGCTCAGCGCGGCCGGCACCTTCCGGTACCTGGCCGCGACGCTGGAGACCGCCGAGGAGACGATCACCCCCTCGCGCGGCCCGTACGTCACGATGAGCGTGCACGAGCCGATCGGCGTGGTCGGCGCGATCAACCCGTGGAACTCCCCGGTCGCCAGCGACGCGCAGAAGATCGCGCCCGCCCTGGCCGCCGGGAACGCGGTGCTGCTCAAGCCGGCCGCCTGGACCCCGCTGGTCTCTTTGAAGCTCGGCCGGATCATCACCCGGGCCCTCACCGAGCTCGGCCTGCCCACCGCCCTGCTGTCGGTGCTTCCGGGCAGCGGACGGGTGGTCGGCGACGCCGTCGTACGGCACCCGCTCGTCGGCCGGATCGGCTTCACGGGCGGCACGGAGACCGGCCGCTCCATCGCCGGGATCGCCGCGCGCAAGCTGATCCCCGCCTCCCTCGAACTGGGCGGCAAGTCACCCACGATCGTGCGGGCCGACGCGGACGTGGAGCAGGCCCTCGCGGGCGTGATGTTCGGGATCTTCTCGTCCAGCGGGCAGTCCTGCATCGCGGGTTCGCGACTGTTCGTCCACGCGTCGCTGTACGAGTCGTTCGTCGGTGAAATCGTCTCGCGGGTAGCCAAGTTGCGTGTCGGACCCGGCACCGACCCCGACACGCAGGTGGGCCCCCTCGTCCACGCGAACCACCGGGACTCGGTCGCCGCCTACGTCGACCTCGCCCGCTCCGAGGGCGCCGAGGTGCTGTGCGGCGGCGCCGCGCCCGAGGGCCCCGCGTACGAGAACGGCGCGTACTACCTGCCCACCGTCCTCGCCGGCCTTGCGAACGACTCCCGGACCTGCCAGGAGGAGATCTTCGGCCCGGTCCTGGTGGTGCTTCCCTACGACGACGAGGACGACCTGGTCGAGCAGGCCAACGACTCCGTGTACGGCCTGGCCTGCGGGATCTGGACCCGCGACCACCGCGCCGCCTGGAACCTGGCCCACCGGATCGACGCGGGCACCGTGTGGATCAACACGTACAAGCAGTTCAGCGCGTCCACCCCGTTCAGCGGGATGAAGGACAGCGGCCTCGGCACCGAGAAGGGACGTGACGCCATCCGCGCCTACCAACGCCAGAAGTCCCTGTACTGGGGCACGTCCGAAGCCCCGCTCCCCTGGGCCAACTGACCACGATCCAGGAGTCCTTACGATGTCCCACCCCCCGATCGCCCGGCTGCGCGCGCTGCGCTCCGTCGAACTGCTCACCCCCTCCTTCGCCGAGGCCACCGACTTCTACGAAGAGGCGTGGGGCCTTGAGGTCGTCGAGTCCGAGCACAGCGCGAGCTGGCTGCGCGGCACCGGCGAGCAGCACCACGCCCTCCAGCTCACCCGCTCCGACCGCACCGGCCTCGGCCGCCTCGTGTTCGCCGTCACCACCCCCGCCGAGATCGACGAGGCGGCGCGCCGCCTGGAGGCCCGCGGGATCGTGCCGGTCGCGGGGCCCGGAATGCTCGACCAGGTCGGCGGCGGCTACGGCCTGCGGTTCCACGACCACGAGGGCCGGCTCGTCGAGCTGTCCGCCGAGACCTGGGCGGTCGCGCCGCGCGGCCAGGACACGGCCGTGCCGGTCGGCGTCACGCACGCGGTCCTCAACACCCCCGACATCGACGCCGCCGTCGCGTTCTACCGCGACGTCCTCGGCCTGCGCGTCTCCGACTGGTCCGAGCACCAGATGGCGTTCCTGCGCTGCAACGCCGACCACCACTGCATCGCGTTCAACCAGGCCGAGTGGGTGTCCCTCAACCACGTGGCGTACGAGATGAGTTCGGTCGACCACTTCATGCGCGGGCTCGGCCGACTGCGCCACCACGGGATCGTCCCGCAGTGGGGTCCCGGGCGGCACGGGCCCGGCAACAACACCTTCTCCTACTTCACCGACCCGACCGGGCTCGTCTGCGAGTACACGTCCGAGGTCGCGCAGATCGTCGAGGACCGGTGGATCGCCAAGGTGTGGCGGCGGGTGCCGGAGCTGTCCGACCTGTGGGGCACGGCGGGGCCGCCGTCGAAGGAGATCCGCTGTCACATGGCCGGTTCGCCGGAGTCCCCGGTCATTCCCGAAGGAGCAGAGAAATGAGCACGCTGAAGGTCGGACTCGTCGGCTGGGGCGCCATCGGCCGCATCGTCGGCACCGCGCTCGCCGGGCAGGACGTCCAGGGCGCCGAGCTGACGTGCATCGTCGACAACCGGCCGCTCGGTGAGGCGGCGCCCGCGCCGCAGGTGACCTTCGAGGAGGCCATCGAGCGCTGCGACCTGATCGTGGAGGCGGCCGGTCAGGGTGTCGTACGGGAGTGGGGCGAGCACGTCCTCAGCTCCGGTACCGATCTGCTCGTGGCCTCGACCGGGGCCCTCACCGACGACGAGCTGGCCAAGCGGCTGCTCGCCGCCGGGCCCGGCCGGGTGTACTTCACGGGCGGCGCGGTCGGCGGCCTCGATCTGCTCCAGGCCGTGCGGGCCCTGGGGCCGATCGAGGACGTCCGACTGACGACCACGAAGCTGCCCTCCACCCTCGAACAGCCGTGGATGGACGAGGAGTTGCTGGGCCGGATGCGCTCGGCGACCGGGCCCGTCGTGGTCATGTCCGGCACGGCGCGCGATGTGCCGGTGAAGTTCCCCAAGTCGACGAACGTGGCCGCCTCGGTCGCCCTCGCCGTCGGCGACCTGGACGCTGTGCGGGTCGAGGTCGTCGCCGATCCGGGGGCCACGCTCACCCGGCACGTCATCGAGGCGTCCGGGGAGCACGGTTCGTACCGCTTCGAGGTCGCGCACCGGCCCGACCCGGGCAACCCGGCGACCAGCCAGGTCGTCCCGTACTCGGTGCTGCGGTCGGTGGCCGCGCTCGCCGGGCGGTCGGGGCAGATCCTGTGAGCACGATCCATGTGGAAGAGGCGGGCGGCGAAGGCCCCCTGCTGCTCTGCCTGCACGGGATCGGCTCCTCGTCGGCCGCGTTCGCGCCGCAGCTCGAAGGGCTCGCGCCGTACGCCCGGGTCATCGCCTGGGACGCGCCCGGCTACGCCAAGTCGGCTGATCCGGAAGGTCCGTTGGACCTCGACGGCTTCGCGGACGCCGCGGCGGAGCTGATCCGCTCGTACGGGACTTCGGCGCACGTCCTCGGCGTCTCGTGGGGCGGTGTCATCGCGCTGCGGCTGGCGACCCGCCACCCGGACCTCGTCGACTCGCTGATCGTCGCCGACTCCAGCGCGGGCTCAGGCACCGAGGCGGCGAAGGCCGCCGGGATGCGGGCCAGGGCCACGGAGCTGGCCGAGGTCGGGCCGCGCGCGTTCGCCGAGAAGCGCGGACCGCGCCTCGTCTCGGACCTGGCGCCCGCCGCGCTCGTCGAGCGGGTCGTCGACACCATGGCCTCCTCCGTGCGGCTGCCCGGCTACGGGTACGCCGCCGAGGCCATGGCCGGCGCCGACCTGCGCCCCGAACTGTCCGCCGTCTCCGCTCCCACGCTCGTGATCTGCGGCGACCGCGACAAGGTCACCGGCGTCGAGGCCTCCCAGGTCATCGCCGGGGGCCTGCACAAGACGGCCTACGTGATCGTCAAGGACGCCGGTCACCTGGCCAACCAGGAACAGCCCGAGCGGTTCAACGCCTGGGTCCTGTCCCACCTGCACATCGTCACTGCCTGACGGTCACTGCCCGACCGTCAGTGCCTACCTAAGGACGCACACCATGCCTCTGACCACCAACGAGTACGACAACGGCGGCGACCTCGGCACGTACACCGACTCGCTGATCGCGTCGAAGGAGTCCCGCGTCGCCGACTTCGACACGCTCTCCTTCCAGGAGAAGGCGGGCAAGCAGTACCGCCGCGGCCAGATCCGCTACGTCGGCTCCGGCGCCACCGGCAACCACGAGGGCGACAGCCGCATCCTCCCGTCCGGCGGCTTCACCTTCTCCAACATGCTGCTGCCGCCCGGCGCCGAGGGCCCGGCCCACACCCACCACGACGTGGAGGAGGCCTTCTTCGTCCTGGAGGGCGAGGTCCGCGTGGGCGTGCACCGCGGCCCGGACGAGGTCGAGTACCGCACGCTCGGCTACCGCGACATGATCGTGGTGCCCGCCGGTGTGACCCGCTCGCTGAAGAACGAGGGCGACACCGACGCCCTGTTCTGCGTCGTCATCGGCACGCAGAAGCCGCAGGTGCCCTCGTACCCCGAGTACTCGCCGATGCACGGCGTCACCCGTGACTGAGCAGTCCCCCGACGAGGTGCGCACGGTCGTCGTGACCGGGGCGGGCCGTGGCCTGGGACTGGCCATGGCCCGCCGGGCCGGCGCGGACGGCTTCCGGGTCGTCCTCGCCGAGCTCGACCCCGAGCGCGGCGCCCGGGCCGCCGAGGAGCTGCGGAGCGAGGGGCACGACGCGCACTTCGCGCGCTGCGACGTGGCGGACCCGGCATCCGTCGATGAACTCGCCGCTTTTGTACGGGAGTTGGGCGGGCTCTACGGACTCGTCAACAACGCGGCCCTCGCCAACGGCGTCGGCGGCAAGGAGTTCCAGGACATCGACATCGAGACCTGGGACCGCCTGATGACGATCAACGCGCGCGGCCCCTGGCTGGTGGCCAAGGCGCTGCACCCGCTGTTCGGCCCGACCGGACGCATCGTCAACATCGCCTCGGACGCGGCCCTTTACGGTTCGCCGCGGCTCGCGCACTACATCACGTCGAAGGGTGCGGTCATCGCCCTCACCCGCGCCATGGCCCGGGAACTGGGCGAGCGCGGCATCACCGTGAACGCCCTCGCGCCGGGCCTCACCGAGTGCGAGGCGACCGAGGGAGTACCGGAGGAGCGGCACGGGCTCTACGCCGCGAACCGGGCGATCTCCCGGCCGCAGCAGCCCGACGACCTCACCGGTCTCGCCTCCTTCCTCCTCTCCGAGGAATCCCGCTATCTGACCGGACAGGTGATCGCCGTCAACGGCGGCTTCACCATGAACTGACCTACTGAACTGACCCACTGGAGCACTGAGTTATGGATCTGGGCCTCGCCGATAGGACCTATGTGGTCACCGGAGGCAGCTCGGGCGTCGGCCTGGCCACGGTCCGCGCCCTCCTCGACGAAGGCGCGAACGTCGCCACCTGCGGGCGCGACGCCGACCGCCTCAAGAGGATCGGCACACACGACCGCCTCTACACCGCGACCTGCGACGTCCGCGACGCCGACGCCGTACGCGACTTCGTCCGCGCCTCGGCCGGAGCGTTCGGCGGCGACCGCGTCGACGGTCTCGTGAACAACGCCGGGCAGTCCCGCATGAAGCGCCTCGACGACACGACCGAGGACGACTGGCGCGACGAGCTGGAGCTGAAGTTCGCGGGCGTGCTCAACCCGCTTCAGGCGGCGCGGCAGTACCTGAAGGCGTCCGACGCGGCCTCCGTCGTCAACGTCAACGCGGTCCTCGCCAAGCAGCCCGAGCCGCGGCTGATCACGACGAGCGCCGCGCGCGCCGGCATCCTCAACCTCTCGAAGTCCCTGTCCCAGGAGCTGGCTTCGGACGGCATCCGGGTCAACTCGGTCTGCCTCGGTCTCATCGACACCGGTCAGTGGACGCGCCGGCACGCCGCCGCGGACTCCGGGATGAGTTACGAGGACTGGCAGGCGGAGCTGGCCGCCGACCGCGGCGTCTCGCTCGGCCGTCTTGGCCGCGCGGAGGAGGTCGCGTACGCGATCGTCGCGCTGCTCTCACCGCGCGCCTCGTACATCACCGGAACCGGCGTCGACGTCTGCGGCGGCGTCGGCCGCGGCATTCTCTGAGGAGTTCACATGCCAGTTGACACGCAGTACACCACCGGCGGTGACCTCCTCGTCGCCGTCCTGAAGGAACTCGGCATCGACACGGTCTTCGGCATCGTGTCCGTGCACAACCTGCCCCTGGTCGAGGCCGTCGACCGCGAGCTGCGCTTCGTACCCGTGCGGCACGAGGCGAGCGCGGTCAACGCCGCCGACGCCTACGGCCGGGCCCGCGGCTCCCTCGGCTGCGCGCTCACCTCCACCGGCACGGGCGCGGGCAACGCGGCCGGTTCGCTGATCGAGGCGCTCGCCTCCGGCACGTCCGTGCTGCACGTCACCGGCCAGGTCGAGGCCGAGTTCCTGGGCAGCGGACGCGGGTTCATCCACGAGACGAAGAACCAGCTCGGCATGCTCGACGCCGTCTCGGTGTTCGCGGCCACGGTGCGCTCAACCGAAGAGGCGGGCGACGTGCTGCGGTCCGCCGCGCGTGCCGCCCTCGCGTCGCCGGGCGGCCCGGCGAGCGTGGAGTGGCCGATCGACCTGCAGTTCGCGGCACAGACGGACGCACCCGCCGCCGTGGAGCGGGCCGCCGTATCGGCCCCGGACGACGAACTGGCCGTCGCCGCCCAGCTGTTGGCGTCCGCCGAACGCCCCCTCATCTGGGCCGGCGGCGGCGTTCTCCGCGCCGGCGCCGAGCTCACCGCGCTCGTCGAGGCGACCGGCGCCGGTCTCCTCACCTCCAACTCGGGGCGCGGCGCCGTGCCCGAGGACCACCCGCAGGTGATCGGCAACTTCGCGACCACGCCGGCCGTTCGCGCGCTGCTCGCCGACGCGGACGTGCTGCTGACCATCGGCACGCACTTCCGGTCCAACGAGACCGCCGACTACGGCCTCGAACTGCCGGGCGCCGAGCGGCACATCCAGATCGACGTCGACGCCGCCGCCCTCGGCCGCGTCTACCCGGCCGCGCACACCCTGCACGCCGACGCCGCCGACACCCTGGCCGCCCTGCTCCCCCACGCCCGCGCCGCCGAGCCGTCGTGGACGCGGCGGATCAAGGACGTACGCGCCGAGGTGCGGGCCACGCTGCACGACAACATCGGCCCGCAGGCGGCCATCTGCGACGCGCTGCGCGCCGTGCTGCCGCGCGACGCGGTCGTCGCCCGCGACGTGACCATCCCGTCCAGCAGCTGGGGCAACCGGCTCCTGGAGATGTACGACCCGCGCTCCAACGTCTTCCCGCGCGGCGGCGGCATCGGGCAGGGCCTCGGCATGGGCATCGGCGCCGCGCTCGCCGACCCCGAGCGGCCCACCGTCGTCATCGCGGGCGACGGCGGCCTCGCCGTGCACCTCGGCGAGCTGCTCACCGTTGCCCAGGAGCGGCCCCGCCTCACGGTCCTCGTCTTCAACGACGGCGGCTACGGCGTGCTGCGCAACATGCAGGACCGCTACAGCGAGCGCCGCTCCGGTGTCGACCTCGCCACGCCCGACTTCGAACTCCTCGCCCGCGCCTGCGGGTTGCCGTACCTGCGGATCGCCGACACCGAGCACGCCCGGCCGGTGCTCGAACAGGCCGTCGGCGCCGAGGGTCCGACGCTCGTCGAGGTGGACCTGGCCGCGCTCGGCCCGATGAAGAACCCGTTCACCCCGCCCGTGAAGATCCCCGGCACATAAGGAGGCCACCATGACCGAAGAGCGTCGCCTTGACCTGCTGGTCCGGCGGATGACATGGGAGGCCGACGGTGTCCTGTCCGTCGAGCTGACCCACCCCGAAGGCAAGCCGCTGCCCACCTGGGCGCCGGGCGCGCACCTCGACGTGCACGTCGGCGGCCAGGTGCGCCAGTACAGCCTGTGCGGCGACCCGGCCGACTGCGGCACGTACCGCATCGGCGTGCTCAACGAGCCGTCCTCGCGCGGCGGTTCGCGGCACGTGCACACCAAGCTGCGCCCCGGCCAGCAGGTCACCGCGTCCGAGCCGCGCAACCACTTCGCGCTGGAGGACGCCCCCGCGTACGTGTTCATCGCCGGCGGCATCGGTGTCACGCCGATCCTCGCGATGGCACGGGAGGCCGCCCGGCGCGGCGCCGACTGGCGCATGGTGTACGGCGGCCGGGGGCGCGCCTCGATGGCGTTCACCGATGAACTTGGGGCGCTCGGCGGTGACGTGACCCTCGTACCGCAGGACGAGCAGGGGCACATCGACCTGGACGCGACGCTCGCCGCTCTGCCCGAAGGGGCGCTCGTCTACTCCTGTGGGCCCGAGCCGCTGCTCGCCGCCGTCGAGGAGCGCTGCCCCGCCGACCGGCTGCGCCTTGAGCGCTTCGCCGCCCCCGTCGTCGAACGGTCCGCGGACGACGGTGAGTTCGAGGTCGAGTGCCGCACCTCGGGACAGACCCTCACCATCGGCGCCGACACCTCGATCCTGGAGGCCGCCGAGACCGCGGGCATCGACGTCGCCAGCTCGTGCCGCGACGGCATCTGCGGCTCCTGCGAGACCCGCGTCATCGAAGGCGCCCCCGAACACCGCGACTTCCTCCTGTCGGAAGCCGAGCAGGCCGCGAGCGCCTCGATGATGATCTGCGTCTCGCGCTGCGCGGCCGGCTCCCGCCTCGTACTGGACCTTTAAGCCCCTCCTGAAGACGTAGGAGACACCCATGAGCAGCACCCCGAACACCGCGAACACCGACTGGCCGTACCTGGAGACCCACCAGTCCCGCGACCACGAGCCGAGTCCGTACGAGTACAAGCTGGCGGCGACCCTCGAAGAGGTCTTCACCAAGGTCGGCCACGAACTCACCGACGTCGTGAGCGGGCTGAACGCCCGTCAGGTCCACGCCCCCGACGGGGCGCCGTGGACCGAGGAATCCTTCCGCGCCGAGATGCACCGACTGGGAGCGTGACCGCAGTGACCGCCAAGACCCGCACCGCCGACCACATCTACGCGACCGGTCTGCGCAACCAGTGGCACCCCGTCGTGCCGTCCTCCTTCGTCGCGCCCGGCGCGATGCGCAAGGTCACCGTCCTCGGCGAGCAGTGGCTGCTGTTCCGCCGCTCCGACGGCACCCTGAGCATGCTCGCCGACCGCTGTCCGCACCGCGGCGCCCCGCTCTCCCTCGGAAAGCACCTGGGCGACCGGGTGGCCTGCTGGTACCACGGCGTGGAGATCGAGACCGACGGCACCGTCTCCTCCGTGCCGGGCCTGCCCGGCTGCAACCTGGAGGGCAAGAAGCTCGTCACCTCGCTGCCCGTGCGCGAGGTGTCCGGCGCCGTCCTCGCGTACTTCGGCGACGAACAGCACCCGGAGCCGGTCGAGTTGACGCTCCCCGAGCCGCTCACCGACCCCGACACCGACGCCATCCTGTGCTACGCCGAGTGGAACGCGCCGTGGCGCTACGGCGTCGAGAACCTGCTCGACCCGATGCACGGCCAGTTCCTGCACCACGACTCGCACACCATGTTCGACGGTGACATCACCGCCAAGTTCCGCATCCGCGAGACCGACCGCGGCTACTTCTTCGAGAAGACCGACCAGCGGGGTGTGAACTTCGACTGGGTCGAGCTGTGCCGCACGGGCGTGGACTGGGTCGACCTGTCGATCCCCTACCCGCCGTCGGCGGGCCCCGGCGGCCCGTTCGGCATCGTCGGCATGGTCCGCCCGGTCGACGAGGAGCGCTGCGCCGTCTTCTTCTGGCGCTACCGCAAGGTCCAGGGCTGGCAGCGCGACACCTGGCGCTTCCTGTACAAGACGCTGATCGAGCAGCGGCACTGGGACGTCCTGGAGCAGGACCGGGAGATGCTGGAGGCCATGCCGGCCGACGCCGACCAACAGGAGAACCTGTACCAGCACGACCTCGGCGTGGTCCGCCTGCGCCGCATGTACCGCGGCGAGGCCGAGAAGCAGGCGACCGGGAAGCAGCCGACCGCATGAGTGCGAGAGCGCGCTGGGCAGGGGTCCTGAGCCTGCTGGTCATCGTGCTGATCAGCTACGTGGACCGGGTGAACGTCTCCGTCCTCATCACGGACAAGGCGTTCACCGACCACTTCGGCATCACCGGTGACCCCACGGCGCAGGGCGCCCTGTCGACCGTGTTCCTCATCGGGTACGGCATCGCGGCGTTCGTCCTCACCCCGTTCTACGAGACGTCGCTCGGGGTGCGCCGCGGCCTCGTCGTCAGCGTCGCCCTGTGGTCGCTGATGACACTGCTCTCGCCGTACGCGCTCGGCGCGCTCACGCTGACCGTCCTGCGCGCCCTGCTCGGCGCGGCAGAGGGACCGCTGTTCTCGCTCAAGACGATGTACGTGCGCGAGCACTTCGCGCCGCACGAGGCGGGCCGCCCGAACGCGGTCAGCTCCATGGGGGTGTCGCTCGGCACGGCCGCGGGCCTGCCCCTGATCACATACCTCGTCTACCGCTTCGACTGGCACACCTCGTTCGTCGCCCTCGCGGCACTGAACGCGGTGATCGGCCTCCCGCTGATCCTGCTGTTCGTACGGGTCCGACGGGAACGCGGTGTACGCGGCGCCGAGCGTCCTGGCTTCCGGGCCACGCTGAAGGGCGCCCTGCGGATGCCGCGGCTCGCCCCGATCCTGGTCATCGAGATCGCCACGCTCGCGTATCTGTGGGGGTCGAGCGCCTGGCTGCCCTCGTATCTGCTGCACGAGCGGCACTTCTCCCTCTCCGCGATGGGCATCGTCTCGGCCCTGCCGTTCCTGATGTCGCTGGTGTCCGGGTTCCTCGGCGGGCTGCTCCTCGACCGGCTGCCGCGGCGGCTGCTCGCACTGCCCTTCGTGGTGGGCTCGACCGGCACCGCCGTGTGCGTGCTGCTCGTCGCGGGCGCGGACAGCGACGCGGCGGCGGCCACCGCTCTCATCCTGGCCGGCGGTTTCTGGGGTCTTCAGGGCCCGGCCATCCCCACCCTCGTCCAGCACTGCGCGCCCGCGCACCTCGTCGGCAGCGCCTACGGGGTCGTGAACGGGGTCGGCAATCTCGTGTCGGCGTTCATGCCCACCCTCATGGGCGTGGCCATCGCGGCGAGCGGCGGCCACGGCTTCGGCGCCGGATTCAGCCTCCTCGCCGGGGCCCAGGCGCTGACCCTGGTGTGCGGGGCATGGCTGCTGGTCAGGCCGGTCCGCGAGGCACCGGCCACCGAACCCGGCACCGCGCCGCTCGCGCGGACCTGACGGCTGCCCCACGGTGGAGTGGACCACTCCGCCGTGGGGCAGTGTTGGGGGCAGTCCGCGCCCACAAGGGGGCTGCGGAGGGCCCCCGCCGACGCCGTAAGGTGGGCAGGTACGCGAGGGCACGTCGGAAGGAGGCACTGGGTGATCGAGCTCGAGGGGGTACCCGAGCTGGTCGACCCGGTCATGGTGGCCGCGTTCGAGGGCTGGAACGACGCCGGCGACGCCGCCTCCACCGCGGTCGAACACCTCGACAAAGAGTGGAAGGGCCAGGTGTTCGCGGCGCTGGACGCCGAGGACTACTACGACTTCCAGGTCAACCGCCCGACCGTGTTCGTGGACAACGGCGTGCGAAAGATCACATGGCCCACGACGCGGCTCTCGGTGATCCGTATCGGCGGGGACAAGCCGCGCGACCTGGTCCTGGTCCGGGGCATCGAGCCGTCCATGCGCTGGCGCTCGTTCTGCAACGAGCTGCTCGGCTTCGCGCACGAGCTGGGCGTCGAACTCGTCGTCGTCCTCGGCGCGCTGCTCGGCGACACCCCGCACACCCGGCCCGTTCCGGTCAGCGGCGTCACGTCGGACGCGGACCTGGCCTCGCGGATGAACCTGGAGGAGACCAAGTACGAGGGCCCGACGGGCATCGTCGGCATCCTCCAGGAGGCCTGCACGCACGCCGGTGTCCCCGCGGTCTCGCTGTGGGCCGCCGTTCCGCACTACGTGTCGCAGCCGCCGAACCCGAAGGCGACGCTGGCCCTCCTCAACCGCCTGGAGGACCTGATCGACCTGCGCATCCCGCTGGGCGAGCTGGCCGAGGACGCGCGGGCCTGGCAGTTGGGCGTGGACCAGCTGGCGGCCGAGGACAGCGAGGTCGCCGAGTACGTGCAGTCCCTGGAGGAGGCCCGTGACACCGCGGAACTCCCCGAGGCCTCCGGCGAGGCCATCGCCCGCGAGTTCGAGCGCTATTTGCAGCGCCGCGATCCGGACGCCGCGCCGGGCGGTCACGCGACGGACGGCGGCGACGGCTCCTCGCATCTGCGCGACAACCCGAGCGGCAGGACCCAGCCGCCGAAGCCGCCGCGCCCCGAGGGCGACGACGGCGACGAGTAGCCGCAGCACGCAGTGACCGTCAGGGCGGGGCGCCGAGCGCCCCGCCCTTCGTCGTGTCCCAACCCGTCGCGCCCGCCCCCGGAGTCTGGCCGGTTTGGGGCGTGACAGTGGTTTCCGGACGAATTGATGGCAGATGCAGGGGGTTCCCCATTCAACTTGTTTTCAAACGCAGTTGACCGACGGGGTCTGGACGGGCGGGCGTCGGCGTAGCAAGGTGAGCCCGGACGAGCCTCAAGGAAACACACGGCACAAGCAGACCCGTACGACCTGATGTGGCGAGGGGAGCTGTGGACCGATGACCGACCAGCACGCAAGCCCGGCACAGGGGCCGGGAGCGGCCGGGCCGGGACCGGACGGATCCGGTTTCACCTATCGCGGGGCGGAAGAGGAACTGATCGTCGTGGCGCGCCCGGAGGCCCGCCTGCGCGTCCAGGCCGACGGCGTGCGCTCCGCCGCGGGCGCCGACGTATCGGCGCTGAACATGTTCCTCGGGGACGAACAACTCGCTCTTGAACCGCTGTTCGGCGGCGAGGAGCGGGTCCAGGGAGCCGGCGAGGCACCCGGGGCCGACGTACCGGACCTGGCGCTGTTCTACCGGGTGCGCGGCGGATCCGAGCGGGCGCAGGAGCTGCGGTCACGGATCGCGGCGCTCCCGGAGATCGACACGGCGTACGTGAAGCCCGGCGCGGTGCCCGCGGCGCGCGCGTCGTCCCCGGAGAACTTCGAGGAGGCGCGGCGGCTGAAGGAGAAGACGGCCGCGACGCCCGACTACACGGGCCGCCAGGGCTATTTGGGCCCCGCGCCCGCCGGTATCGACGCGCAGTGGGCGTGGCGGCGGCTCGGCGGCAGCGGCGAGGGCATCACCGTCATCGACGTGGAGGGCGCCTGGCAGTTGGGGCACGAGGACCTGTCGGCGAAGCTCGCGGGCATCGTGATCGGCACGCCGATCTCGGACGTGGCCTGGCGCAATCACGGCACCGCGGTCCTCGGTGTGATCGGCGGCGACCGCAATGAGCGCGGTATCACGGGCATCGTGCCGGAGGCGGTGACCGCGGCGGCCTCGTTCCAGGGGGTGGGCACGGCGGCGGCGATCCACGCGGCGGCCGACCGGCTGAACGCCGGAGACGTGATCCTCATCGAACTGCACCGCCCGGGGCCGCGGTTCGACTTCGAGCCGCGCGACGACCAGCGCGGCTACATCGCCCTGGAGTGGTGGCCCGACGACTTCGCGGCCGTCAAGTACGCGACGGCGAAGGGCATCGTGGTCGTGGGCGCTGCGGGCAACGGCGGCGAGTCCCTCGACGACGCGGTGTACGAGCGGCGGCCCGACGCGTTCCCGACGTGGTGGCACAACCCGTTCAACCCGTCGAACCGCTCCTCGGACGCGGTCCTCGTCGGCGCGGGCGCACCGCCGCCCGGCACCCACGGCCGCGACCACGGCCCCGACCGCTCGCGCCTCTCGTTCTCCAACTACGGCGCCCGTGTGGACGCCCAGGGCTGGGGCCGCGAGGTCACCACCACCGGCGGCTCCTGGAACCGGCCCGGCGATCTGCAGGGCGGCACCGAGGAGATCGCCTGGTACACAGACACCTTCTCCGGCACCTCGTCCGCCTCCCCGGTGGTCGTCGGCGCGCTGACCGCCCTCCAGGGCATGCTCAAGGCAGGCGGTCAGCGCCCGATGACCTCGCAACGGGCGCGCGAAGTGCTCCGGGCGATCGGCTCACCACAGCAGGACGCCCCCGGCCGGCCCGCCTCACAGCGGATCGGCAACCGGCCCGACATCAAGGGAGCGGTCACCAACCTGCTTCCCTCGACGGTCGGTTCGGGCCAGGCCGAGCGGTACTGGGACGAACTGATCCCGTATCCGCCGGAACTCCCGCCCCGGCTGCGTCTGTTCGTGGCGGGCTCCTGGCGCAATCTGAACAACCCGTCCCCGGAGACCCGCCAGGCGGTGCACACCGCCTTCGCGGGGGGACGGCCCGACGTACGTGTGTGGTTCTCGGACGACGAGGTCGTCGGCCTGGTCGTCACGGGCTGAGGCAACGCAACCAACCATTGATGGAAGGTGGCACCCGCATGAGCATCACCCCGCAGATGGGTCAGCAGGGGCAGCAGTTCCCGAGCACCTCTCCCTACCAGCAGGGCATGGGCCAGCAGCAGCCGTTCGGGCAGCAGATGCAACAGCCCTTCGGCCAGCAGTCGTCCGGCTCCCAGCAGTACGGCTCCCAGCCCTACGGCCAGGAGCAGCTCCAGCAGCAGCTTCACCAGCTCGGCCAGCAGCAGCCGTACCAGCAGCTGCTGCAGCAACTCGGCGGGCAACAGCAGCAGCAGTCCGGACAGCAGCCGTTCGGCCAGCAGCAGTACGGGCAACAGCAGTACGGGCAGGGGCAACAGGACCAGCAGGACCAGCAGGCTCAGCAGATCGAGCAGCAGATGCAGCAGCTGATCCAGCAGCTCCAGCGGACCGCGATCCAGCAGTCCCACCAGCAGGTGCAGCAGCAGGCCCTGGCCGCCGGTGTCGCGAACGGCTACATCGACATCGTGCAGCCGCTGCCCGGCCAGCCGAGCCAGATCTTCCTGCGCATCAACAACCAGTTCCGGGTCCTCAACAACCCGACCCCGCAGGCGCACGACGAGATCCAGGAGGCCTTCGCGTTCGGCCACCAGGTCGTCGGTGTCTGGGACACCGGGACGCCGACCGTGCTGCGCAGCGTACGGGTGCAGCGCGTCTGACCGGGAAGTGACCGCCGCGCACACAGCGGCGCACACGGAAAAGGGGCGCCTCCCCGCATGGGGAGGCGCCCTCTGTGCTACCGGAAGGGGGGTGCTACAGCTGCTACAGCGCCACGCCCAGCAGGGCGTCCACGGCACGCGATACGACGCCGGGGGCGCCCTCGTCCGTGCCGCCTCCGGCCGACTGGGTCTCGGCCCAGCGGTCGACGGCGATCAGCGCGGTCGGCGCGTCCAGGTCGTTGGAGAGCGCCTCGCGGATCTCCTCGACCAGCGCCTCGGCGGACGGGCCGTCGGGGCGGGAGACGGCCGCGCGCCAGCGGTCGAGGCGGGCCACGGCGTCGGCGAGCACCTGGTCCGTCCACTCCCAGTCCGAGCGGTAGTGGTGGGAGAGGAGCGCGAGCCGGATGGCGGCGGGGTCGACACCGTCGCGACGCAGCGCGGAGACGAACACCAGATTGCCCTTGGACTTGGACATCTTCTCGCCGTCGAGCCCGACCATGCCGGCGTGCACGTACGCCTTGGCCATCGGGAACTCGCCGGTCAGCGCCTGGGCGTGGGACGCGCCCATCTCGTGGTGCGGGAAGGCCAGGTCGGAGCCGCCGCCCTGGACGTCGAAGCCCATGCCGAGGTGGTCGAGGGCGATGGCGACACACTCGATGTGCCAGCCGGGGCGCCCCTGGCCGAGCGAGCCGCCGTCCCAGCTGGGCTCGCCGTCGCGCGCGGCCATCCACAGCATCGGGTCGAGCGGGTTCTTCTTGCCCGGACGGTCCGGGTCGCCGCCGCGCTCGGCGGAGAGCAGCCGCATCGCGGCGGCGTCGAGGTTCGACACGGACCCGAAGTGCGGGTCGGCGTCGACGGAGAAGTAGGTGTCGCCCTCGAGCTCGTAGGCGGCACCGGAGTCACGCAGTCGTTCGACGAGCGGCACGATGCCGGGTATCGCCTCGACCGCGCCTATGTAGTGCTGCGGCGGCAGCATCCGCAGGGCGGTCATGTCCTCACGGAAGAGGGCGGTCTCGCGCTCGGCGAGACCCTCCCACTCGATGCCGTCACGCACGGCCCGCTCCAGCAGAGGATCGTCGACGTCCGTCACGTTCTGGACGTAGTGAACCTGCCGCTTGGTGTCGAGCCACACGCGCTGCACGAGGTCGAACGCGTTGTAGGTCGCCGCGTGACCCATGTGGGTCGCGTCGTACGGCGTGATGCCGCAGACGTAGATACGGGCGACGGGACCAGGGGCAAGGGTGACGAGCCCACTGGTCGCGGTGTCGTGGATCCGGAGGTCGCGGCCCTTGCCAGGCAGGGCGGGGACCTCAGAAGCGGGCCAGGCATGCATGCATCGAGCGTAACCGGACGGTGCTTCCGGATACGAACCGGACCAGGCGCAATGGCCGATCCGGCCCTCTTGCGCGATCTTGACGGGCGCGCTAAGCACATCAGCCCCCGCGGCGCTTGAGCAGGCTCTTCAAGCCCCTGCGGCGCTTGAGCAGCGGGGTCCGGGGCAGAGCCCCGAGACCGCAACACCGGTGCGGGCCGCGCACTACACCGGCGGCCAAGGAATCGCGGGCCAATCCCCACCCGGCTCCCGATGCCGCCCGGTCTTGAGCAGCCCCGCGACCCGCTCCCGCACAGCCTCCAACTCGGCCTCCGTAATCAGCTCGCCCAGCCGCGCAGCGAGCCACTCGCCCGCACCAAGAGCCCCGCGCAACGCCTCCAGGGCGGCGACGGCCTCCTCGGTCAGCGGCTCCCCCGCCCAGCCCCACAGCAACGTGCGCAGCTTGTCCTCGGCGTTGAACGTCACACCGTGGTCGATGCCGAACAGGTGCCCCTCGGCGTCGACGAGCAGGTGCCCGCCCTTGCGGTCACCGTTGTTGATCACGGCGTCGAGCACCGAGAGCCGGCGCAGGCGGGCGTCGTCGGCATGCACGAGCAGCGCCGTGCGGCCCTCGCCGACCTCGGCGAACCCGATGGCCTTCCAGCCCTCCCCCGGCTCCTCACGGTCGACGAGGGCGAGCAGCTCGGCGTCGTCCCCCGCCTCTTCCGGGGTGTCGATCCACAGCTGGCACATGCCCTCGCCGTACGGCCCGTCGCGCAGCACCGTCAGCGGCACGAGGCCCCAGCCGAGCGCCTCGGAGACCTCGTACGCGGCGACCTCGCGCCGCGCCAGGTTCCCGTCGGGGAAGTCCCACAGCGGGCGCTCGCCGCGTACCGGCTTGTAGACGCAGGCGGCCTCGCGGCCCTCGTGGGTGACGGTGCACAGCAGCACCGCGTTCGACGCCTCGCGGATCTGTCCCTCGACGTTCAGCTCACCCAAGGTGAGCAGGTCCCGGTCGCTCACGCGTCGCGCCGGTATCCGTTCTGGCGCGGACATACGTGTCCCTCCGGGTCGAGCGGCAGGCTGCACAGGGGGCACGGCGGGCGGCCCGCGTTCACGACGTCCAGGGCCCGCTTGGCGAACGCGCGGGCCTGGTTCCCCGTGAGGCGGACGCGCAGCATCGGCGGGCCGTTCTCCTCGTCCTGGAGAAGCTTCTCCTCGGCCTCCGCCATGTCCTCCTCGGACTCGGCGTCCAGCTCGACGAGGGCCTGCGCCTCGACGATCATGCGCTGTTCGTCGCCGTCCCAGGCGAGTGCCATGGTGCCGACGCGGAACTCCTCCTCCACGGGCGCCTCCAGCGGCGCGGTGTCGGAGACCTCGCTGGGTGCCACGGCGGGCACCGGGGCGTTGCCCCCGGTGCGCCGCACGACCTCGTCGAGCAGTTCGTCCATGCGCTCGGCGAGCGCGGCCACCTGGGTCTTCTCCAGAGCCACGCTGGTGACCCTGGCTCCGGCGGTGGCCTGCAGAAAGAAGGTGCGGCGCCCGGGGAGCCCGACCGTACCGGCCACAAACCGCTCCGGAGGGTCGTAGAGGAACACCTGACGGGACACGTCCTGTCTCCATGGGATCGGGATCGACTGGCTGGGACCGGTCATGTCCGACCGGGCCGACCGTGCTTACGGCTGCTTCACCCTACTGCGGCCGACGATCACGGTGCGCCCGCGCCGCCCCCGACCGGCGCATCGGGCTCCTGCGGCGCCTCACGCGGCGCCAGGGACGCGAAGTCACCGGTGTCTCCGAGGCGTACGAGAAAGGGGCGCAGCCGTGTGTAACGGATCGCTGTGATGGAACACGGCTCTACGGAGATGCGCTGAAAGAGGTCCAGATGCAGCCCGATGGCGTCCGCGACAAGGGACTTGATGATGTCGCCGTGCGAACACATCACGTAGGCGGCGTCATCGCCGTGCTCGCGCTCCACGCGCGCGTTCCACTCACGTACCGCCTCGGCGGCCCGGTGCTGCATCTGCCGCATCGATTCCCCGCCGGGGAACGCGGCGGCCGTCGGGTGCTGCTGCACGACCTGCATCAGCGGCTCGTCGGTCAGCTCGGCGAGCTTGCGGCCGGACCAGTCCCCGTAGTCGCACTCGCCGATGCGGTCGTCGGTGCGCAGGGTCAGCTCCGGGCGCGCGGCGAGCAGCGGCGCGACGGTCTCCCGGCAGCGCTGCAGCGGGCTGGCGACGATCTCGGCGAGGGGCAGGTCCGCAAGGCGTTCGGGCAGCCGCGCGGCCTGCGCGGCGCCGCGCTCGTCGAGCGCCACACCGGGCGTCCACCCGGCGAGCACCCCCGCGGTATTGGCGGTGGACCGGCCGTGCCGGACAAGGATCAGCGTGGGCATGTGCCCCACCCTAGGCACACGACAACGTGCGGCAGTGCCCGGTCCTGGGAAGAATTCACTTCGTGATCGTCGACTGCGCCATCTACCGCGACGGGCGCCGCATCGAGCGGCCCGCCGACTTCTCCGACGCCCTCGACGAGGCGCGCTCGGCGGGCGACGCGTTCGTGTGGATAGGGCTGCACGAGGCGAGCGAGGACGAGTTCGAGCGGGTCGCCCAGGAGTTCGCGCTGCATCCGCTGGCCGTGGAGGACGCCCTGAAGGCGCACCAGCGGCCCAAGCTGGAGATCTACGACGACTCGCTGTTCGTGGTCCTCAAGCCGGTCGTGTACGAGCCGAAGAGCGACAAGGTGTCCACGGGCGAGCTGATGCTGTTCCTGGGCGACTCGTTCGTGGTGACCGTGCGGCACGGCGAGGGCGCGCCCCTGAAGGCCGTACGACAGCGTCTGGAGGCCGAGCCGGAGTTCCTGAAGCAGGGGCCGACGGCGGTCCTGTACTCGGTCGCGGACGCCACGGTGGACCACTACCTGGAGGTCGCGGCCGAGTTGCAGACCGACCTGGAGGAGCTCGAGACGGACGTCTTCTCCCCGGAGGGCGGCGGCACCCGCGACACCGCGTCGCGGATCTACACGTTCAAGCGCCAGATCCTCGAATTCCGGCGCGCCACCGGGCCGTTGGCGATGCCACTGGCCCGGCTCGCCGGGGTCGGCCCGTGGGGTCTGGCCGCGGTGCCGTTCGTGCACGAGGAGGCGCGGCCCTTCTTCCGCGACGTGAACGACCACCTGACGCGGATCAACGAGTCCGTGGACGGCCTGGACCGCCTCGTGTCGGACATCCTGTCCGCGCACCTGGCGCAGATGAGCGTGCGGCAGAACGACGACATGCGGAAGATCTCGGCGTGGGCGGCGATGGCCGCGGTGCCCACGATGATCGCGGGCATCTACGGCATGAACTTCGACCACATGCCGGAGCTGCACTGGGTGTGGGCGTACCCGGCGGTGATCGTGCTGATGGCACTCCTGGAACTGCTGCTGTACCGCCTGTTCAAGCGCCGCGGATGGCTGTGACCACATCAAGCCCTGCTGTCCCCGATCAAGCCCCGCCGGCGATTGAGGCGCGGGGTCCGGGGCAGAGCCCCGCGACCGCAACGCCGGACGAGTAATGCCGGACGGCTCAGGCGAACTCGACCGTGGCAGGCGGCCCGCCAAGCGCATCCCGCCGCTCCGGCATCCGCAACGACACCATCCGCCGCCAGCCGCCGAGCCGCTCGTACGCGTACATGGCGTGGATCCCCGCGGCGAGCGCACCCGCCTTCGGCCTCGACCAGCGCAGGACGCGGCCCATGTGGTCCATGACGGCGAGGCTGACGTCCCGGTATATGGCGATCTCCGCGAGGGCGCACTCGCGCAGGATGCGCTGGATGGTGCGGCCGTGGCCCGCGTACGCGAAGCGCAGCAACTCCTCGTGGCAGTACGCGAGATGGTTGTCCTCGTCGTTGGAGATCATCTTGACCGCGCGGCCGAGGTCGGGGTCGTCGGCGAAGTGCTTGCGGAGCATCACCATCTGCTCGGAGGCCCGCTGCTCGGTGACGCGGCTGTGCGCGAGGTACGTGACGATGTCCTGTACGGAGAGCCGCTCGTCGCGCCGCAACTGATCGTGCGCGAGGCCGATCCCGTGCTTCTCCAGAAGCATCGTGTAGTCGGCCTCCGCGGGGACGGGCGCCGGCTCCAGGCCGCGCTTCTTCATGAGGGCGTTGAAGATCCGCCCGTGCTTGTCCTCGTCCGCGCCGTGCCGCGCGATCTTGGGAGCGAGGCCGCGCTCGCCCTCGGGGACCAGCGCGGCGATCCGCCCGTTCTCCCAGCCGCCCTGTGATTCGCCGCTGGCCGCGATGGAGCAGAACAGCCGGAACGACTCGTCGTTGTCGATGATCTCCTGGAACAGACTCCTGGCCGACAGCATCTGCTACCTCCATCTCACCGCGCCGGACTCCGCAGTACTGCAAAGTCCGAGTCAAATGCGGGACATGGGGCAGGGCAACAGCTATGCGGGTGAACTCGTCCGAAAGGAGGACCCGGGACGCGGGACGAGCCGTAACCAGGCCCCTCATGGCGCGTTGAGCAAGGCGTCGGCCGTGGCGGGGAAGACCCCCCGAGCCCCCACCACGGCCGCAGAAGAACTCCCCCCAAGCCTTACGCCAGCCCGGCGCGCTCCATCGCCTCGGTGCCCGCGCGCAGCGCGGCCAGGCGGTCGTCGAGCGTGAGCCCGGCCGGGTTGACGGTCAGCGTGGTGACACCGGCCTCGGAGTAGGCCCGCATCCGGTCGGCGATCCGGTCCACGGAACCGAGCAGCGTGGTGGAGTCGATGAGCTGCTGCGGGATCGCCGCGGCCGCGCCCTCCTTGTCGCCGGCCAGGTACTTGTCCTGGATCTCGGCGGCCTCCTTCTCGTAGCCCATGCGCTGCGCGAGCTGGTTGTAGAAGTTCTGCTTACGGCTTCCCATGCCGCCCACGTAGAGGGCGGTGTACGGCCGGAACATGTCGGCGAGCGCGCTCACGGAAGCCTCGTCGGACCCACCGAGTGCCAGCGGAACCGTCGGACAGACGTCGAAGCCCTCCATGGTCTTGCCGGCCTTCTCGCGGCCCGCGCGGATGTGCTGGAGCGCGGTCTCCTCCAGGTGCTCGGCCGCCGGGAAGATCAGCAGGGCGCCGTCGGCGATCTCGCCGGTCTGCTCCAGGTTCTTCGGGCCGATCGCCGCGATGTAGAGCGGGATCCGCTCGCGCTCCGGGTGCACGATCAGCTTCAGCGGCTTGCCGGGCCCGTCGGGCAGCGGGAGCGTCCAGTGCGCGCCCTCGTGGCTGACCCGCTCCCGGCTCATCGCCTTGCGGACGATCTCGACGTACTCGCGGGTGCGCGCCAGCGGCTTGTCGAACTTGACCCCGTACCAGCCCTCGGAGACCTGCGGCCCGGAGACACCGAGGCCGAGCCGGAAGCGGCCCCCGGACAGCGAGTCCAGGGTCGCGGCCGTCATCGCCGTCATCGTGGGCTGCCGGGCCGGGATCTGGAAGATGGCCGAGCCGACGTCGATCCGCTCCGTCTGCGCGGCGACGTACGCGAGGACGGTGGCGGCGTCGGAACCGTAGGCCTCCGCTGCCCAGCACACCGCGTAGCCCAGTCTGTCGGCCTCCTTCGCGACGGCCAGGTTGTCCGCGTCCATGCCTGCGCCCCAGTAGCCGAGGTTGATGCCGAGCTTCATTGACCACATCCCCTTAACGCCTTGCCGGATCCAGAGAATTACCCATGGGTAGGGTGCCTCGCCCGGCACCCTAACCCGGCGACCCCGGCGGCAGATATCCACAGGGGCCCCGTTCCTGACCTTCGGCCAGTAACCTCAGCGCCCATGGAGCAGAGGCATCTCGGCCGCACCGGCCTGCGTGTGTCCCGGATCGGACTCGGCACCCTCCTGTGGGGCCGGGACACCGACGAGCACGACGCCGCCGACCTGTTGAAGGCCTTCTGGGAGGCGGGCGGCACGCTCGTCGACACGGCCGACGTGTACGGGGACGGGGAGTCGGAGTATCTGCTCGGCAGGCTCATCGAGGGCCTGGTGCCGCGGCGCGATCTGGTCATCTCCACGAAGGCGGGCAGCGTGCCCGATCCCGACCGGCGCTTCGACGGCTCGCGCGGGCACCTGCTCTCCGCGCTCGATGCCTCGCTCGGCCGGCTCGGCACGGAGTACGTCGACCTGTGGCAGGTGCACGCGTACGACCCGGGGACCCCGATCGAGGAGACGCTCCAGGCCCTCGACATCGCGGTCAGCAGCGGACGTGCGCGCTACGCGGGCGTCTCGAACTTCTGCGGCTGGCAGCTGGCCAAGGCCGGTACGTGGCAGCTCTCCGCGCCCGGCGCGCGCACGCGTCTCGCCAGTACGCAGATGGAGTACTCGCTGCTGCAGCGGGGCGTGGAGCGCGAGGTGCTGCCGGCGGCGCTCGACCTCGGCATCGGTCTGCTGCCCTCGTCACCGCTGGGCCGCGGGGTGCTGACCGGAAAGTACCGCTCCGGCACCCCGTCCGACTCGCGGGGCGGCTCGGACCACATGGCGCCGTTCGTCGAGCCGTATCTCGACGAGGCGGCCGGGCACATCGTGGACGCGGTGGCCACGGCGGCGGACGGGCTTGCCGTGACGCCGCTCCAAGTGGCCCTCGCGTGGGTCAGGGACCGGCCGGGAGTGGCTGCCCCGATCGTCGGCGCGCGCAACGCGCAGCAGCTCACAGCGGCATTGTCAGTGGAGGCCCTTAGTCTTCCTGACGAGATCTGCCAGGCGCTCGACGACGTGTCGGCGCCCGTGCACCGCTATCCCGATCAGGACTGGAGCACGTTGTGAGTACGGAGTCCGCTGCCGCGGAGAACGAGTCAGGGGCCCGCCCCGACACGGATCCGGCTGCCGCCGCGAGCGCGGAGGCGGAGCCGGTGTCGGCGGACGACGCCGGGGCCGGGTCGACCGGGACCGACGACACGGAGGAAAGCGCCGTAGCGGCGCCGCCGGACGAGACCGACGAGGACGACGCGGAAGCCGCATCGGAGGACGGCGCCGCGAAGGGTGCTGAGGTGTCCGAGGCCGAGGCCGAGTTGGCGGCTCAGCGGGAGTTCCGGGAGCGGATCGCGGAGCGCAAGGCCGCCAAGGAGGCGCCGATCGACGCCGGGACGAAGCTGAGCGGGACCGCCGCCGACCTGCTGGCCGCCGTGCGCGCGGTGGAGAGCGGGGAGAAGCCGGTCGCCGCCCCCGTACTCGCGCGGACCGAGCCTGAGCCGCGGCGGGACACCTCGGCCGCCTCCCCCGCCGAACCCGTGCGCAGGCCACAGGCCGTCGGCCAGGCGAGCCCCGACCCGGAAGCCGTCACCGCGGTGCGGGCCGTGCTCGTCGAGGGCGGGGCCCCCGATTCGCTGGCCGCCGCGACCGCCGCGGCCCTGGGCGAGGGCGCGGGCGACGAACTGCGCGCGGATCCGTGGCAGTTGCTGCGGGTGAGCGGGGTGCGGCCCGAGCAGGCCGACGGGTTCGCGCGGGCGCTGCTCGGCGCGGAGTGCGGGCCCGACGACGAGCGGCGGGGCCGCGCCGTCACCGTATGGCTCCTTGAGCAGGCCGCGGATGCCGGGCACACGGCCCTCGACCTGCCGGTGCTCGCGGACGCGCTCGGCAAGCGCGGGGTGCCCGATCCGGAGGAGGCCGTACAGAGCGCCGTCGCCGAGGGCGACGCGCTGATCTTCCACGACCCCCTGGAGGACGCGCCCGCCGCCGCGCCCGCGCCCGCCACCGATGAGGAGGACGGCGAGGAGGAAGAGGCGGAGCGTCCTGTCCGGGTCCTGGTCGGGCTCGAGCGGTACGCGCTCGCGGAGGAGAGCCTCGCCGACGGGCTCGCGCGGCTGCTCAACGCCACGCCCAAGGACGAGGGTTCGGCCACCGCCGGCCTGGAGGAGGCCGCCGGTGCCGCGCGCGGCACGACGGCCGAGCTGATCCGGGCGATCGCCGCGCACCGCCTCGTCCTGCACACCGGCGGCGAGGCGGCCCGCGCCGAGCCTGTCGCCGCGGCCGCCGCCGCGGGCGGTCTCGGCCTGCGGGTGTGCGTCGCCGCACACGGTGCGGACGGCCGGCGCCGGGCCGCTGAACTCCTCGGCCCGGACGCGCCCGAGACGGCCACCGCGACCGTCGCGGGCCTGCTCGCGCAGGCGGAGGGGCCCGGCCTCGACCGGGACGGGGCGTTCGCCCTCGACCTCCTGGTCGTCCTGGACGCGCCGCAGTTGGACGTGGGCGACGCCGCGATGCTCGTGGAGCTGCTTGCCGACGGGACGTGCCTGGTGCTCAGCGGAGACCCGGGGACGCTGTGGTCGGCGGGCCCTGGCCGGGTCTTCGCGGACGTCGCCGCGGCCGAGATCTGCCCGCGCATCACCTCCCGCACACCGGACTTCGGGCCGATCGGCGAGCTGGTCTCCGGTATCGGCATCGGTGAGCTGAACCAGGTGGAGGCGCCCGGCAAGGAGGTTGTGATCGTTCCGGTGCGGGATCCGGCCGAGGCGATCCACCGCACCGTGCAGCTCGTCGCGGACTCGGTGCCGCGGGCGATCGGGGTGCCGGCCGAGCAGACGCAGGTGATCACGCCGGGCCACGGGGGCGCCGCGGGGACGCGGGCGTTGAACGTGGCGCTGAAGGAGCGGCTCAACCCGGGTCCCGGTCAGTTCGGGGGCTTCGATCCCGGTGACCGGGTGGTGTACGTGACCGGGCGCGGGCGGATCCGGCCCGGCGTGGTGGTCGGGGCCGACGCGGAGGGCCTGCGCATCGAGTGCGACGGCTCCCCCGTCCTCGTACCGAAGGAGCAGGTGGAGCAGGGCGCGGTGCGGCACGGGTGGGCCGTGACCGGGCATCAGGCCGTGGGGGTTCGGTGGCCCGCGGCCGTGGTGGTGCTGCCGGGCGACGCGACGCAGGCGCTGAGTCGTCCCTGGGTCTATACGGCCTTCGGGCGCGGTGAGCGTCATCTTTCGGTGGTGCAGGGTGCGGATGCGGCCCTGCCACGGGCCGTGGCGGAGGTCCCGGCCAAGCCCCGCACGACACGCTTGCGCAGCCTGGTCCGTTCCCAGGTCCCGGCTTCGTAGGAATATCAAGCCCCGCCGACGATTGAGGCGCGGGGTCCGGGGCGGAGCCCCGCGACCGCAACCCCGGTGCGGCAGAAACAGCCGCCCCGGGGATCCGCGGCAGCGGGGTGTCAGCGGTCCGCCTCCTCCAGCGGCTCGTCGACCTCGGCGGAGCCGTCGTCGTCGAACTCGTCGTCGTCGAAGACCGCGCTCACGTCGAAGCGGCACACCACCCGCTGCGGATCGACCTGCTCGAAGGGGGATTCCAGCCACTCACCAGGGTCCGTGGGCTCGTCCGATGCCGTGACCCAGAGCGTGGAGTCGCCCTCCTCCAGGCCGAACTCCTTGTGCCGGGAGGCGATTTCGTCGGGCTCGAACTCGCCGAAGAGGACGCCGAGCGCGGCGTGCACACTGCTGCCCGCCCCGTTGGCGGACTCCGCGTCCGGCTCCGCGTCCAGGTCGGCGACCCGCCCGGCCTGGGCAAGCAGGCGCTGCGGCTCGACCACGGCGTAGTCGCGTCGGATCAGCACGCTCAGCGCGTTCGGCTCCTCCGGCCCCGCGTACGGCGGCAGCGAGTCCTCGCTGCCGGGGATCTCGAAGGGGGTGACCTCGTCGTAGCGGTCGTAGAGGAGTTCGTCGTACTCCTCGGCCGCGGCGGCGAGTTCATTGAACGCTTCATAGACGGCCGGATCGTCTTCTCCCGACCGGCGCTCGACCGCCGCCAAGTGGACGTCGAGCGCAGCCTTGACCGCCTCGGCGGCGGCGCGTACCTCGGCAGCGGTGGGCTGCGCAGCATCAGACATAGTGCAGACGCTATCCGTACCGGGCCGCTGCCCGCACAATAGATGCGATGCCGGAATACGAATTTGTCGACGTGTATGTACCTCGCGGGGTCTCCCGCAAGGACGCGACGCGTCTGCTGACGGACCATGCTGAGTACGGACACTGGGAGTTGGACCGCTTGAGCCTGCGTCGCGACGGCAGCCGCCGGGTGCGTCTGCGTCGACGGATCATCCGCCAGGTGCGGGCCACATGGTGACCTGAGGGCGAGGAGAGACAACGGAGCGGGCCCCGTCCGTGCGGGGCCCGCTCCGTTCTGTACCGCCTGATGTCACGCCGCCGCGTTCGCCCGCCGGTAGAGCAGCGCGCCCACGAGCAGCGCGCCTCCGGCGATCGGGATGACCCCGCCGATCGGCACCGAGCTGCCGGTCTCCGCGAGCGTGCCGGTCGCCCGAGGGCTGCCGGTCTGCCCGAGCTGGGACTCTCCCTGAGGCATGGCGACGGTCTGCGTCCCCGGGTCGTTGGGAGTGTCCGCACCGGTGCCCACGCCCGGGTGCCCGGCCCGCGAGGGCGGGGTGTTCGAGTCCGCGGGCGGCGTGGTGGTGCTGCCGCCCCCGCCGTCGTCGGAGCAACCGTTACCGGTGGTCCCGTTGCCGATCGAGCCGGCGCCGACGGAGTTCCCGCACGCGTTCACCGGCACGTTCACCGGGACCGACACGTGGTTGCCCGAGCCGACACCGGGCGAGTCACTGCTGTGCCCGCCCGCCTGCGCGCCGCCGTCCGAGGACTGGTCGCCGGCCTTGTCGCCGCCGCCCGAGCCACCGCAGTCGTTGCCGGACGCGGGGTTCAGCAGTCCGACGACGTTGATCGTGTTGCCGCAGGCGTTCACCGGAACGTCCACGGGCGCCTCGACGGAGTTGCCGGACAGCACGCCCGGTGAGTCCGACGAGCTTCCGTTCGCACTTGAGTCCGCGTGTGCGTAGCCACCGGTGACGGCGAGTACGCCGGACGCGGCCGCCACGGTGATCAGGCCCTTCCGCATGACCTGTCGCATAGGTTTCCCTGCCTTGCCTTAGAAGTCTTGCCTTGGAACCTTGTCCAACCCGTCGGCCCCGGAGTGCATGGCTCGCACTCCGGGGCCGTGGGCTCAAACCCTCAAGGGGTGAGGCACAACAACGTCAGTCGTTGGCGCAGGTGTTACCGAAGGCAGGGTTCAGCAGCCCGATCACAGAGACCGTGTTGCCGCACACGTTCACCGGCACGTGAATCGGGGCCTGGATGACGTTGCCCGAAATGACGCCGGGGGACTGCGTCGCAGCACCCTGAGCGCCGGAGTCGGCGACGGCCAGACCCGCACCCGCGAGAACCAGACCACCAGTGGCTGCCGCAGCGGCGACGACCTTCTTGAGCATTATTC
Organism: Streptomyces endophyticus; assembly: GCF_035798155.1. Classification (NCBI taxonomy): domain Bacteria; kingdom Bacillati; phylum Actinomycetota; class Actinomycetes; order Kitasatosporales; family Streptomycetaceae; genus Streptomyces; species Streptomyces endophyticus. The sequence goes on along the minus strand of NZ_JAOZYC010000134.1, from coordinate 2,875 downwards.
CTCCTTGTTGGCAATGCAGTCCCAGCCGCGGACTGCACTCCCTGTAACGAGGAAGAACTGATGGGGCTACGAGCGTACGGCTCCTTTCACTCTTTCCGGTCCATTACGCACGTGCGAGCGATTTCTGCCCCTTCGCCGGGTTGACGTCAGGACGCGTCGATGAAGCGGTCCAGGACCCGCACACCGAACTTGAGGCCGTCCACCGGCACCCGCTCGTCGACACCGTGGAACATGCCGGCGAAGTCCAGCTCGGGCGGCAGCTGCAGCGGCGCGAAGCCGAAGTTGCGGATGCCGAGCTCCACGAAGGACTTGGCGTCGGTGCCGCCGGAGAGCATGTACGGGATGGCCTTGCCGATCGGGTCCTCGGCCTCGATCGAGGTCTTCATGGCCTCGACGAGCGCGCCGTCGAACGTGGTCTCGACGGCCTTGTCCGCGTGCACGTCCGAACGCTTGACCTTCGGGCCGAGGATCCGGTCGAGGTCGGCGAGGAACTCGTCCTCGTGGCCGGGCAGGAAGCGGCCGTCGACGTTGGCGGTGGCCTCGCCGGGGATCACGTTGACCTTGTACCCGGCGTTGAGCTGCGTGGGGTTCGCGGTGTTGGAGAGCGTGGCGCCGATCAGCTTGGCGATGCCGCCGAGCTTGGCGATGGTCTCCTCCATGTCCTCCGGGTCGAGCTCGGTGCCGAGGGCGTCGCCGAGCTCGTCGAGGAAGTGTCGGAGCGTCTTGGTGACGCGGACCGGGAACTTGTGGCGGCCGAGGCGCGCGACGGCCTCGGACAGCTCGGTGATCGCGTTGTCCCGGTGGATCATGGAGCCGTGCCCGGCGGTGCCGGCCACGGACAGCTTCATCCAGTGCATGCCCTTCTCGGCGGTCTGGACGAGGTAGAGCCGGCGCTGCTCGTTCACCGTGAAGGAGAAGCCGCCGACCTCGCTGATCGCCTCGGTGACGCCCTCGAAGAGGTCCGGGTGGTTGCGCACCAGGTGGCGGGCGCCGAAGACGCCGCCGGCCTCCTCGTCGGCGAGGAAGGCGAGGACGATGTCGCGCGGGGGCTTGCGCCCGGTGCGCAGCCGGTCGCGGACGACCGCGAGGGTCATCGCGTCCATGTCCTTCATGTCGACGGCGCCGCGGCCCCAGAGGCAGCCGTCGGCGATCTCGCCGGAGAACGGGTGGTGGGTCCAGTCCGCCGCGTTCGCCGGGACGACGTCGGTGTGACCGTGGATGAGGAGGGCGGGCCGCGAGGGGTCCTCGCCCTCGATCCGGGCGACCGTGGAGGCGCGGCCGGGGTGGGACTCGAAGATCTTCGGTTCGAGGCCGACCTCGGCGAGCTTCTCCGCCGTCCACTCGGCGGCCTTGCGCTCGCCCGGTCCTGAGTGGTCGCCGTAGTTGCTGGTGTCGATCTGGATCAGTTCGCGGCAGAGGTCGACGACCTCGTCCTGCCCGGAGACCGCCCTGCCCGTGCTCGGCTCGCTCACGCTGGTTCCTCTCTTGCCGTGGATGCCTCTCATCCTCTCTCTCCCGGCCTCCGGACCCAAGGCCGGGCGCCTCTCGTCACGTGCCGTTCACAGGCGGGACGACCGGGCCGGGGGGCTGATCGAGGCACTCCGAAACCCTGGTAATGTTCTCTCTGTCGCCGCGGGAAACGCCCCGCACACAGGCGGCAGACACCTAGTCCGGGTGGCGGAATGGCAGACGCGCTAGCTTGAGGTGCTAGTGCCCTTTATCGGGCGTGGGGGTTCAAGTCCCCCCTCGGACACAGAGTAAAGACCCCAGATGACTCTGGGGTCTTTTGCGTTGCCCCGGCACCGACGGTGGGGTGCGGTACGTCACGTGATGCAATGGACCCTCGACGCAACCTGGGGGTGCAGCGCGACGTGTGGGCGAACAGGGAGCCCGGCAATGGCGGTTTCCGTCCGCTGGACGACAAGGATCCGCGGACGGTGGGCGGGTACCGCCTGGTCGCGGGGCTCGGCTCCGGTGGCATGGGGCGCGTCTATCTGTCGCACACGCCGGGCGGCCGGGCCGTCGCGGTCAAGGTGATCAGACCCGAGCTGGCCGAGGACCCGGAGTTCCGCCGCAGATTCCGCACCGAGGTCGCCGCGGCGAGCAAGGTGCACGGGCTCTACACGGCGCCGGTCGTCGACAGCGACACGGAGAGTCCGGTGCCGTGGTGCGCGACGGCGTACGTGCCCGGGCCCTCACTCGCGGAGGCGGTGCGCGAGCACGGGCCGCTGCCGGTGGACACGGTGCTGCGGATGACGGCCGGGATCGCGGAGGCGCTGCAGGCGGTGCACGACGCGGGGATCGTGCACCGCGACCTGAAACCGTCGAACGTGCTGCTGGCCTCCGACGGGCCCCGCGTCATCGACTTCGGTGTGGCGCGGGCCGCGGACGCGACGTCCGTGACGCGCAGCGGGGCTGCCGTGGGCACGGTCGCGTACATGGCTCCGGAGCAGGTGCTCGGCGGCTCCGCGAGTGGGTCCGCCGATGTCTTCGCGCTCGGCCAGACCGCGGTGTTCGCCGCCACCGGGAGCACGGCGTACGGGGAGGGCGAGCCGCACGCGGTGCTCTACCGGGTCGTGCACGAGGAGCCGGATCTGTCCAAGGTCCCGGACGCCCTGCGGGAGTTGATATCCCGCTGCCTCAGCAAGCCCGCCGCCGACCGGCCGACGGTGCGGGAGGTCATCGAGACGGTCCAGGTGATCCGTGAGGCGCAGCCCGGTGGTCCCGGGCCCGCGACCGACGCCTGGCTTCCCGGTGAGCTCGCCGAGGGGATCGCGGCGCGTGCCGAGGGGGCCCGGGTGACCGGGGCGGAGCCGACGGGGTTCGCGACGCCGCCGCGCGGTGCCACGGGTGCGCCCGCGACGCCCGGGAGCCC